>DASSUO010000210.1:0-12511 GCA_035706925.1 Moraxellaceae bacterium
GGACCACTCGAGCACCGGACTTCCGGGATGCCGCACCTGCACACCTCCACACCTCCGCATAAGGGAACCGCTGAACCGCTGAACCGCCGAATCAAAGCCGAAGCAGACAAACGGGAGACAATTGTCCGCGCAACAGCGGCAACCCCGTGTCGGGGCTGAAATCGCGCGGCACCACGTCCTGCGTGCGCAAACCGCGCGGCAGCAGCCGGAGTCGCTTGTACACTTCGGCCACGAACTCGCTGCAAAATCCCCCGTGGCGCCAGTGCGCGGCCTTCTTGCCGCCCCCCCACACCCGCAGGCGCTTGACGGCGAAGTTACAGTAGGGCCGTGCATGCCAGTCACGCATCAATGGCTGCAGACGCTGGTAACGCGTATGCCCTGCCCCGGCATCGAGCAGGCGCCTGATGGCCACCTCTCCGCTGTAGGCCTCCACCTTGGCGGACAGCGATACGAGCTGCACACCGTCCAGCGGCTGGCCGTAAAGGATGTCCGCCACCTGGCTGGCCCGCGTGCATTCCCAGAGAAGGGGCTCGTCCTCTCCCGGCAGACGTACGATCAACCCCACATGGGACCAGTAACTGCCCGTTACGCCCTGCACCAGCCTTGCCGCCGGCGTACGGCCGGAGAAGAGCACCAGGTCGCCGGTATCAAGGTCATGCAGCGCCAGCGGGGCCGCCGACTGGAGGTAGCCAGGGCGACGGAACGCCTGCAGCAAAGAGCCCGCGGATGACAGCATCATGCCCCGATGTTGTCAGGCCACCATTTCACCCCGTTGACACGTGGATTGCCGACTGGTGACAGGCGGGAAACGCCTGCCCCGGGAAACAGCCTCCGCCGCACGCTTTGCCGATGCGCCCGCACCCCCTAGAATCCGCCTCCCGACCGGACGGGTCGTGTTCCGCCGTCGGGCCCACCGCCCATCCACTCAGGAGCCCGGCCATGAGCCAGTTCGACAACGTCAGCGTCGTCAAGAAAGCCAATGTCTATTTCGACGGCAAGTGCGTGAGCCACACCGTCCTGTTTGCCGACGGCACCCGCAAGAGCGTGGGCGTCATCCTCCCGTCCAGCCTGGTCTTCAACACGGGGGCGCCAGAAATCATGGAGCTGAATGCCGGCCGCTGCCGTGTGCGCCTGAAGGGCGAGGCGGAGTGGAAGGAGTACCAGGGCGGCCAGTCGTTTGACGTTCCGGGCAACTCCTCCTTCGAAATCGAGACGCTGGATACCCTGGATTACGTCTGCCATTTCGCCTGACATATCCGGCTGCCTGCAGGCCTCCGCTTGCCACCGCGGCGGAGGCCTCCCCGCTGACTTTCCACTGGCGCGCAAGGGCATTCGCGCCTAACGTGGCAGAGCGGCTCCCGCCCTGTCCGGATTGACAGCCCCGGAGGGGGCCGGGAAGATTCCGCCCCCTCAATCGGGAGTCGTTGCAATGCTGGAATGGATCACCGATCCGCAGGCCTGGGTCACCCTGGTCACCCTGACGTTCCTCGAGATCGTCCTCGGGATTGACAACATCATTTTCCTGACCATTCTCGTCAACAAGGTCGAGGAACGCCTTCGGCAAAAAGCCCGCATATTCGGTCTCGCACTCGCGATGGTCACGCGCATCCTGCTGCTGCTCTCGCTGGCCTGGGTGATGCGGCTCACGGCCCCGTTGTTCGTGCTGCTCGGCAACGAAATTTCCGGGCGTGACCTGATCCTGATTGCCGGGGGCCTCTTCCTCCTCTGGAAGGCATCGACGGAAATCTTCGAATCGGTGGAAGCCGAGGAACAGGTCGAGGAAACCACGGCCCGCCACATGACGGAGTCCGGCTTCATGTCAGTCATCCTGCAGATCGCCGTGATCGACATCGTCTTCTCGCTCGACTCCGTGATCACCGCCGTCGGGCTGTCGCAGCATGTCCCCGTGATGGTGGCCGCCATCGTCGCGGCCGTCGGTGTCATGATGTTTGCCGCCAAGCCGATTGGCGACTTCGTGGACCGCCATCCGTCCATCAAGATCCTGGCGCTGTCCTTCCTCGTCATGATCGGCATGGTGCTGATGGTCGACGGACTGGGCTACCACGTACCCAAGGGCTACGTGTACTTCTCCATGGCCTTCGCGCTGGGAGTGGAAATGCTCAATATCCGCATGCGCAAGCGGCGGTCCGACGTGGTACACCTCGACAAGCCGACTGAATACAAATGAGTCCCCGGCCCCATGAAAAAGCCCCGCGAACTGGCGAGGCTTCTTGTTGTGCGGCAGGACGTTGACCTGCACCCGTCAGGTCGCGAGTGCCGCCACCAGTCGCTGGTGGATGCCACCGAATCCGCCATTGCTCATGATCACCACCTGGTCTCCGGGCCGGGCCTCGGCCACCACCTTGTCGATGATGGCATCGATGGAGCCCAGTACAACCGCCGGCACCGGACTGGCGGTCACCACCGGCCCGAGATCCCAGTTCAACCCTTCCGGCTGATACCAGATGACCTGGTCGGCGCTGACGACCGAAGGTGCCAGGCTGTCCTTGTGCGCCCCCAGGCGCATCGTATTGGATCGTGGCTCGATCACGGCAATGATTCGTCCGGTGCCGACCTTGCGACGCAGTCCTTCCAGCGTGGTGGCGATAGCCGTCGGATGATGCGCGAAATCGTCGTATACGGTTACGCCCCTCACATGCCCCACCACTTCCATACGCCGCTTGACGCCCGGAAAAGCGGAAAGGGCCGCGCAGGCAACGGCGGGGGTGACGCCCGCATGCTCTGCTGCCATGATGGCCGCGAGACCGTTGTTCACACTGTGACGGCCGGTCATGGTCCAGTGAACCTCGCCCACCTTGTCGTCTCCGCGATATACCGCGAACGACGAGCCATCGGGCACCAGACTCTCCGCGCGCCACGCCGCCCCGTCCCGTCGCTGGTCGACCGTGAACCGCTCTACCGGCGTCCAGGCGCCCCTGGCCAGCACGTCGGCGAGATTCGCGTCGTCCGCGGGAACAATGATGCGACCACGGCCGGGAATGGTGCGGACCAGGTGGTGGAACTGCTTCTTGATGGCGTCGAGGTCCTCGAAAATGTCTGCGTGGTCAAATTCGAGGTTATTCAGGATTGCCGTCATCGGCGCGTAATGAATGAACTTGGAGCGCTTGTCGAAAAAAGCCGAATCGTATTCGTCCGCCTCGACCACAAAAAACTTGCCGCCACCCAGGCGCGCACTGGCAGAAAATCCCTTGGGGACGCCCCCGATCAGGAACCCCGGTGCGAGACCAGCCTGATCAAGAATCCACGCCACCATGGTTGTCGTCGTGGTCTTGCCATGAGTGCCCGCCACGCCAATGACATGGCGCCCCTGGAGGACGTGTTGTGCCAGCCAGGCGGGCCCGGAGGTATAGGGAATGCCTTCGTTCAGAACATGTTCCACCGCCACATTGCCACGACTCATGGCATTGCCGATCACCACCAGATCCGGGCGCGGCTCGAGATGCGCGGGGTCATAACCCTGCATGAGCGTAATGCCCTGGGCCTCGAGCTGCGTACTCATGGGCGGATAGACGTTGGCATCGGACCCCGTCACCTTGTAGCCGAGCTCCTTGGCCAGCACCGCGAGAGAGCCCATGAAGGTGCCACAGATGCCCAGGATATGAATGTGCATGGAGAAAGCCCTGATGTCAGTGCGGGCCCGCCGGGCCCAGCAATTCGGGAAAGAGTTTGACGACGAAAAAGATGTTCAGCACGAACAGTGTCAGTGCCAGCACGTTAGCCTGGACAATGCCGATATGGGCACTGCGATGGTAGATGAATCCCCGCACACCGAGGTTCCAGCCCACCAGCAGCATCTGGCCGAACACGACAACGGGCAGCAAGGGAGATTCGCCGACAAAATGCGACGCCAGGACGAGGGGCAGGGCAAATAGCCCGAGCAGCAGGTCAGCGCCGAATACGGCCGTCAGCGACGGGACAAACAGCGGCTCCTGTCGCTTGAACGCCAGCAGTGCCCAGAGGGCGAGGGCATCTACCACGGGCGAGATCAGTACGGCCGCCATACCCGGCAGCGATTCGGAACCCGACAGGAATTGCGTGACGACGCCCAGTCCGACCGACAGTGCGATCGCGAGGGCGAGCAAGGGGAGCGAGTACGGCACGTCGTCGGGGCCACGCCGCATCAGGCACACCGACCAGAACAGGGCCCAGAGGGCAATCATGAGGAGAGGATTCCGGCAGGCAGGTCAGACCGCCATTCTCGCAAAGTCGTTCGCCGCCGTCACCGCACACTTGCCGCCCTTTTCTCCCTCCCCGAGAATTTGTCGCTCTCCAGAGGATCACGACATGCCCACCCTTCCGGTGCCGCTGCAGACGGCCCTGCTGCTGGTCTGCTCCAACGTATTCATGACGTTTGCCTGGTATGCCCATCTCAGGAACCTCCAGCACCGCGCCCTGCCCTGGGCCGTCCTGTTCAGCTGGGGCATCGCCTTTTTTGAATACCTCCTCATGGTGCCGGCCAACCGCATCGGCCACAGCCAGCTCAGCCTGGGCCAGCTCAAGATCATGCAGGAGGTGATCACCCTCTCGGTGTTCATCCCCTTCGCCGTCTTTTACATGAGGGAACCCTTCAAGCTGGACTTTGTCTGGGCCGCACTCTGCATGACAGGTGCGGTATATTTCATGTTCCGGGGCTGACCCCCGAGGGAGAAAATCCATGTCTGATGAAGAGTTTCCCCGCGAACCCATGCCGGCCAGCTTCCGTCCCGCCTGGATATTCCTGGGCCTGATGGTTGCCGTAATCGCCCTCATGGGCCTGGCCGCCGCAGTCATCAACCTCCTGGTCAACCAGACGGCCGGCTGAAGGCGCACCGTCCCGCCCTGGCCACTCACCGCCCCGGACGCCTCACATGACCTGCCCCTAAGCCCCTGGCCACCCGGAAGCTCCCCGTTGGGCGCCGGACCGTCGGGCCATGTCAACCCGGGTTTGACAAGTGTCCGGGGACACGGAAAATGGCGCGTTTTTCCGGGGCCGCAGGCCGTGAGGAACAGGACATGACAGCATTGGTCGGCATCATCATGGGATCCCAGTCAGACTGGGCCACGATGCAACACGCCGCGGACACCCTTACCCAACTGGGCGTTCCGTTCGAGACGGAAGTCGTCTCGGCCCACCGCACCCCGGACAAGCTCTTCGACTATGCCGGATCGGCCCGGAGTCGCGGTATTGAAGTCATCATTGCCGGCGCGGGCGGTGCCGCCCATCTTCCCGGCATGTGTGCTGCCAAGACGTCCCTGCCGGTGCTCGGCGTCCCGGTTCAGTCCCAGGCCCTGAACGGGCTGGACTCCCTGCTGTCCATCGTCCAGATGCCTGGAGGCGTGCCCGTCGGCACACTCGCGATCGGCAAGGCCGGCGCCATCAATGCCGCACTGCTGTCGGTGCAGATACTCTGTGGCAAGCACCCCCGCTTTCTCCCGGCCATCGAGAAGTTCCGCGAGGAGCAGACCGACAAGGTGCTGGCCAATCCGGTTCCGGGGAACCCGGCATGAGCCGTTTGCGTATCGGCGTCCTCGGGGGCGGGCAACTCGGCCGCATGATGGCGCTTGCCGGCTATCCGCTGGACCTCGCCTTCAGCTTTTATGAGTCGACGCCTGAATGCCCCTCGGCCGGACTCGGCCCGGTCTTCGGAGATGCCGTCAATTCGCCCGAAAGCCTCGATGCCTTCATCGAGAGTGCCGATGTGTTCACGTACGAGTTCGAGAACATTCCGGTGGCCTGGGTTGAGCGAGTCGCCGCACGCAAGCCGCTGTACCCCGGCGTAAAGTCACTGGCGGTGTCGCAAAACCGGCTCAATGAAAAGCAGCTGTTTGCCCGCCTGAACATCCCCTCGGCCCGCTTCGCGGAAATCCGCAGCGAGGCCGACCTGCACCAGGCCGTCACCACGCTCGGACTGCCCCTCGTGATCAAGACCGTCACCATGGGCTATGACGGCAAGGGCCAGTTCCTGCTCAAGGATGCCACGCAAATTTCCGCCTGCTGGGCGCAACTCGGCGCACAGGCTCCCCTGATTGCCGAAGAATTCATCCACTTCAAGCGGGAACTCTCGATCATTGCCGTGCGGAGCCGCGAGGGCCGGATGGCCTGCTATCCGTTGACGGAGAACGTCCATCACCGCGGCATTCTCTCGCACTCCATCGCGCCTGCGCCGTTTGTCGAAGAAGACGTGCAGCTCGCGGCAGAGCGCTATATCAGCGCCATCGCCCAGGACCTCGGACATGTCGGCGCCCTGACGCTGGAGATGTTCGAGACCCGCAACGGACTCGTGGCCAATGAAACGGCCCCTCGCGTACACAACTCCGGACACTGGACCATCGAGGGCGCACACTGCTCCCAGTTCGAGAACCACGTGCGGGCAGTGGCCGGCCTCCCGCTGGGATCTACAACCTGTCCGCAACCCACTGCCATGATCAACATCATCGGCCAGCATCCGGCTACGGCGGAGATACTCGGCGGCGTCGACACGCACCTGCATTTGTACGGCAAAGGCGAGCGCGAAGGTCGCAAGCTTGGCCATATCACCGTCAGGGCGCCCAATCATCACGAGCTTCAAGCGCGACTCCTGGGCCTGGCACCACAATTGCCCAACCCCATGGCGCTGCCGATTGAACGCTGATCAAATCGGCCCCAAAGAAAAAGCCCGCAAGTCGCGGGCTTTTTCTTTGGGGCACATCACATCCCTCGTATGCCCTGTCAATGCGTGGCGCCGAGAAGAAAACGCAGGGTCACGCCCAGCTCACGCCGCACAGATTGGGGCTGATAGGCCTGGAAGGGCTGCGCTACTCCGTTACGTGTCAGGGTGACCGAGGCGGAGTCCGCCAGATGCTGCTCCTGATACCAGGGCTCAAGACTGAAGCGCGCATCCTTTGGCAGCGCCCAGGAACCGGCCATGCGCCACCACACGCCATTGCCAGGCTCCAGATAGAACCGGTCGAACTGGCGGGAATACACCGTCTGGTGTCGCTCCACCGGCATCCCAATGTCCAGGGAAAGCCGCGGCTCTCCCATCCCTGACAGCCGCAGCGATCCCCCGACCGTGGCAATTCGCCAGCGATATCGCTCCTCGGCAGAGGAAACCGTCGTGCTCCCCTCGATAAATCGTCGCCAATCCCGTTGCAGCAGCCCGGCATTGAACGACAACGTCTCTCCCTGCCACCCTGCCCGCCAGTGCGTATCCAGGATTTCTTCCCATGATCTCGCACTATAGGCCGGTCCGCTCTGAAGGTGACCATCGTACCGGGTCATCCCGCCGCCCCAGACCGAATCCACGCGCGCGAACCAGCCCTCCTGCCAAACGGCAATCCCGAGGCTCGGTGCCGCGAGCGGTCCTCGCTCCATCAACAGCTGGTGCCCGCCCTGATACTCGCGCCAGTCGAACCAGCGCACGTCGGCGCCCGCCGTGGCCTGCCACTCCGCTGCCCCGGCCGAATGCGCCAGCCCCATGAGTGCCGCGCAAATCAGTGCCCGAAATTTTTTCACTCTTGCATCGTCCATTGAGAAAACTGTTTCCGCCCTGTGCCTTGCGCACCCGTCGACACCGGATAGCGCAATGAAAACGTCATGATCCTGCCAATAAAACGGCACAAAGACGCTCCAGCATGTCATCCCCGGGGGCCACTCCGGGATTTGCCGTTTTCCGGTCCAGTTACCGAGGTGCACCATGATCATGCATGCCAATGAGTTGCAGCGACTCCTGCTTCAACGCGAACTACACATCCACTTTCAGCCCATCATGGATACGCGTGCGCAACGCATCCTGGGCTACGAGGCTCTTGTGCGAGGCCCTGTCGAGTCAGTACTGCACAGCGCAACAGCGCTGTTCACGACCGCACGCCATGCCCACATGCTAGCCGAACTGGAATACCTCTGCCGTGAACTTGCCATCCAGCAATTTGTCCAGCACAAGCTGCCTGGCAAGCTGTTCCTCAACGTCAGCCCGCTGACCCTGACAGATCCTCGCCAGCCTCGTGGGGAAACCCTGCGCCTGCTGGAGCGCGAAGGACTGTCTCCGTCCCGGGTGGTGATTGAGCTGTCCGAGCATGATCCCACGCCTGACATGGATCTCCTCGCCCGGGCCACCCGGCACTATGCAGGCATGGGATTCGAGATCGCGATTGACGATCTGGGCGCCGGCTACTCAGGACTGCGTCTCTGGTCGGAAGTCACGCCGGGCTACGTCAAGATTGATCGCCATTTTGTCGAGAAGCTGCATCAGGATCGCATCAAGAGGGAATTCGTGCGCTTCATCCGTGACATTGCCGAACGACTGGGCTGTCACGTGATTGCGGAGGGCATCGAGGAGCCCGAGGAAGCGGAAGCCCTGCAGGCACTGGGGCTGCATTTGCAGCAAGGCTACCTACTGGGTAGGCCGGCACCGGCGTTCACTCTGGCCACGGTCAGCTGCGATTCCGCGACACCGGCAGAGGGTTTCCTGGCTCCCGCAGGGCGCGCGGCACCATCGACCCCGACAGTTGCCCTATGAGCGCCGGGTAAGGCGCAGGTCATCCAGGACGGGGACCAGCGACAGCATCAGCAGCATGAATGCGAGCGGCAGCACGGTCGGATAACCGATGTGCTTGAAGCCGAGCGCTCCGGCAAGACCGCCGGCAAAGAACATGCCGAGCAGCGTGGCATGAAGCCCGAGACGCTGTCGCGTCTGGTGCAACGCCTCATCGGGAGCAGGATGGCCGCGCCAGTAAAGCAGTCGACCCAGCGCGATGCCGATATCAGTCACCAGTCCCGTGACATGGGTGGTGCGGATTTCCGCCTTCGAAATCTTGGTAATGATGGCATTCTGCAACCCCATCATGAAGCAGAGCAGCAGCACCGTCACGGATATCCATTGATGCGGATGCTGCCAGAGGACCGGACCCAGCTCACCGAATACCATCAGCAGCAATGCTTCCACCAGCAGCGGAAGTGCATACTGGCTTTTCAGGTGATGGTCACGCGCCCAATTGATGAGCAGGGCAGACGTCATGGCCCCGGACAGGAACCCGAGGACCGACAGCGCACCACCCAGGGCCAGGCCCCAGTCCCCCAGCGCCAGATGATCGGCCGTGGAGGAAACCATCCCCGTCATGTGCGATGTGTACTTCCCTACGGCGAGGAAGCCCCCGGCATTGGCCGCACCGGCAACGAAGGCCAGTGTCATGCCCAGATCGCGATTCGCCCGGGGCGTCCGCTCATGTCCGGAAATCCGGCGAAGGTATTCAATGGGCATTCGTGCGGTTCCGCGGTCAGTGCCGCTCATTCAAACCAGGGATGCTCCTGCATCCGTTCACCGAGAAAATCGAGGAACATGCGCAGGGCCACAGGCATATGCTCGCGACTGGGATACATGGCGTAAAGGCCTCCATGACAGACACGATACTCCGGAAGCACGGCCAGCAACTGCCCTGACGACACGGCGTCGGCACAGAGGAAGCCGGGTACGAGGGCAACTCCCAGGCCCGCCACGGCGGCGTCGACGGCCATGCTGCTGTTGTTGACCGTCAGGCGCCCCTTCACGGTCAGGCGGCACGCCGGCTCCAGCTCCTCACGTCGTACAGGCTGCCGGAACAGCTGCACGGTATTCTCCTTGGTCTGCATGAACAGGATGAGTTCGTGCGACACAAGATCCTCTGGCTTGCGGGGCATTCCATGGCGCCCCACATAGGCCGGGCTCGCAAAGAAACGCCCGGAGAGGTTCCCCATCCGTCGCGCCACCAGTGACGAATCGCGAAATTCGCCGATGCGAAGGGCGAGGTCGAAGCCCTCTTCCACCAGATTGACGAGTCGCCCGGATAGCTCCACTTCGATGGTCACATCCGGATGACGGAGCATGAACTCGGCCACCACGCGCCCCATGAACTTCATGCCGAGCTCCACCGGCATGGTCATGCGCAGATGTCCGCGCGGCGCCTCCTGCAGCCGCGTCACCGCCTGCTCTGCATCGCGAAGCTCTCCAAGCACGCGCCGGGTCCGGTCAAAGAACAGCTGCCCTGCCTCGGTCAGATGCAGCTTGCGGGTGGTCCGCTGCAGCAAACGAACCCCCAGGTCGGCCTCCAGCCGGGAAAGGGCACGACTGACCGAACTCTTCGGCTGGTTCAGCCGACTGGCCGCCGCGGTAAGACTCCCCTCGCTCACGACCTTTTCAAAGACAGCAATGTCATTGAGATCCATGCATGGCCCTCATTTCCGGATTCCCGACATTGTTCCGCTTTCCGGAACAGTCAATTTCGCGAGAACAGACTAATCAGAATGCAGGAACAAAACTAGGCTTCATCCTCATCGAAGCCACTGTTGTCTCGGTCCGCCGCGCCACGCGGCGGGATCAACCCGGGGATCCTCCATGATCACGATCCACCCCCGTCAGGAACCGAATGCCAGAACCGGTTGTGGCGAGATGAACCCCGGGGCCTCGTCGCCGGCCCTCTCGTCGTTCCGCCGGTCCGGCGACTCCGTTCTGTGTGGCATTCGCACCGCCACCATGAATCCGGGTGAGGGCGACCCCGCCCGCTGGGACGACAACATGGAAATCCTGACTTGCGTGCGACAAGGCATCCTGTCGCATTGTGACAGCTTGGGAAACGAGGCACGGGTGACCACTGGCGAACTGCAGCTTTTGAGTGCGGGAACGGGCGTAACCCATGGCGAGTACAATCGCGAGTCCGACATCCTGGAATATGTACAGGTGTGGCTCCACCCCGATACCCGCAATTCGGAGCCCGGCTATCAGTGCGGCCGACTGGCGAACTGCCATGGCCTGACGCTGATTGCCTCGCCGGATGGTGCCGCCGGCTCTCTACGCATCCGTCAAGCCGTGCACCTGTGGTGGGGACGGCTCGAAGACGATCAGCCCCTCACCACCACACTGCATGGCACAGCGGCCTGGCTGCAACTGATGAAAGGAACGCTCGTGATCAATGACGTCCGGCTGCCCGCGGGCGCCGGCGCCGACATCACGCTCGAATCGACACTGACCCTTAATGCACACGGCTCGGCCGAATTCCTGCTTCTGGACTTGACCTGAGCCTCCTGATTTACTGCCCGGAACGAGAAACAGCCTCATGAAAAACCCGCTCGACGATCGCGCCCTCAAACAGCTTTTCCTGGAAGCGCGCACACATACCCACTGGCTCGACAAGCCTGTCAGCACCGATCAGCTGCGCCAGCTCTACACCCTGGCCGTGCAGGGACCGACGGCGGCCAATTCGCAACCGGCCCGCTTCGTCTTCGTACGCGGCGCCGACGCCAAGGCCCGGCTGAAGCCGTTTCTTTCGCCGGGCAACGTCGACAAGACCATGCAGGCGCCGGTCACGGTGATCGTGGGTGCGGATCACGCATTCTACGAGCACCTGCATGCGTTCTATCCGAATGCAAACGCGCGCGCCTGGTACGAGGGCAATGCGCCGCTCATCCAGACCACGGCACTGCGCAACAGCTCGCTGCAGGGGGCGTACCTGATCCTGGCGGCGCGTGCGCTTGGCCTCGATGCCGGCCCCATGTCGGGCTTCGACAATGCGGGAATCGATCAGGAGTTTTTTGCCGGAACCGCAATCCGGTCGAACTTCCTCATCAACATTGGATACGGCGATGACGCAAAGCTGCATCCGCGCAATCCCCGACCGGCATTTGACGAATTCGCGCAAATCCTCTGAATCCCGACCCTGGCGTCGCCAGGGTCCTGCCCACTGGCCGGCAGACTGTCGGCCGACTTTCGACTCCCAGGAGAGCCTCCATGCAATTTTTCCGCTCCATCAACAACCGTGTCGCGTCCGTGCTCGCCACGCCTGCCCTGAATACGGTCCTCGTTCTGCTCGCCCGCGCACTCATGGCGGCCATTTTCCTCATTGCAGGCTATGGCAAGGTGACGGGCTTCGCTGGCACCCAGGCCTACATGGCTTCGATGGGCGTCCCCGTCGCCCTGCTTCCGCTCGTGATCCTGCTTGAGCTTGGCGGGGGACTTGCCCTGCTCGTCGGCTTCCAGACGCGATTGACGGCCCTGGCACTTGCCGGCTTCACTGTGGCGGCAGGCTTCATCTTCCACAGCGGCGCAGACGGCATGCAACAGATCATGTTCATGAAGAACCTCGCCATGGCCGGCGGACTGCTGTTCGTTGCCGCGCTGGGCGCCGGTCCCGCCAGTCTGGATGCCGAAGGCGCCCGCTGAGGCGAGGCGCAAGGCCACCACCGGCACGGAGCGACCCGGGTCACCATCTCCCTGCGCCCTGCCGGTCTCAGCCTCCCCCCTGCAATGCCCCGGCCACTCACATCCCGTCGTGGCCGAGGCATTTGCGTTCAATCGGCACACGGAGTTGCCGCCAACCCGAATGACCTGTGCCAGGACGTCGTGACGGGAGCCGCCGCCACTCGTCGGCGCCCCGCTCCGGTAATGGCTCCCGGCCGTCCCGCGCCCCTTGCCCACCGCCCCGCCGACGCCGACACTCGAAGGGACCCCGACCGGCAACAGACCGGCCTGTGACGCCAGGACAAGATCGCCATGAGCAAGGA
>DASSUO010000211.1:0-23403 GCA_035706925.1 Moraxellaceae bacterium
AGTCGCCGTCCTCTGATGCGGGGTGGAGCAGCCTGGTAGCTCGTCGGGCTCATAACCCGAAGGTCGTTGGTTCAAATCCAGCCCCCGCTACCACTTTTGGACTTGGAAGCTTTCGACGAGAAGCTTCTTTAAAAAGCCCACCTTGTGTGGGCTTTTTTACAGGTTCCGCGCAGGCCTTCTGATGTCATGAAATAGTGTCGGCCGCGCGGATGAGACTTTGGAAAGAAAGTGGGCGTTTCGCCCATTTTTCGTTTCTGGGGTCCGGAGAAATTTGCGCAATGGCTGTTTCAAAGAAGGTTGAGTCCCTGATCGCGATGCTCGCGCCGGCCGTCGAGGCGGTTGGCTTCGAGCTGTGGGGGCTGGAGTTTTTTCAGCAGGGGCGTCACTCCGTGGTGCGTCTCTACATCGACGGCCCTGAGGGCGTTGGTGTCGATGACTGCGCGGCGGTGAGCCATCAGGTCAGCGGCGTTCTTGATGTCGAAGATCCCATTACCGGCGAGTACACGCTTGAAGTGTCGTCACCGGGCTGGGATCGCCCCCTGTTTACCCTGCCGCAGTTTGCGCGCTTCGTTGGCAGTGAGGTGTCGGTGCGTCTGGCGAGCCCCCTCAATGGCCGGCGCAAGTACAAGGGAATCGTTCAGCGCACCACCGATTCCGACGTCGAATTGCTGGTTGACGGCGCTGCCGTACTCATTCCGTTTGCGGCCATCGACAAGGCCCATGTGGAACCCAGTATCTAAGTTTTGATCTTTTGACAGGCGAGGTCCGGAAAGGAACCAACCATGACCAAAGAAATCCTGATGGTGGTCGACTCGGTCAGCAACGAGAAGGGCGTTTCTCGTGAAGTGATCTTCCAGGCGCTGGAGCAGGCGCTCGTGGCCGCGACCAAGAAGAAGTACAACACGGACGAGATCGATCTGCGAGTTGCCATCAATCGCAAGACGGGCGAATACGACACGTTCCGCCGCTGGACGGTAGTGGCCGACGAAGACCACGAAATCCCCGCCATGCAGCTGGCCATCAGCGATGTCGAAGAGAAGGGGCTGGCGCTCGGCGACGTCGTGGAAGAGCAGGTGCCCTCCATCGAGTTCGGCCGCATTGCCGCCCAGACCGCCAAGCAGGTCATCGTGCAGAAGGTGCGCGAAGCCGAGCGCGCGCTGGTCGTCGACGCTTACCGCCATCGCGTCGGCGAGATCCTTTCCGGTGTCGTGAAGAAGACGACCCGCGATGGCCTGGTACTGGACCTGGGTGGTAATGCCGAGGCCTACCTGGCGCGCGAAGAGATGTTGCCGCGCGAATCGTTCCGTATCGGGGAGCGTGTGCGCGCCGTGCTGTTTGCCGTGAATGCCGAAGGCCGTGGCTCGCAGTTGCTGATCTCCCGGACACGTCCGGAAATGATCATCGAGCTCTTCCGCATCGAAGTGCCTGAAATCGGCGAAGAAATCATCGAGATCAAGGGTGCGGCCCGTGATCCGGGCGTGCGTGCCAAGATCGCGGTCAAGACCAACGACCAGCGCATCGATCCGCAGGGGGCCTGTATCGGCATGCGCGGCGCGCGCGTCCAGGCGGTCTCCGGGGAGCTCGGTGGCGAGCGTGTGGACATCGTGCTTTGGGACGACAATCCCGCGCAGTACGTCATCAATGCCCTGCAGCCGGCCGAAGTCGCGTCCATCGTGATCGATGAAGATGCCCATTCCATGGATGTGGCGGTCGAAGAAGACCAGCTGGCCATGGCCATTGGCCGTGGCGGTCAGAATATCCGTCTGGCCTCCGAGCTGACCGGTTGGCGTCTGAATGTCATGACCGTGGCGGATGCCCAGTCCAAGCAGGAAACTGAATCGCACCAGTTCATTGATGCCTTCATGCGCGATCTGGACGTCGACGAGGATATCGCCGCCGTCCTCGTCAATGAGGGCTTCACCTCCCTCGAGGAAGTGGCCTATGTGCCGCTCGAGGAAATGCTCGCCATCGAAGAGTTTGACGAAGACATCGTCAATGCCCTGCGGCAGCGCGCCAAGGATGCCCTGCTGACCAAGGCGCTGGTGTCCGAAGAAAAGCTCGGAAGTAGCGAGCCCGCGGAAGACCTGCTCGGCATGGAAGGCATGGACCGGAAGCTGGCGTTTGAGCTGGCGGCCCGTGGCATCGTCACCATGGAAGACCTTGCCGAACAGGCCATCGACGATATCGCGGACATCGACGGCGTTGGCGAGGAAAAGGCTGGCCAGCTCATCATGAAGGCCCGCGAACCCTGGTTCCAGTAATCAAGCTGGCATCGGGTTATCAATACGGCAAGAGGGGCGATTCCGGTGTGACCGGAACGGTATGCCTGGCGAAGCGGAGAGAAGCGCTACATGGCTGAAGTGACAGTAAAACAGTTGGCGGAAGCGGTTGGCCGTCCGGTCGAGACCCTGCTTACGCAGATGCGTGAGGCCGGCCTCGCGCACGCGGGCGCGGACGAAGTCGTGTCCGATGCCGAGAAGCATCAGCTCCTGGCCTTCCTGAAGCGTTCGCACGGGGGCGACGGTGAAGCCGAGCCCAAGAAGATCACCCTCAAGCGCAAGGAAACGACCACCCTGAAGGTCGCTCCCGCAGCCGGCGGCAAGGCCAAGACCGTCAATGTAGAGGTTCGCAAGACCCGTTCCTATGTGAAGCGCTCGACGCTCGACGACAAGGAGCAGGCTGAACGCGAGGCGGAAGAAGCGGCGCGCAAGGTGGAAGAAGAGCGTCTCGCTGCTGAGGAAGCGCAGCGTCGTGCCGAAGAAGAGGCACGCATTGCGGCCGCTGAAGAAGAAGCGCGCAAGGCGGCTGAAGAGGCTCGCAAGGCTTCCGAAGTTGCCAACAAGGGCGCGAAGGAAAAGAAGCTCTCCGTGCCCAAGGTGGGTGCGGCGGTCAAGCTGAAGGAAGAGACGGCCGAAGAGCGCGCGAAGCGCGAGGCCGAGGAAGCCCGACAGCGTGCGGCGGAAAAGGTTCGTCGCGAGCAGGAAGAAAAGCTGCGCAAGGAAGCCGAAGAAAAGGCCAGCCAGAAGACCCTGGAGCAGGCGCGCCGCATCGCCGAGGAAATCGAGCAGCGCGGAGGCCGCGAAGAAACTGCCGCGGTCGATGTACCGCTGGCCCGTGGTCTTGTGGGCTCTGCCTATGAGGAATCTTTTTCCCGTGAAGACCGCGAGCTCCGTCGCGGAGGCGGGAACAGCAAGAGTGGGGCGCGCGGCAAGGCCGGCAAGAAGCGTGAAGAAGAGCAGTCCTTCCGGCCTGCCCTGCGGACGTTCAGCAGCGCCCTCTCCAAACAGCACGGTTTCGAGAAGCCGGTGGAGAAGCAGGTGTACGAAGTCACCATCGGTGAAAGCATTTCCGTTTCCGACCTCGCCCAGAAAATGGCGGTCAAGGCCAAGGAAGTCATCCGTGTCCTCATGAAGATGGGTGAAATGGTGACGGCCAACCAGGTCATCGACCAGGCAACGGCCGGCCTCGTGGTTGAGGAAATGGGTCACACGCCGAAGTTCGTGAGTGAAACCGCGGTCGAGGACTCCCTGAAGGATGCCCTCAAGCATCACCATGACGCCGATGCCGTTACCCGTGCACCGGTCGTGACCATCATGGGCCACGTCGACCACGGCAAGACCTCGCTGCTCGACTACATTCGTCGTGCCAAGGTGGCCGCGGGCGAAGCCGGTGGCATCACGCAGCACATTGGTGCCTACCACGTGGAAACCCCGCGCGGCATGATCACCTTCCTGGACACCCCGGGCCACGCGGCGTTCACGTCCATGCGTGCCCGTGGCGCCAAGGCGACGGACATCGTTGTCATCGTGGTGGCGGCCGACGACGGCGTCATGCCGCAGACCGCGGAAGCCATCGACCATGCGCGTGCCGCTGGCGTGCCGATCATTGTCGCCATCAACAAGATGGACAAGCCGTCGGCCGACCCTGATCGCGTGCTGAACGAGCTGTCCGTCAAGGCAATCGTGCCCGAAGAGTGGGGCGGTGATACCCAGGTGGTGAAGGTTTCTGCGCATTCGGGAATGGGCGTCGACGAGTTGCTCGAAGCGATCCTGGTGCAGGCCGAATTGCTCGAACTCACGGCCTCCGTGAACGGTCCGGCACATGGTGTCGTGATCGAGGCACGCATCGACAAGGGGCGCGGCGCCGTCGCTACCCTGCTGGTGCAAAAGGGTACGTTGCGTGCAGGGGACCTCGTCCTCGCTGGTACCCACTACGGCCGCGTTCGCGCCATGAGTGACGAAAACGGCAAGCCGGCCAAGATGGCTGGCCCCTCCATCCCGGTCGAAATTCTCGGTTTGCCGGAAGCCCCGGAAGCCGGTGACGAGTTCCTGGTGGTAGATGACGAGCGCAAGGCGCGCGAAGTCGCCGAGTTCCGCGAAAACAAGCAGCGTCAAGCCCGCCTGGCGCGCCAGCAGGGCATGAAGCTCGAAAACCTGTTCGCCAATATGGGCAAGCAGGAAAGCAAGTCGGTGAACATCGTACTGAAGACCGACGTGCGCGGCTCGCTCGAAGCCTTGTCTCAGGCGCTGATGGACCTGGGCAACGACGAAGTGAAAGTGCGCATCGTGGGTTCGGGTGTGGGTGCCATCACCGAGTCCGACGTGACGCTGGCGGAAAGCACGGGTGCCGTGATCCTCGGCTTCAATGTTCGCGCCGACAATGCGGCCAAGAACAAGTGTCAGCAGGAAGGCATCGACCTGCGCTACTACAGCATCATCTATGAGCTCATCGATGACGTGAAGGCGGCCATGTCCGGTTTGCTGGCGCCGGAGCATCGCGAGAACATCCTGGGCGTTGCCCAGGTGCGCGACGTGTTCCGTTCCTCCAAGTTCGGCGCCGCAGCAGGCTGTATGGTTCTGGAAGGCACGTTGTACCGCAACAAGCCCATTCGCGTGCTGCGTGACGACGTGGTGGTCTTCCAGGGTGAGCTCGAGTCCCTGCGCCGCTTCAAGGACGACGTCCAGGAAGTGCGCAACGGCATGGAGTGTGGCCTCGCAGTGAAGGGCTACAATGACATCCGCACCGGCGACAAGATCGAAGTCTACGAAGTGACAGTGATCAAGCGCTCCTTGTAAAGGCGCGCTCGAAGTGGCGTCGGGGCCTTTGCCCCGGCGCCGCGTATCGCCCTGCCAGGCCTCAGTCCGGCCCCGAAGCATCCGTCGCAGAAACCTGCGCCCTGAATACGGCGCCCCTGAAACATCCGGCCTCGTAGGAGCGGCTTCAGCCGCGAAAACGCCCCCTCTTGCCCGAGGTAACACTGTGAGTCAGCGTAAACAACGGCTTGCCGACCAGATCCAGCGCGAGGTGGCCAGCCTGATCCGGCTGGAGCTCAAAGACCCGCGCCTGGGAATGGTGACCATTTCGAGCGTCAAGGTCAGCCCGGACATGGGTTACGCCGATATTTACGTCACGGTGCTGGGGCATAGCCTCGACGACAAGCCGGACGAAAGCATCCGGGTTCTTAATGCGGCGGCAGGCTTTCTCCGTGGCGAAGTCGGGCGTGCCATCCGCACCCGGATTACCCCGCGGCTACGCTTCCACTATGACGAAGTCACTGCGCGAGGCAATCGCATGGCGACCCTCATCAGCGAGGCCGTTCGCCAGGACCAGGAGCGCGCAAAATCGCGCGGTGACGACGAAAGCGGGAAGGAATGAGCAAGCCGCGTCGTCCCCGCCGTCCTGTGGACGGCATCCTGCTGCTCGACAAGCCGCAGGGCCTGACGTCCAACCAGGCCCTGCAACGCGTGCGGCATCTCTATCAGGCCGACAAGGCCGGCCATACCGGCAGCCTTGATCCCCTTGCGACCGGGTTGCTGCCTGTTTGCCTGGGCGAGGCGTCCAAATTCACGCAATTCCTGCTTGAGGCCGACAAGGTCTATCGCACCCGCATTCGCCTCGGTATTCGTACCACCACGGGGGATGCCGAGGGCGAAATCGTAGCAACGGCGCCGGTACCTGCACTTTCGCACACCGAAATAGAAGCGGTCCTGGATGGGTTCCGTGGCGATATCGACCAGGTGCCCTCCATGTTTTCCGCGCTCAAGCGGGACGGTCGCCCGCTGTATGAGCTGGCGCGACAGGGTATCGAAGTCGAGCGCGAGGCCCGCCGCGTCACCATTCACCGCCTGGACCTGATCGAGGCAGCCGGCAGCGAGTGGGAGCTTGAAGCCCACGTCAGCAAGGGCACCTACATCCGTAGCCTGGCGGAAGATATTGGCGCCACCCTGGGCTGTGGGGCGCATGTGGTCATGCTCCGCCGCCTGTCCCTCGGTCCTTTCCAGGCCCCTGTCATGGTGACCCTGGAGCAGTTGGAGGCCACGCTGGCCGATGGTGGGCAGCCTGCTCTCGACGCCCTGCTGCTACCGGCCTGGGCAGGTCTCGCAGACTGGCCTCGGGTCGAGCTGTCCGAAAATGCCGCCTACTACCTGTTGCAGGGCCAGGCGGTCCGGGTGGCCGGGGCCCCCGCCGGGGGATCAGTGCTGCTGTTCGAGGTCGGGGGACGCTTCCTTGGCATCGGCCAGATGGACGAGGAGGGGCGGGTAGCCCCCAAACGCCTCATTCGCGTGTAAAATGCCTGTTTTGGTCGGCCACAAGCCGACTGAAGAGGGTGGGTGCCGTTCCGGTACCGCCATGACGGCAGCTGCAGAGAGGCGCGGCTGGCCGTTTTCCTGTCTGCCTCTCATTGTGGAGAAGTAACAATGTCCCTTACCGCGCAACAAAAAGCCGAGATCGTCGCCAAGTTCGCCCAGAAGCAGGGCGACACGGGATCCCCGGAAGTGCAGGTGGCCCTGCTGTCGGCGCAGATCGATGATCTGCAGTCCCACTTCAAGGAACACAAGCACGACCACCACTCCCGTCGCGGCCTGATCCGCATGGTGAACCAGCGTCGCAAGCTGCTGGATTACCTGAGCCGCAAGGACAATGCCCGCTACAGCGCCCTGATCCAGACCCTGGGTCTGCGTCGCTGATGCAGAGAACCGGGGGGCGCTCGCGCTCCCCGTGTTTTTTTAACTGACTGCTTTTGGAGAGGCTTCTAACACATGCGTCGGACCGGCTCGAGCGGTCCGACGCATGTGTTAGGGGCCTCCGATGGCAGGACCGATTCCGGAAGGACCGGAATCATCATTGAAGCCTGAGGAAGCAACACATGTTCAAGATTGTTCGCAAAGAATTCCAGTACGGCAGCGAAAAGGTTGTTCTGGAAACGGGCCGTATCGCCCGCCAAGCTACCGGTGCCGTGTACGTGACCATGGGCGGCGTGTCGGTACTGGTCGCGGTTGTCGGCGCAAAGAGCGCCAAGCCGGGGCAGGATTTCTTCCCCCTGACCGTGAACTACCAGGAAAAGACCTACGCGGCTGGTCGTATTCCGGGGGGCTACTTCAAGCGTGAAGGCCGTCCTACCGAAAAGGAAACGCTGACGTCCCGCCTGATCGACCGTCCGATCCGTCCGCTCTTCCCGGAGGGATTCCTGAATGAAGTCCAGGTGACTGCACAGGTCGTATCGACCGACAAGGTCAGCGATCCTGACATCGCCGCCATGCTCGGCACGTCTGCCGCGCTGGCCATCTCCGGCATTCCCTTCAACGGCCCGATCGGCGCCGCCCGCGTTGGCTACGTCAACGGCGAGTACAAGCTGAACCCGAACTACGCTGACCTCCAGTCTTCCGAACTCGACCTTGTCGTCGCCGGTACCGACAAGGCCGTGCTGATGGTCGAATCCGAAGCCAAGGAACTCAGCGAAGACGAAATGCTGGGCGCCGTGCTGTTCGGCCACGATGAAATGCAGGCGGCTATCCGCGCAATCAAGGAGTTTGCCGCCGAAGTCGGCAATGCGCGCTGGAGCTGGACGGCGCCTGAAAAGAACGAGCCGCTGCGCGCTCAGCTCAAGGCCGCATTCGAGGCTGCCATTTCCGAGGCTTACACCATTCGGGTCAAGCAGGACCGCTACAACCGTCTTGATGCTCTCAAGACTGCCGCGCTGACCCAGTTCGCTCCCGAGGGAAGCGGCGTCGATGCCGATGAAATCGATGCCCTGTTCGAAGACCTGAAGTACCGCACCGTTCGTGACAACATCCTGACCGGCAAGCCCCGTATCGATGGCCGTGACACTCGCACCGTGCGCGCTCTCGACATCCAGGTGGGCGTGCTTGGCAAGGCTCACGGCTCTGCGCTGTTCACCCGCGGTGAAACGCAGGCCCTGGTCACCGCCACGCTGGGCGGCACGCGCGATGCCATGATGATCGATGCGCTCGAAGGCACCCGCACTGACCACTTCATGCTGCACTACAATTTCCCCGCGTACTCCGTGGGTGAAACCGGTCGCGAATCCGGTCCCAAGCGCCGTGAAATCGGCCATGGCCGCCTTGCCCGTCGCGGTGTGCAGCCCATGCTGCCGTCGCCGGAAAAGTTCCCCTATGCCATTCGCGTCGTGTCCGACATCACCGAGTCCAATGGCTCCTCCTCCATGGCGTCGATCTGTGGTGCCTCGCTGGCGCTGATGGATGCCGGCGTTCCCGTGAAGGCCCCGGTGGCTGGTATCGCGATGGGCCTCGTGAAGGAAGGCGACCGATTCGCCGTGCTGACCGATATTCTGGGTGACGAAGACCATCTCGGCGACATGGACTTCAAGGTGGCCGGTACCGCGCACGGCGTGACCGCACTGCAGATGGACATCAAGATCGAAGGCATCAACGAAGAAATCATGGAAACCGCGCTGGCCCAGGCCCGCGACGGCCGTCTGCACATCCTGCAGGCCATGAACCAGGTGCTGCCGTCCTCGCGTACGGAAGTGAATGCCAACGCCCCGACCTACGCCATGATCACCATCAATCCGGAGAAAATCCGCGACGTGATCGGCAAGGGCGGCTCTACCATCCGCGCCATCTGCGAAGAGACCAAGGCCACCATCGACATCGAAGACAATGGTGTCGTGCGCATTTATGGCGAAACCAAGGGAGCCACCCAGGCCGCCCTGGCCAAGGTGCAGGCTATTACCGCGGAGGTAGAAGTGGGCACGGTTTACGAGGGTACGGTCGCTCGTATCGTGGATTTTGGTGCATTCGTTACCATTCTCCCCGGTACCGATGGCCTGGTGCACATCTCGCAGATCGCCAACGAGCGCGTGGAAAAAGTGACGGATTACCTCAAGGAAGGCCAGCAAGTGAAGGTCAAGGTGCTTGACGTCGACCAGCGTGGCCGCATCAAGTTGTCAATGAAGGAACTCACGACCGAAGACGACACGACGACTGTTTGAGGCCCGGTTACGAGGCCTGTACAAATTGCCCTGAAATGTAGGGCATAACTCAGGGAAAGCCGCCGTATGGCGGCTTTTCTGTTCAGGGGGGACAGTGTTATCTTTGCCGGGCTCTGCCACCGGACGGCACCGTGGAGCGCAAATACAAAAAACCTGCGTCCACGCTCGTATAAGAACAACCGTTAGGAGATCACCATGAAGGTGAGTAATCTGCTCCGCTGGGGCTTTATCAGCCTCTTCCTCGCAACCAGCCTGGTGATGTCCGGCTGCTCCCAGATCAAGAAAACCGGCGCCAACATGGCGTTGGGGTTCACTGAAGACAATCTGATCCTTCCGCTTTTCCGCATTGACGACACGGCCATGGCCTGTGTGTCGGGTGAGGCGCTGACGCCGCTGATCATGGCGACGCAGGGCATGAAGGCCGATCCCAACGAGATTGCGGTGCTGCTCTACGCATCCGCCGGCCTCTGTGCGGAACAGCGCGCGCTGGAGTATGAGCTACGCTACATGCGCTCCTCCAAGGCAAACCTGATCGACGATGCCCAGGATGCCCGCATCATGCAGAAGCGTGAGGCGGAACTTGCTGCGCGTCGCCAGTATGAATCGTACAAGCACCTCGAAGCCTACTTCGAAGTGAAGAAGAAGGCGCCGATCGGGACGAAGTGCCCCAAGTTCAATCGTGATTTCGACCAGATGGTTTATCTCCTCGGCATGCTGTCCGGTGTACAAGCGATGGTGAACGACATTGCCGCGCAGCAAGTCGTGGGTGTTCCGAAGGACATCGCCGCCAAGGTCGAGCGCGGCATGCAGTGCCTGGACAACAACAAGTGGTGGGGAGCCCCGATGGCTACCCGTGCCACTATCTGGACGCTGCTGCCAGGCGCTGGCGAAGGCAAGGGCGACCCGTGGGAAACATTGAAGCAGAACATGCGCCTGGGCGAGCGTCAGGGCGTTCGCCTGGCTCACGCCATGTACGCGATGGCAGCGCAGGCAAAGGGTGACGAAGCGCTGATGCGTGATGCCATCAGGCAATTCGCGGCCACACAGGACGCCGCTTCCAATCCGAACTTCCGGTTGTTTGACCGCATGGCGTACCAGATCGTGCAAAACGTTTCCGACCGCTACTGGACGGAAAAGACAGGTAGCAGGACGCCGCCGGGCAGCCTGGGCAAGTTCTGGGATGACAAGCCCGCCCAGCAGGATGAAGGCGTCCAGATCGATGACCTGCTCTAAGCCCATTTACCTGACGTAGTACTAGGAGCAAATCCAAATGCAAATGAAGAAAGCTTTTTCCCGTGCAGCCCGCGTGCTGATCGCCGGTGCCGGCTTGACGATGGCCATGAGCGCGTCGGCGGCAGGCAAGCAGGTCCTTTGCGTGTGGGACGTGACCGGCACCCAGGGTGACGTGTTCAACATGATGAAGGACTACAAGCTGGCGGCGACCCGTTGGGGCGCCGATCTCGAGCTGCGTCCTTACACCGACGAGAAGATCGCCTCTGAAGACTTCAAGGCCGGCCAGTGTGACGCGGTGATGATGACCGGTCTCCGTGGTCGCCAGTTCAACGGCTTCACGGGCAGCCTCGACTCCCTCGGCGCAATGCCCACCTACGAACACATGCACAAGGTGCTGGCGACACTGGCCAAGCCGAACGCAGCCAGCCTGATGGTCAGCGGCAATTACGAAGTGGGTGGTATTGCCCCCATGGGTGCCGCCTATCTCTTCGTGAACGATCGCAGCATCAACAACGTCGGCAAGCTGTCCGGCAAGAAGATTGCCGTGCTTGATTACGACAAGGCGCAGGCCAAGATGGTGCAGAAGGTGGGCGCGCAGCCTGTTGCTTCTGACATCACCAACTTCGCCGGCAAGTTCAACAACGGCTCCGTGGATATCGTTGGTGCTCCGGCAGCTGCGTTCAAGCCGCTTGAGCTGTTCAAGGGCCTCGGTACCAAGGGCGCCATCGTGCAGTTCCCGCTGGTTCAGGTGTCCCTGCAGCTGTACCTCCGCAAGGACCGTTTCCCTGATGGTTTCGGCCAGAAGTCTCGTGAGTACATGTTCTCGCAGTACGATCGCGCCATGAAGCTCGTGAACACCGCGGAAAAGGAAATCGACAAGAAGTACTGGATGCAGATCTCGCCGGCTGACCAGGACAAGTATCTGCAGATGATTCGCGAGTCGCGTATTGCCCTCACCAATGAAGGCATCTACGACAAGCGTGCCATGAAGATGCTGAAGCAGGTTCGCTGCTCCATCACGCCGTCTGATGCCGAGTGTTCCCAGAACCTCGAGTAATCCTGCCGGAATGAAAAAGCCCCTGCGTGTCAGGGGCTTTTTTTTGCGTGAATGACTGCGGCGGGTCGACGGTGAAATGGCCGGACAAGTGGTAGAGCTAGCCGCAATTGTTACAGGACAAGGGCGGGTCAGTTGAGTAATGATGAGTTCCCGTAAAACGCACTGTCACACTGGTCAGTGCCAGTGTTACTCCATGGATTTGAGATGCTGAAACGATTGCTGTTGTGTGTGCTGATGCTCGCCGCCCCTGCGATGGCTGCTGCAGACGAGTGGGAGGGGGGGAAGGAGAGTCATGGCATTCGTGTATGGACACGCATTGAGCCTGGATCAGCGGTTCGCGCGTTCAAGGCATCCATGATCGTAAAAACAACGCTTTCCGGGTTGGTTAATCTTATTCAGGACACCGATAACGCCAATCGATGGGTTTACAGCACCGATCGTATCCTGATGCTCAAGCAGGATGTGGAGAAGGGCACCTTTGTCGTGCGCGCCGAGATGAACTTCCCTTGGCCGCTAACCGATCGTGATGTGATTGTGGCGGGACAGGTCGTACAGGATGAGCGGACGCTGACCGTCACGATCAATAGTCATGGGATCAGTGGGCCGGAGTATCCGGTCGACCCGAATTATGTTCGCATGCCGACGATGGAGGGGACCTGGATATTCCGACCTTTGGGGAGCGGGATGGTCGAAGTGACCATGATCGGGCACGCTGATCCGGGTGGGCATATTCCCCCGGGCATCGTGAACATGCTGATCGACATGACGCCGAGAAAGACCCTGGAAGGGATGCGCCGCTTGTTGCCGGATCCGCGCTATCAGAAGACGACATTGCCGCAGATCCGCGAGCCAGGTGGCCGAAGTGGCCCCTGACGGGTTCAGTCACAAATGAAAACGCCGGCATGAGCCGGCGTTTTCATTTGTGTGGTCCATCAGGCGACTTGAACAGGAATCGCATTGGCACTGTGGCTGACCGTATTGTCAGCGTTGCAGTACACCAGCCGTGGCTTGAAGTTGATCAGTTCGTTGGCTGTGTAGGCGGCATAGGTGCAAATGATCAGGATGTCACCCACCCCTGCCTTGTGTGCCGCCGCGCCGTTCACCGAAATCATGCGCGACCCTTCTTCGGCGCGAATCGCATAAGTGGTGAAGCGTTCGCCATTGGTCACGTTGTAGATCTGGATCTGCTCGTATTCCAGAATGCCGGCGAGGTCCAGGAGTTCGCCGTCAATGGCGCAGGAACCTTCATAGTCCAGTTCGGCGTGCGTAACACGGGCACGATGCAACTTGGCTTTCAGCATGGTGCATTGCATGAGGGCTTTACCTCCGCTCGTGGCTGTCGGCACGGCCTTGCAGCAGGCGCGTAGCAGTTTCGTCCCGCAATCGGGCGGGCCATTTTGCATGAATCATACGGCCCATTCAATCGTGGGGAATTTCTATTGTCGGACAATTTGTCCGCTCTTATCAGGATCGCTCGAACGCAAGGTTATCAATCAGGCGCGTGGTACCAAGGCGTGCAGCCACCAGAATGACAAGGCGTTTGTCTTCCGGGCTGGCCGGCGCCAGGTCCTGCCGGCGAACCTCGAGGTAGTCGGGGTCAAACCCGCACTTGGCAAGATGCAGTCGGGCGGCATCGGTCAACATGCGGAAATCCTGCTGGCCAGCGTCAATCGCCTGTCGAAGGCTGCACAGGGTGCGGTACAACTGCGGCGCCGTCTTCCGTTCGTCTGCGGAAAGGAAGCCATTTCGGGAGCTCAGCGCCAGGCCATCGTCGGCGCGCACTGTTGGTACCCCGATCACGTCAACGGGAAAGCAGAGGTCCTGGCTCATCTGGCGGATGACGGCCAACTGCTGATAGTCCTTCTCGCCAAAGAAGGCCATGTCCGGCTGCACGATATTGAAGAGCTTGCTCACGACGGTTGACACGCCGCTAAAGTGGCCCGGACGCGACGCTCCACACAGGAATTCCGTGATTCCCCCAACGCTCACCGTGGTCGGTTGGCTGCGCCCTTCAGGGTACATTTCCCGGGTGTCCGGTGCGAACAGCAGATCGCATTGGGCCTCGGCCAGCAGGGCGCTGTCAGCGGCCAGGGTCCGGGGGTACTTGTCAAAGTCTTCGTTGACGCCAAATTGCGTCGGGTTGACGAAAATGCTGGCAATCACGACATCGGCGCGACGCCGGGCGTTGGTGACCAGGGTGATGTGTCCCTGGTGAAGATTGCCCATGGTCGGAACAAAGGCGATCGACTTGCCCGCCTTACGGGCGGCCCTGACCGCTGCGCGCAGTCCGGCAATGGTGGTTTCGGTTTTCATGTCCGGCTCGTGGTGGGCGGAGGCTGGGCCTCCGGGTCGGGTCTTACTCGAAGCAATGCTCAGGCGCAGGATAAATCCCCGCCTTCACGGCCTTCACATACGCGCGGAATGCGCCGGCAATGGTGCCGTCGTCGCTTTCGGCAAGGAAGTCCTTCACGAAGCGGGCGGGTTTGCCCGGGTGCAGGCCCAGCATGTCATGCATGACAAGCACCTGGCCGTCACAGTCCGGACCTGCTCCAATGCCGATCACGGGAGCGGATACGGCCTTTGTGATGCGCCGACCCAGCTCGGTCGGAACGCACTCCAGAACGAATAGCGCTGCACCTGCCTGGTCCAGCTCAATGGCCTCCGCCAACAGGCGGTCGGCCGCTTCGCCGCGCCCCTGGACCTTGTAGCCGCCCAGTACGTTGACCGACTGCGGCGTAAGTCCCATGTGAACGCAGCTGGGAATTCCGCCCCGCGCCAGTTGAAGGATGGTGTCCTTAAGCCAGACGCCACCCTCTAGCTTCACCATATGCGCGCCGGCCTGCATCAGCGAGTGAGCGCCAGCCAGGGCATCTTCCTCTCGGACACAGGACATGAAGGGCATGTCGGCGATGATGAGGGCGCCCTGGTTACCGCGCGCGACGGCGGCCGTGTGATAGGCCATGTCACCGATGGTAACGGGCAGGGTCGAGTCGTGTCCTTGAACAACCATGCCCAGTGAGTCGCCTACCAGAATGGTCTCGATTCCCGCCTTGCCCATCAGATGGGTGAACGTGGCATCGTAGCTGGTGAGGCAGGTGAACTTCTCTCCACGGCTCTTGAGCTCGCGGAGGGTGGAAAGGGTGACTGACTTCATGGGAGGCCTCCTTCCGGGAGGGCTATGGTGGGTTCGACTCCGTCCGCCGTCAACCGCCCCATGCAGGGCCGTCGCGCAGCCGGGAGAGTCCAATCTCGCTTCTGGCGACGGGCAGTATGGCCAGGCAGGCCCCGTCTGGCAGTGTCGCCGCGGGAGCGATCTCCAGCAGGGGACTGACCACAAAATTCCGGTGCGCCAATTCGGGATGCGGGACAGTCAGGTCGTTTGTGACGACGCGGTCGGTGCCGAAGAGCAGCAGGTCCAGGTCGAGCGTTCGCGGCCCCCAGTGGACCAGGCGCTCGCGTCCATGGGCCTGTTCAATGCCCTGAAGGGCAGCCAGCAGTGCGTGCGGAGTCAGTTCGGTCTCAAGCTGTGCGACCGCATTCAGATAGTCCGGTTGGCCAACCGGACCGACCGGCGCACTCCGGTAGAGGCTGGAGAGTGCGGTCAGGCGTGTGGACTTCAGGCCACGCATCGCCACGACGGCACTTTTCAACGTGGCCTCGGCATCGCCCAGATTGGCGCCAAGGCCGATATAGGCCGTGGTCATTCCTGGGGGCTACTGGAGGGGCGGCGCTTGCGCGGGCTGCGTCGACGAGGACGGCGCCCATCGCTGCTGCCTCCCTCGCGGCCCTTTTCCAGAGCTCGCAGCATTTCGGCCTGAAGTCCGGGATCGGCCTCCTGATAGCGGGTCCACCAGGCGCCCCACTCATGGGTGTCTTCGCCCGCTGCTTCACGGAGTACGAGGAAGTCGTAGGCCGCGCGGAAGCGCTGTTGTTGAAGCAGTGCCTCTACCTGTCTTGGTCGCGGGAATTCAAGGCGGGGCTGCATTTCCCAGATGTCTCTGATGGTCTGGGCATTGAACCGGGGGATGGCCGTACGCTCCGTCTGGCGACTGATGACTCGCTGACCGGCCTGCTGCAGCGCCGGCATGGCGGGCATGCCTTCGGCCACGAGGTCGTCATACTCCTCCTGCATTCGCTCCCATAGCAGTGCGGCAAAGAAAAATGCGGGATTCACACTTTTGCCGTCGGCTATGCGCCGGTCGGTGCTTTGCGCGGTCAGCGCCAACAGGCGCTTGCTCGTGTCGCGAGCGCCACCTTGTATGAAGAGGTGCCGATACAGGTCGTACTCGTCGAGAAGGTGTAGCACCCGCTCGGCATGGCCGGAGGCCAGCAGCTTTTGGGACTCGTCAAACAGGCGATGCGAGGAGATATGGTCCAGCAAATCACCCAGGCGGCGGATGGGGGCGGCCGTCGACGCCTCGATGCGGAACTCCAGCTTTGCGGCAAAGCGCACCGCACGAAGCATGCGTACGGGGTCTTCACGATAGCGGGTTTCAGGGTCGCCAATCAGTCGCAGTTGGCGCTGCTCGATATCGGCAAGCCCGCCTGCCATGTCCCACACGCTGAAGTCATTGATGTTGTAGTAGAGGGCGTTGACGGTGAAGTCGCGGCGCTCTGCGTCCTCCTCGATGGAGCCCCAGACGTTGTCTCGGAGGATGACGCCGGTATGGGAGGTGTGGGCATGCTGGGCAGATTCGGCCTGCGTGTGGTGTGCCCGGAACGTGGCGACCTCGATGATCTCCCGTCCGTAGCGGACATGGGCCAGGCGGAATCGCCGCCCGATGAGCTGGCACTGTCCGCCAAAGGTCTGCTTTACCTGTTCCGGCGTCGCGTTGGTGGCGACATCGAAATCCTTGGGATGCATGCCCAGCATGAGGTCACGCACACAGCCCCCGACCAGAAACGCCTCATAGCCATGGTCGCGAAGGCGGTACAAGGTCTTTACAGCCGCACTGCTGATGTCCTTGCGCGATACGGGATGGCGATCGCGCGGGATGACGACCTTTTTCGCGAGGGTGGGGGCGGTCTTGCCTCGAAGGCGATTGATCAGCTTTTTGATCATGGGGTGGAGCGGGACTGGTCAGGAAAGGGGTCGATGATAGCAATTTCCCTGTGGGCGAACAGGTTATAGGGCGGCGAGTACGAAGAAATCTGCGCTTCTGCTGCGGCGCTGCTCAATCGTGGACGCTGTGGGGAGCGGAAAGAAGAACGGGAGGCCTGGGCCTCCCGTTGCGCTGAACATTCTTATTCTTTGTTAGGCGGTTCTTCTTTTTGGCTGCGGCCTTGTTTTTGTTGTTGGCCATGACCCTGGACCCATTATTCTGTTTCTACTTGTCGGGTCACCGGGTCTGGTGGACGGGTTCAGCTATGAAGCCTCCTGGTCATAGCTGAACCTTTCCTGTCCGCGTTTCTTGTTCTTATTGTTGTTTTTCTTTTTGTTGGTGTGCGGACACCAGATCGCGCACTTGTTTTTGTTATTTGCGCGCTTTTCTTATTGCATGGCGCGTGCCAACTATTTGAATTAAATTTTTCTACTTTAAAAACAGTGGCTTACCGCTTTGCCCTTCCTCGCTCTGTCACCGGCGTCACCGGAAGAGGTAACAATTGCGAGTAGGCTTGTAACGTTCTGTGTACGTGGGTAACACCCGTTACCGTTGTTCGTCAGCCTTCAGCGCCGTCTGTCTCCTGGAGGGGGTCGCCCTCATGCGGCTTGCGGCGAGGTATGCCCAGTCGCTGTCGACGCTCCCACAGGGATTTTCTGCTGATACCCAGCTTCTGGGCCAACTCGGTCTCGGACATGTGATCCTGGTGCTCCAGAACGAAATGCTGGAAATAGTCTTCAAGTGACAAGCCGGTGGGGGGCTCCGCCGCCGCCATGGCGCGACTGCCTGCCAGCGAGACAGAAGGTTGGCGCGCATAATCGATGGCCAGATGCTCGGGCATGATTTCGCTGGATTCACAGAGGATGGCCGCGCGCTCAATCGCATTTTCAAGTTCGCGGACGTTCCCCGGCCAGTTGTACGTGGTCATGGCCAGGCGCGCCTCCGGGCCGAAATGCAGCTCTCCCACACCGAGGCGCTGTGCGGTTCGTGCGAGGAGGGTGTCGGCCAGCTCCAGAATGTCGTCTCCACGGTCGCGCAGCGGCGGAAGCAGCAGTTCGACGACGTGCAGTCGGTAATACAAGTCTTCACGGAAGCGGCCTTCTCCGGCCAGCTTCTTGAGGTCCCGGTGAGTGGCAGCGACTAGACGCACATCCACCCGTTTTGCCTGCGTGGAGCCGATGCGGCGGACCTCCTTCTCCTGGAGCAGTCGGAGCAGGCGCGCCTGGGCTTCCAGAGGGAGCTCGCCAATCTCGTCGAGAAAGAGGGTGCCGCCGTCGGCGGCCTCCACCAACCCCTTGCGATTTGCCTGGGCCCCGGTAAACGATCCCTTTTCGGCGCCAAACAACTCGGACTCGATCAGCGTCTCCGGGATGGCTGCGCAATTCACGGAAATCAGGGGCCCGTTGGCTCGCAGGCTCTGCTCGTGCAGCGCACGGGCAACCAGTTCTTTGCCGGTTCCCGATTCGCCGCGAATCAGCACTGTCGTGGCCAGGGGGGCAACCTTCCGGATCCGGTTGAAGACCTCCTGCATTGCCGCGCACTTTCCGATCATTCCTGTCGTCGGGTAGTCCCGCTCTATAGTCTGCTTCAGGGCCTCGTTCTGTGCCTTCAGCGTTTTCTCCCGCAGGATCCGCTCGATCGCCATGAGCATCTCGTCATGGTCAAAGGGCTTCGAGATGTAATCCACGGCCCCCATCTTCATTGCCTCGACCGCCGATTTCAGGTTCCCGAAGCTGGTCATGATGAGGACGGGAGTGGGGCGGGCCCTGGCAATCAGTTCCGTCCCCGGTTCATCGCCCGCCAGTCGGACATCCGAAATGAGGAGATCGAAATCCTGAAGGCTGTAGCGCTCGCAGGCCTCTGCCACCGAGGCCGCCTCGCTTACGCTGTAATGGTTGCGTTCCAGCAGTCGCTTGAGGCTGGAGCGGATGAGGGCTTCGTCTTCTACTAGCAGAATATTGCTCATGAATGGGTCCCGGGACTCTGGGTGTGCTAGCGGTGGCTGATGTCCTGCCAGGCGGGCAGCATGATTTGCACGATCACGCCGTGGCCCTGATCGTAATCGCCTTTGTCGATCAGTTGAATGCGTCCTTCGTGCTCGGTGACGATGCCATGTACCAGGGCAAGACCGAGCCCTGTGCCCTTGCCGGTTTGCTTGGTGGTCACAAAGGGCTCGAAAAGGGCGCTCCGGATTTCACCAGCAGGCAGGCCGGAGCCAAAGTCCTCGATTTCGAGACGCACCTGTGGTCCGTGCGCCGTTGCTCGGGCGATGATGCGCCCCCCCCTTGGGCTCGCATCGCGTGCGTTGCTGAGCAGGTTGATGATGACCTGAGTCAGGCGCTGGTAATCCCCGGCAACGAGAACCCCCTCCTGACAGTCATTTTCAAAGATGTAGTCGCGACCTTCCGGTGCCAGCCGCAACAGCTGGATGGCCTCCTCGATGATGCCCCGGATGTCCACCGCTTCACGGGTCTGGCTTGGGCTGTCGGCGCGGGCAAAGCCGACCAGTGACTGCACGATTCGCGAAATGCGGTGTGTCTGTTCCAGTATCTGCTGGCTGGCATCGCGCAGTTCGGGATCAGTGCTTTCCGCCTTGAGGTTCTGGGCCAGGCAGGCAATGCCCGTTACCGGATTGCCGATTTCGTGCGCCACGCCAGCGGCCAGTCGGCCAATCGATGCCAGACGTTCGTTGTGCGACAGGCGCTGCTCAAGCTTGTGCAGTTCCGTGATGTCCTCGACAACAATCACTTGCGAGTCGGGGTGCCCCAGGCTGTCGCCCTCACTGATAGAGGCGCGATTGAGGCTCACCCAGCGTGTGTGGCCGCGGCTCAGCACGGGCTTCCGGTAGAGCTGCGAGGTGGGGCCATGCAGAAAGTCGATGAACAGTTGTTGCCACGGAGAAGGCAAATCGCTGACCCGTGAACCGATCACTTCCTCGTCGCTGATCCCGGTAAGCTGCATCATCGAGTTGTTCCACGACAGGATCTCGAGGTCGCGCCCCAGTGAGCAGACACCGATCGGGAGGTCGAACAGCGTTTGCCGGTGAAATCGCCGCAGGGAATCGAGTTCGGCTGCCAGGCCCGAGAGACGATCCCGGTACTCTTCAAGGCGGGACTCGATGTAATGAATGTCCTCGGAACCCGACGCTTCGCTGCGGACCTTGTAGGGAAGGTGTTGGTCAAGAATGTCCTGCGCGACGGACGGGCCGAGGAGTCCGGAAAGATTGGACTCTATCCGGTCGCGCAAGCGCCGCAGCGCGTAAGGACGTACCTCCGAGGGATCCATGCCCAGGTCCGCCAGCGCCACCTGGACCTCGCGCTCGGCCGTGATCCGGCCCAGCGGCTCGGACAGTCCGCGTACAAAGTCACTGGTCGTGGACGCCGAGAGCTCCCAGCGATAGGGGCGGCGCAAATTGTCGACCGAACAGGTGTGGGCCGCGATCTGTTCACTGGGAGTTTGCTTGCCGATCAGGGAGAACAGCACTCCCAGCACCGCATTGACCAGTGTGAGGCCGGTGCCCATGGTCTGCCAGTAATCGGTATTGTTTGCAAACGAGACATGAAGCCAGTCCGGCATCGGCAGGTAGCGGAGTTCCACGAGATAGGGGATAACCAGTGTGATGAACCACAAGGCCATGCCGGCGCACAGGCCGATGACAAAGCCACTGCGATTGGCACGCGGCCAGAACAGCACGCCGATGAGGCCGGGGGCAAACTGAAGCGTGGCGACAAAGGTCAGCATGGCCATTTCCGTCATGCTGTGGTGTTCGTCGAGCAACAGGTATACGAGGAAGGACGTGGTAATGATCCCTGCGATGAGCAATCGCCGCACACCCAGGATCCAGCGATAGATGTTCTGCTCGGGGCTGGGTTGATGTAGCGGAAGGACCAGGTGATTCAGCGCCATGGAGGCAAGCGCCAGCGTGCTCACGATGATCACGCCGGATGCAGCGGCCAGTCCGCCCACGAAGACCAGCAAGGGCAGCCAGGAGGACTGCGCGGCCAGTGCCACTCCCAACGTAAAGTATTCGGGATGGATGTTCAGGCCGAGCCGGATGCCGGCCCACAGCAGCAACGGAACTGCCAGTGCCATCCCGAACAGGTAAAGCGGCATGCCCCAGCTCGCGGACAACAGACCACGAGGGTCGAAGTTCTCCGTGAATGTCATCTGGTACATGTAAGGCAGAACCACCGCGGAAAACAGGAACGACAGGATCAGGATGTGCCAGAACCCACCGCGGAGCGGCTGATAAAGCATCTGCAGTGCGGCCGGATTGGCCGCCAGCCAGGGCTTGAGGCCGGCATTGCCGCCAAACACGTGCTGCCAGGCGAACCATGCCACGGCGAGCATGGCCACAAGCTTGATCACCGACTCGAGGGCAATGGCGACGACGAGCCCCTCATGCTTTTCCCGTGGCGAGAGGTGGCGCGCGCCGAACAATACGGTGAAGGCCATGATGACGAGGCAAAACACGAGTGCCATCAGGCGATGTTGGGGGCCTGGGGCGAGAAGCTGGGCCGAATCCGCCACGGCGCGGATCTGGAGTGCCAGCATGGGGAGCATGCCGATGATCATTGCGACCGTCGTCAGCGATCCGACGGCCTGGCTGCGGTAGCGGTAAGCGAAAAGGTCGGCGAGCGATCCCAGCTGGTAACTCTTGGCCAGGCGCAGGACGGGCGCCAGAAGCACAGGCGCCAGCAAAAAGGCGCCTGAAATGCCGAGGTAAAAGGCAAGGAAGTTGTAGCCACTCTGATGGGCAAATCCGACGACGCCGTAAATGCCCCATGCACTCACATATACGCCCAGCGAGAGGACATACACGAGTGGGTGTCGTACCCAGCGCACGGATATCAGCCCGGACTCACTGACATAGGCAACGAGGAACAGGAGGAAGAGGTAGCCGACGCCTAGCGTCAGCAGTTCACCGGGACTGAAGCTCATGAGGTTGCCGCTTATTGCAGGTCATTGAGATCCCGGCTCTTGCCGATCCAGAAGCTGAGGCCGATGAGAACCAGCCAGATCAGGTAGGGGCGGTACCACGCCGTTCCGCCCTCGCTCCACCATTCGAGAATGGCAGGAGACAGCAGATAGGCGCCCGCGATGAACAGAAGGACGAGTCGATCGATATACATGGAAAGCCGGATACTCGGTCAGGTGCGTCACGCTCGTTTGTGCAAGGTAGCGCGAAGGTCGGGCGGCGCCAAGCGGGTCAGGGCGCGATGTCGCACCGTCGCATTTGATGGATGGTCCAGGCACAGACACCGCAAAGTGCCATGAGGCTGGTCAGGGGCAGGGGGGATCCGTCATGCCAGAGGCTGACTGATGATCCCGCCAGCGTGGCGAGCATGAACTGCAGTGCGCCCATGAGGGCTGAGGCAGTACCCGCCTGATGCCCCTGCTGTGCCAGCGCGCTGGCGCTGGCATTCGGCGAAATGAAGCCGAGACTCGTGATGTAGACGAAGAGTCCGGCCAGCAGCAAAGGAAGGTGCAGAAGGTGTAGCGCTGCCAGGAGGGCCAGTCCCAGGCTGCTGAAGGCGGCTGTCGCCAGTCCGCGACGGAGTAATACCGGCATTCCGGCATGCCCGCGTCGCAGCAGCAATGCATTGAGTTGCGATGCCGCGATGAGGCCGATCGCATTGCTGCCGAATACCCATCCATATTGGTGCGGACTGAGTCCGTATATCTGCATCAGCACAAACGGGGAGCCGGCGATATAGGTGAACATGCCCGAGAAGGCCAGCCCGCTGGCCATGACGGGAAGGAGAAAGCCACGATCAGACAGCAGATCCAGGTAAGTATGAATGAGTCGGCCGGGGGACGGCGGCGTGATGCCGGATGGCAGGCTTTCCCGCTGGCCGCGCCACACGAGCAACAGGCAGGCGGCACCTGCGATGGCGAGGACGGCAAATAGCGCACGCCAGCCCGCCAGCGTAACGAGATAGCTTCCGGTCAGGGGTGCCAGGATGGGAGCAATCCCCATGATCAGCATCAGCAAAGAGAATGCTTGTGCGGCCGCGACCGGCGTACAGCGGTCGCGAACCACGGCGCGCGAGATGACCATGCCGGCGCATCCGCCCATCCCCTGCAGAAAGCGCCAAACCACCAGCGTCTGGATGTCGTGGGAAAGCGAAGCGCCCACTGAGGCAAGTACGTACAGGGTAAGGCCGACATACAAGGGCGGCTTGCGGCCGGTGTGATCGCTGAGCGGGCCATAAACCAGCTGTCCAAGCGCCAATCCGATAAAAAAACTGGCCAGTGTCAGTTCGACGCGTCCCGGTGCCCCCAGTTCGCGAGCAATGGAGGGGAAGGCGGGCAGGTACATGTCTATGGAAAGCGGCCCCAATGCAGTCAGGGCTCCCATCAGGAGAATCCAGCCGGCCGGGGGGCGAAATCGCATGGGGGGCTCCGGGGAAAAGCGGGACGTGGCGGGCCCTGAAGGCCGGGCGGCGGTCAAATGGGAGGCTCGTCGGGCGTGAGCCGCGGAGAGCGCTGGATGCGATCCGGCTGCCAGTGGGATATGCCCCAGGCAAGCCATTCGCTACAGGTCCCACCTTCATGCGGGGGGTTCTGGCCGAGGTGCACAAGTGCCTGCCGCAGTTGTGTGCTGTCAGCCGGCAGCGGCAGTGGCAATGCATGTGTCTGTTTAGACAGCTTGGTACCATCCGCATGCACCGCCAGGGGCAAGTGCAGGTAGTCTGGAGTCGGTAACCCGAGCTTTCGCTGCAACACAATCTGTCGCGCCGTATTGTCGAGCAAGT
>DASSUO010000212.1:0-12291 GCA_035706925.1 Moraxellaceae bacterium
TCACGATCACGTGGTCTCCTTATCCCTCTCCATGTATATCCGTATCGTGACCTTAGTTCATTAATTCCCTCCATTTGCATCGGGGAAATTTCCTTTACCTCTGTAACTCGATTGAACTTGTTCCGCTTGAACTCCGCCTGATACCCAAAAATCCGTATATACGGCGTATAAATATCCTGCTGCCACGGAAGATCACGCCACGGCTCCTCAACAAACCGGTAATTCCGGAACGGAGGACGAACGAACTGCCCGCCGCGTCCGTCGACGTTATCCGACATCAGCTGGAATTCACGCTCCACCCACGGGGCCTCGGGCCCGTAAACATCACCGAGATAGTCATCGGTGGGATCTTTTTCCGGGCGGGCAAAATACAGGCCCTCGACATCCTTCGGCTTTTCAAGGATCCACTCTCCCGCCTCCGTGTCACACAAGTGCCGAAAGTACGCGAGTGATACCTCGCGCCGACTCTTGTGCCAGAACCAGTGCCCATCCGCCTTGTCAAAATCGAACGGCACCGGCTTGGGGAGCGTGTCCGGCAACACGAGGTCATGCGCTATCTTTCCTTCCTCCGTCACCAGCCACGACTGGGGGACGGGATACACCTGCCCCTTCGTGCGAACCTGTGGCTGCCACTTGGCGGGTAGCGGCTCTGGTTGGTGGCGCCACTCACTGAATGCCGCCAGACCGACCACTGCTGCAACGCCGGCAACTCCATAAAGCCACTGCATCCTGGTGATCTTCACCCGACTCGACCCTCGACAAATTTCAGATGACCACACGGCCGCAGGCCTTCCTGCTGCCAGCGCCCACTGCGTTGCTCGGCGCAAATCACGTTGTCCCGTAGGCCCTGCGTGATTCAACGCCGCACAGGCACCTTCGGTGGATTTTCCGATGCGCCGTAATGACGCAAAAACTGACTCGACGGGGACTGTATCGACTTCAATCGATCTGCAATAGCGGGCATTTGGCGTAGTCGACGCAGGCGGCCACGACTGCCTGGAGATCGCGCAAGTTCACGATGGAAAGGCAAGCGCCACCGTCTGGCAGGCGAACCAAACCGCGGTCACGACGCTGTCCAAAAGTGCGAAATGAGGGGCTTTCGGTGATGGAATTGACCAAAATAGCGTGACAAAGCTCGCAAAATTGGCGGAAAAACCTGTCAAAAAGTGACATTTTTCCGTTTTCGACAATTTCCGGTCCCCAACTGCCTACCGTCTGTCCATATGCCCCCCTTTTTGGGGGTAACGCCCGTTACAGTCCTTACATAGACTGCTCGACATTAACTCGTTAGTGCGCTCGTTGTGCAGGACCACCATGTCATCTAAAGAGAGCTTCTCCACTCCCCTCTTTGTTGAGCTGTCGCGCAGGGAAACCGAAGTACTTGTGTGTATCAGCAAAGGGCTCCGTGTTTCGGACACGGCAAAAGAACTTGGTCTGGCAGACAGTACCGTTGCCAGCTACATCAAGAACCTCTATCGCAAGCTGCACATCACCTCGCGGGCGGAGGCGGCCGTAGAGGCCGTGCGTCGCGGCCTGATCTGACTACTGCTGCAGTTTGCAGAGACTGACGAGGTGCCGGCCGCAAAGCCGGCCGTGTCCGACTGCACCTTCCCGATGTACCTGGCACGTCAGTCCAGGTACGACACAGGACATACGTCGCGCTCCCGGGCCGTGCGCATTGCCGATGTGGCCTACGCCCGTCACTTCATTTCCCCTCCCCCGAAACGCAACAGGCCCGCATCAAGCGGGCCTGTTGGCAGGGGCAAAAGGGGCCTGCGCTGTCAGGCCTTGCCCTTGGGCTGCACCTTGAGCTGTTTCGCAAAGTCCAGCATGCGCTGCAGCGGGATCAGCGCCTTGCGTCCGACTTCCGGGTCCACATGGATTTCCTGGTCGCCCGTCTCCAGCACCTGCGCCAGGTTGTCCAGTGCGTTCATGGCCATCCACGGGCAGTGAGCGCAGGAGCGGCAGGTCGCGCCGGTGCCTGCGGTGGGGGCCTCGAGAAACTCCTTGCCCGGTGCTGCCTGCTGCATCTTGTAGAAGATGCCCTTGTCCGTGGCCACGATGAAACGCGGGTTGGGCAGGTCGTGCGCGGCCTTGATGAGCTGCGAGGTGGAGCCGACCGCATCGGCAATCTTCACCACCGAATCGGGCGATTCGGGATGCACCAGCACCGCCGCATCCGGATATACCTTCTTCAGTTCGAGAATGCCGCGCGCCTTGAACTCTTCGTGCACGATGCAGGCGCCGTCCCAGATCAGCATGTCCGCACCGGTCACCTTCTGCACGTAATGGCCAAGATGTTTGTCCGGCGCCCAGATGATCTTCTCACCCTGTTCCGCGAGATGCTCGATCACGTCGACCGCAATGCTGGAGGTGACGACCCAGTCGGCCCGCGCCTTCACTGCCGCCGAGGTATTGGCATACACGACGACGGTATGGTCCGGATGCGCGTCGCAGAAGGCGGTAAATTCGTCCACCGGGCAGCCGATATCCAGCGAGCAGGTGGCCTCCAGCGTGGGCATGAGCACGCGCTTTTCGGGGTTCAGGATCTTGGCGGTCTCGCCCATGAACTTGACCCCGGCCACCACCAGCGTCTTCGCCGGATGGGCATTGCCGAAGCGCGCCATCTCCAGTGAGTCGGACACGCAGCCGCCGGTTTCTTCGGCCAGCGACTGCAGCTCGGCGTCGGTGTAGTAATGGGCGACAAGGACGGCGTCCTCGCGCTTGAGAAGTTCCTTGATGCGTGCACGCAACTGGTCTTTCTGCGCGCGCGACAGGGTGTCCTGGTGCTCGTGCAGGTGGTCGAGGTGCTCCCGGACAACGTCCTGGGCGTGCGTATGGATAAGCTGGCTCATAGCGACCCATGGCAGGTGGAATCGGCTGATTCTACCAGTGACACCCCTCAGCCTGTATGCGGATTTACAAGCGGGCCGCACTGGACTTAACTGGAGCTCAAGGGCAAGAACGGACCTGCCATGACCCCGCTGCTGCAAGACCTCCCCGATTTTCCCTACGATTTCTCGGGCATTCGCGAATGGGCCGCCCTGGACGAGGGCCATACCCTGGAGCGGCTGCTTCCCAACGCACGCCTGGCCTCGGCCGCGGACCCTGCCCTCGCCTTGCGACTGGTCGAGGCCGCCCGCCGACAACCCGCACCTCCGTTCAACGATTTCCTCGCCAACTGGCGCCTCAGCAGCGAGGAAGGCCGGGCACTCCTCACTCTGGCCGAAGCACTGCTCCGCATTCCCGATCTCGAGTCGGCCAACCAGCTCATCAATGACCTGGTCGTGAAAGGTGAATGGGGCGGCCCCCGCGCAGAGGGCGGTGTTCTGGTGAAGATGGCAGCGCTCGGCCTTTCCGCCTCCAAGCGCTTCATCCAGGAAGAATCCCGGCTGCCAGGCGCCTGGCACGCCCTGCTGCTGCGAATGGGCGACTCGGTCTTCCGCCGGGCAATATCCGCTGCGCTTGTCTACCTGGCCGGCCAGTTCCTGCTGGGCGAGGACATGCCGCAAGCGCTGGAGCGCCGCCGACCGGGCCGCCGCTATTCGTTCGACCGGCTCGGCGAAGCCGCGCAGACCTTCGACGACACCGAGCGTTACCTCAAGGCCTATCGCGATGCCATCAGCGCGCTGTCGGGGCAATCCACCAACCTGCCCCTGCTGGCCCGCGACGGCATTTCCATCAAGCTCTCCGCGCTGCATCCCCGCTTTGAATTCGCCCAATGGGCACGCCTGCAAAAAGAGCTGCTGCCACGACTGCGCACGCTCTCCGAGCTGGCCGCCGAGGCCGGCATTCCGATCACGCTCGACGCCGAGGAAGCCGAGCGCCTCGAGATTACCCTCGCCGTGTATTCAGAAATGGCGCGTCTACCGGCCCTGCGCAACTGGGGCGGCCTCGGTCTTGCCATACAGGCGTACCAGAAACGCGCCCCTGCTGCGCTCGACTTTCTCGCTCGCATCGCTGCCGAGTTTCACCATCCGGTGCCGGTGCGACTGGTGAAGGGGGCCTACTGGGACACTGAAATCAAGCGCGCCCAGCAATTGGGCCTGGCGCAGTATCCGGTCTACACGCGAAAGCGTCATACGGACATCGCCTATCTCGCCTGCGCCCGATTACTGCTGGAAAATACCAACCGTTTCTATCCGCAGTTCGCGACGCACAATGCGCAAACGCTAGCCTCGGTGGAGGCCTGTGCAAAGGCACTCGGCGCCGATTACGAGGTGCAGAAGCTCACGGGCATGGGCGACACCGTACACGACGCCTTTCATGCAGAGACCGGCCGACCCGTGCGCATCTATGCACCGGTTGGGCGCTTCGAGACCCTGCTGCCCTATCTGGTGCGACGGATGCTGGAGAACGGCAGCTCGCAGTCCTTCGTGAACCAGCTCGCCGACAAATCGGTTGAGGCGATCGTACTGGCGGAAGATCCGCTGGCGGGTCTCGAGACGCCGCCCACGCCCCATCCTCGCCTCCCCTTGCCGCGCGACATCTACGGCAATCGCCCGCTCGCCCCGGGCTTCGATCCGGCTGATGCCAAAGCGCTGGAGGGGCTCGCGCATCACCTGCCCCGCTTTCCCCCCATTGAAGCCGGGTCTCTGGTCGCGCTTCGCCACGGCATCGAGATCGCAGCCACACGCCGCACCAGTCCCGCCCATCCGCAGGCCGAAATCGGCCACCTGCGCCCTGCCACCTCCATTGAAGTGGGACAGGCCTTTCTGCAGGCTCGCCACGCTTTCGGCGAATGGAGCGAGCAATCACCGGGCTCTCGTGCCCATCATCTGCGCAAGCTGGCCCGCCAACTCGAGCGCGCGCGCGACGAACTGATCGGCCTGCTCATTCGCGAAGCAGGAAAAACCGTGATGGATGCGCTCGCGGAATGGCGCGAGGCCGTCGACTTCTGTCACTACTATGCGGGTGAGGCCGAGCGACTCGGCACTGCCATCGAGATGCCCTCCGTAACCGGTGAGCGCAATCGCCTCACGCTGCACGGCCGCGGCGTCTTCCTCTGCATCAGCCCCTGGAATTTTCCCCTGGCGATTTTCCTCGGGCAGATTGCCGCGGCACTGGCCGCCGGCAATACCGTAATTGCCAAGCCTGCCAACCAGACGCCACTGATTGCCTTCCGCACCATTGAGCTGGCCTATGCGGCCGGCATTCCACGCAATGTGCTGCAGCTACTGCCCGGCAGCAGCGCGACGCTGGGACCAGCAATGCTCTCGCATCCCTTGCTGGCCGGCGTGGCTTTCACCGGCTCGGCCAGTGTGGCGACCGACATCAGTCGGACCCTGGCCGCCCGCGAAGGCGCGCGCCTGCCGCTGATTGCCGAGACTGGCGGCCTCAACGTGATGATCGCCGACAGCACTGCGCTTCCGGAACAACTCGCCACCGACGTCATCACCTCTGCATTTACCAGCGCTGGCCAACGCTGTTCGGCATTGCGCGTGCTATGGCTGCAGGAGGACATCAAGGACCGCGTGCTGGCGCGACTTGAAGGCATGCTGGCCGAATGGCGGGTCGGTCCACCGGGCGATTTCCGCAGCGATATGGGACCGCTGATCGACGCGGCCAGTCGCGATCATCTCGACAAGGCCTGCGAAGCGCTGGCCGCGAAAGCCATCTGGCAGGCCACCGGACGCATCGCCAATGACGCCAGCAGCGAAGGCCATTTCCTGGCCCCGCGTCTCTTTTTGCTGCCGCGTGACGCCCTGCCACTTGAAGAAATTTTCGGGCCGGTGCTGTGCATCGCCACGTGGGAGGCCGGTGAGCTACCCCAGGTAATGGACTGGGTGAATGCCAATGGCTACGGCCTCACGCTGGGCATACACACTCGCATCCAGTCGACAATGGACTACGTGATCCAGCGCGCGGCGGTCGGCAACATCTACCTGAACCGCAACCAGATCGGAGCGGTAGTCGGGTGCCAGCCATTTGGCGGTGAGGGACTGTCTGGAACCGGCTTCAAGGCCGGCGGGCCACACTACTTGCTGCGCTTCATGACCGAACGCACGGTGACCACCAATCTGGCGGCCCTCGGCATCAATACCGGCCTGCTGGACCTCTAGCGGAGAAAAAAGTCAGGCGCGCTCGCGGGCGGCCGCCTTCTCCTGCTCGGAGAGCTGCAACGTCCACATGCGCGCGTAGACGCCATCGCGCGCCAGCAGACTCTGGTGATTGCCGCGCTCTACGACGCGGCCCTGCTCGATCACCAGGATCTCGTCCGCCTCCACCACCGTGGACAGTCGATGCGCGATGATGAGGGTGGTACGCGCCGCAGCAATGGTGGCGAGCTCCGCCTGAATGGCCTTTTCGGTACGCGAATCCAGCGCCGATGTGGCCTCGTCCAGAATCAGGATGGGCGGATTCTTGAGCAGGGTGCGCGCGATAGCCACGCGCTGCTTCTCTCCGCCCGAGAGCTTGAGGCCCCGCTCACCGACCTGCGTGTCCCAGCCGCGCGGCAAGCGCTCGATGAACTCCAGGATGTGCGCCGCCCGCGCCGCCTCGACCACTTCCTCGCGCGGTGCGCCGGGACGGCCATAGGCGATGTTGTAGTAGATGCTGTCGTTGAACAGCACGGTGTCCTGCGGAACGATGCCGATATGGGCCCGCAGGCTCTCCTGGGTCAGGTCACGCACGTCCACATCGTTGATGCGCACACTGCCCCGCCCCGTTTCATAGAATCGGAACAACAAGCGCGACAACGTCGATTTTCCCGCGCCTGAACTGCCTACCACTGCGACAGTGCGGCCGGCCGGAATCGTGAAATCCACATCGAACAGGATTTGCCGCTCCGGGTCATAACCAAAATCGACATGCTCGAAATCGACCTGTGCCGTGCGCGTCGAGAGCTCCTGCGCTTCGGGCCTGTCGCGGATTTCCGCGTCCTCGTGCATCAGGCTGAACATCCGCTCCATGTCCGTGAGGGCCTGCTTGATCTCGCGATAAGCGACGCCCAGCATGTTGAGCGGCGAATAAAGCTGGATGAGAAAGGCGTTGACCGCCACAAGGTCCCCCAGCGTCATGTGTCCTTTCGCCACACCATCTGCCGCCAGCCAGACCAGCGCCGTCACCCCCAACGCAATGATGGCCGATTGCCCGCTGTTGAGCAGCCCGAGCGCCTGTTCATTGCGGATGGCAGAGCGCTCCCATTCCGCCATGGACTCGTCGTAGCGCGAGGCCTCGAAACGCTCGTTGCCGAAATACTTCACCGTTTCGTAATTGAGCAGCGAGTCCACGGCCCGCGTATTGGCACGCGAATCCAGGTCGTTCATGGCCCGGCGGGTGGACGTCCGCCACTCCGTCACCATCACGGTGAAGCCCACATAAAGCACAATGGTCGTCAGCGTGACGAGGGCAAAGCGCCAGTCGTACAGTGTCACCAGGATCACGGTGATGAAGCCGATTTCCAGGAAGATCGGCAGGATGTTGAACAGCATGAACGTCAGCAGCGAGCCGATGCCCCGTGTGCCGCGCGAGATGTCGCGGGTCATGCCCCCGGTCTGGCGATTCAGGTGATAACGCAGGCTGAGGCTGTGGAGGTGATTGAACGTCTCCAGCGCGATTTGCCGGATGGCGCCCTGCGCCACCTTGGCAAACACCGCATCGCGCAATTCGCCGAAGGCGGTGGACGCCAGCCGCAGCAACCCGTAGGCCACGATCAACCCCACCGGCACCGCCATCAGGGCAGTGGGCGAATGGGCCAGATGGTCCACGACCTGCTTGAGCACCAGCGGAATGGCCACCGTCGCCACCTTGGCGAGTACCAGGCAGGACAAAGCCAGGATGACGCGCACCTTGTAGCGCCACAGGTAGGGAAACAGTGTCTTCAGCGTCTGCCAGTCATTGCGCGCCGTGCGCGCGGCAGGCGCCGGGTCGGTCATGTGTCGGGACATGGAGGAACCATCAGGCATCGGGGACGGTGGCATGCGACCGCCATTGCCGGCGCAGGCCACCATCAGTAAATCGATACCGTAGTGTAAGCCGGCCACCGCGGAAATTCAGGCTGACAAACAACGTGTTGGTCCCATTGTGCGAGAGCGCCAATCACAGACACCCCGACAGCCCCAAAAAAAAGACCCCGCCAGGGCGGGGTCCATTCATTCACGACAGGGGATCAGGCCAGCGCCACTGTCCGCTCGCCACCCGGCTCCAGCATCTGGCGGCCGATGAGGCCCTCTGCCTTGTGCGCCTCTACCGGACGGGACAACAGATAACCCTGCACGTACTGGCAACCCAGATCCCGCAGGGCCGACAACTGCACGTCGGTTTCCACGCCTTCCGCAATCACGTCCAGACCGAGGTGGCGGCTCAGCGAGGCGATCGCACGCACGACGATCGCTTCCTTGCCGCCCGCCTCCAGTCCGCCCATGAAGGAACGGTCGATCTTGAGCGCATTGACCTTGAAGTTGGCCAGGTAGTTCAGCGACGAATAGCCCGTGCCGAAGTCGTCGATATAGACGCGCACGTCGCTCTCGTCGAGCCGCTGGATGTTCTGCATGCACAGCTCGGCATTCTCGATGATCTGCGTCTCGGTAATCTCGAGACGCAGCGAACCGGGCATCACATCGTGCTTGCGGATCAGGTCGGACACTTCCTCCGGCATGGCCGGCTCCGCGAAGTAACGGGCACCCAGGTTCACGCTGACACTGAGAGGCACGCCTTGCGTACGATGCCGCTGCCAGAGACCCAGCTGCCGGCAGGCCTCGTTCATCACCCAGCGCGTCAGCGGAATGATGAGGCCGGTTTCTTCTGCCAGCGGAATGAACTGCACGGGCGAAATCATGCCGCGCTGCGGATGCGGCCAGCGCACCAATGCCTCGAAGCCCGACACGACCCCGGTTTCGAGCGACACGATGGGCTGATAATAGAGTTCCAGCTGGTTGCCCTCGATGGCACGGCGCAGCTCGGCCACCATGCGCAGGCGGTCCACCACTTCCTCGCGCATGTGCTGGGCAAACACCACCTGGGTACCACGACCACTGTGCTTGGCCATGTACATGGCCGTATCCGCATCGCGCAGCAGTTCCTCGGGCTCCTGGTACTGTTGCCCGCTCAGGACGATACCGATGGAGACCCCGGTGTTGATTTCCTGGCCATCGAGCTTCATGGGCTTCTGCATGCGCGCCTGAATCCGCTGCGCGGCCCGCTGGGCATCCGGCTCGCCATCGATGTCATCGACCAGCACGGCGAACTCGTCGCCGCCCAGGCGTGCCACCACGTCATTGGGACGGAATTCCTGCTGCAGGCGGGAGCTGAACTCGATCAGCATGCGATCGCCCTTCACGTGCCCCAGGGAATCGTTGACCCACTTGAAACGGTCGAGGTCCATGAAGAGGACACAGAAGCGGTAATCCGGATTCCGCTGCCCGCGCGAAATGGCGGCGCGCAGCTGGTCAAACAGGTAGTTGCGGTTGGGCAGGCCGGTCAGGTTGTCGTAGAGGGCGCGCTTGCGCATCTCTTCCTGCTGGCCGCGACGCTCGAACACACGGGCCACCTGGGCGCACACCTGGGCCATCAGGCCCTGCAGGTGCTCATCCGGCCTTTCATGACGCGCCGACAGGAACTCCAGCACCGCCACGAGTTCGTCATTGACGATCACCGGGAAGGCCAGGCCGCTCACCTGTGTGTCGATCAGCATGTCTTCGAGCCGGACCGACTGAATGTTCCAGGCCGGTTCGCCCGTGCGCAGCACATCCTGGAACAGCGACGACCCCATGGTCGGCAACGGCTCGGTCTCAAGGTGCTGCCGCCAGCGCGCGTCGGCATCGCGATTGATGAAGCGCACGGCGGTGCGCTCCCCCAGTGCCGGCTTCACCAGTACGGCATGCCCGGCAATCCAGCCCATATTGGCGCAGATGCGCCCCAGGCTGAGTTCCAGCATGGAATGGACATCACTGCTCTCGTTGCCGACCGCTCCCATGTCATAGAGAAGCTGGTACTTTTCCTGGCGGTGACAGAGCGTTTGAAGGTAATCGCGACGCGCGGAGTACTCCATGATGAGCCCCGCCACCGTGCAGACGGTGAAGGGAAAGAAGAAGTACAACAGCCCGTTCAGCCAGTCCGGGGACATGCCCTGCGCCAGGATGCTGGCGGTGGCGACGGTGAAACCGGTCATGGCGGCGCCGGCCACCACACGGGCACGCAGGCGCAAGAGGGTGAACGCTATCAGCAGGATGAAGATGGCTTCATCCGCACTGATCTGTCCGTAGTAGGCCCGACCCAGCTTCATGGCACCGTAGACCGTCGTCGCGATCGTCACCGCCACGGCCGTCCAGAGGACCTTTTCGACATGCACCGAGAGCGCGCGCACCAGCGTTGACGCCCACATGCCGATCAGCACGACCCCGATGGGCACGACCGTGGTCATCATCCACAGATGCATGTCCGGCTGGCCTACCGACAGCCAGGCCACCGGCAGCACGACCGCCAGATAAAGCAGCATGATTCCGTAGACGGAGAACCTCAGTACCTGGGCCGCCTTGAGACGATAGTAGCGACGAAATGCCTCTTCGAGCCGGGACGACAGGCACAGGATGGCCGGGGGCTTACCCCCGAGGACTGCACGGAGTTCGGGAATCGCCGCAGGAAACTCGGCGTCCGAGATGGCGGAAGCGTCGACAGCAGACTGCCCTGGCACGGAAAACATGAATGCCCCTGGAGAAAAATGACGCGACGTATCTGATCGGGTTTGGCATAACGGGCTCTTCAATGAGCCTCTACCTTTGTATAGAGGAGACTAGGAGACACCGGTCATCCCTGCCAAGTGCTAATAATCGGCGGTATCTGACAGGCGGCATTTGCAGGGAACCAAGTGGATTGAATCGACAAAAAGCACGCTAATTCACCCGTATGACCCCAATTTGGCCGATTGACGACCCCGCCGTTACGGGAGCTACCCCCTCGAAGACCGTCCATGACCGACCGGCCATCCTGCCCCGCTGGCGCGGGATCGCCCTGCGCCGCGGACAAGCACCGGCCGCTCCGTCCTGACGCCATCTGACACGTGCTTCCGCAACGGCTAGAATCGCGCCGCCACTTCATTTGTGGCTTTTTCCGTTTCGCCCCGAGGTTCCCCGATGCCGCAAACTGCCCTGCTCCCCTTGCCCGATTTTCCGCACAAGCCCGGGGACCGTCGCCAATGGGGCTGCTTGCAGGGCAGCGGACTCGCACTGACGCTGGCCTCCCTCGCGGAGCGCCACAAGGGCGCGGTGATGGTGATCACCGCCGATACCCAGGCCGCCACCCGGCTGGAAGAGGAACTCGGCTTCTTCCTGGGCGATCGCCTGCCGCTGCTGCACTTTGCCGACTGGGAAACCCTGCCCTACGATCCGTTCTCTCCGCATCAGGACATTGTCTCGGCACGCCTGCGGACCCTGGCCCGCCTGCCGGGCATGACGCAGGGACTGCTGGTTGTGCCGGTTACCACCCTCGCCCACCGGATTGCGCCACGCGGGTATCTGGCGGGCCGCTCCCTGTCACTGAAAAAAGGGCAGCGCATCGACATCGCCGACTTTCGCCGTCAACTCGAGGCGGCCGGTTACAGTGCCGTCGATACCGTTTACGAGCACGGCGAATTTGCGGTGCGCGGCAGCCTCATCGACCTGTTCCCCATGGGCACCGATGCTCCCTTGCGCATCGAACTCTTTGACGACGAAGTGGAAACACTGCGTCGCTTCGACGCGGAATCGCAGCGCACCATCGAGACCATCGATGCCGTCGAGCTGTTGCCCGCCAAGGAATTTCCGCTCGACAAGGCCGCCATCCGGCAGTTCAAGGACGCCTGGGCCGATGCCTTCAGTGGCGATCCCAAGCGCTCGCCCGTTTATCAGGATGTCAGCAACGGTCTGGCCGCGAGCGGGATCGAATACTACCTGCCGCTCTTTTTTGACAAGACAGGCACCCTGTTCGACTACCTGCCGGCCGATACCCTGGTACTGATAGATAGCGGCGCCGGCCAGCAGGTTGGCCACTTCTGGCAGGAAATCCGTAACCGTCATGAAGACCGTCACCACGACAGCACGCGGCCGCTATTGCCGCCCGAGCGGCTCTTCCTGCGCGACAACGAGCTATTTGAATCCCTCAACCGCTTTCCGCGTATTGAGTGGCACAACGGCCCGGTAGAAGAACGCGTCGGCAGTATCAACCTGCCCTTGCAGTCACTGCCATCGCTGCCGGTGGATATCCGGCAGGAGCAGCCACTCGCGGCGCTTCAGAATTTTTTGAGGGAGCACCCGCAAACCCGCCTGCTGTTCTGCGCCGAAACGGCCGGCCGCCGCGAGAGCCTGCTGGAACTGC
>DASSUO010000213.1:0-7567 GCA_035706925.1 Moraxellaceae bacterium
CCGCAAACGTGTCCTGCACGGCGTCCTCGGCGTCGTCATGTGACGACAAGTGCAGGCGGGCAAAGCGCAGCATCGCGCCGCGCCATTGCCTTACCCATCCGTCGACGCTGCTGTGAAAGTCCACCCTGTTCTCCACTAACGTACCGAATTCCGCGCTCGCCCGCGCCGGGCCCGGACATTCACGCCGGACCCGGCATTGGCGTGCCATGCCGTCCCCGAGGTCCATTCGCCCCGAGCACGGCCGGCAAGGAAGGGGACGTCATGACGGCGACGCGCAACGCTGCCGCCACCAGCCATCCACCGACCACCGCCCCATGCCGCCCAGGAGCAAGACGCCCAGCATGAGCGCCAGCATCAAGGGTACCTTGAAGCCTTGTCCAGCGGCAGTCTCGATCTGGTTCCACCCCGCCCAGCCAAGATCGAAATGCACGCTGTATACCGCCACCCACGTCACGAACAACAGCCCGAGGGAGGCAAGCCGACCGAACAGGCCGATCAGCAACAGCGAACCCAGCGTGATCTCCAGAAGTCCCGCCGTCACCCAGTTCACATCGGCCGGCAACCAGCGCACCGGCACCGGAAACGACAACATCGCAAACCAGTCCGGTGCACTCCAGCCACCGGAGAGCTTGATCCATCCGGCCTGGACAAATTCCTGCGCCAGCCACAGGCGCAGCAGCAACGGCCCCACCGGACCCAGGAACGTGAGCAGACGGTGTGCATGTGTCTGCGCGCGCCCGATCCGCTCACTCCATCTGTCGTGCAAGAAAAGAGAGGAACTCATCTTTCATGTCTCCATAGAACGGCGAGTCCCACTTCGACTCGCGAATGAATGCCTGCAGGAGTTGGCGCCAGCCTTCCTCACCAAGCGCCGCCTGCACCTCCGGAAAATGCGCCTCCAGCATCTGGCTCGCCCCCAGATACACGAGGTGACGGTAAAGGCGCATGCCCGCCTCGGTGTAACCCGAGGGGACGTCATCCGTGCGCCCTCTTACGTAGTCGTGGAACGAAGCCATTGCAGCTCCCGATTGATCACGCTCATGGCAGGTACGTCGTTGTCCCATTCCAGCAGGATGGGCAACCCGTGCCGCGCATTCAGTTCCAGCGCCAGTCCGCGTGTCTCCTGCTCGACAGGCTGACTGTGCGTATCCACATAAAGACCGAAACGTTCGTCAAACTCGTGACCCGCCACATGCAGATAGCTGACCCGCGACAGGTCGAGCCGGCCGACAAACTCCCGTAGCGCCAGGCGACGGTGGTTCTTGTGGTTCACAACGATGTTGTTGAGGTCGAGCAGAATGCTGCAGTCGGCCCGTTCCGCCACCGCCGCAAGAAAATCCGCCTCTGGCATGTCACCGATATTGGTGTACCAGGTGCTGTTCTCCACAGCGATGCGCCGACCCAGCACGTCCTGCACCGCGCGGATGCGGTCGCTGACACGAACGACCTCTTCGCCGGAGAAGGGAATCGGGAACAGGTCGTAGAGCTGATGGGCATCCCCGCTCGCCGCCAGATGATCGGAATAGAACTCCGCCCCGATCTCCTGCATGAGCCCCCGCACACCGGCAAGGAATTCCCGGTTCACCGGTGACGTCCCGCCGAGGTTCAGGGAGACACCGTGCAGATGCACGGCCCTCCCCGAGGCGAGCAGCCGGTGCAGGGGCTCGCGGTCGCGATGGATCCAGTTCTCCGGTACCACCTCGAAGAAGTCGGCCTCGACGGCCGACATGTCCCAGTCAGCCATCTCGCGCCGGTAGCCCAGGCCCGCCATGATCGTGAGCTCCCGCTTACTTCTTGCTGCAGGAGGCGTCTTTCGCCGGCATCGCAGCGCCATCCTTCGTCGCCGAGGCATCTTTCTTGGAGCAGGAGGCGTCCTTGGCCTTCGCCTTCTTTGAGCAGGACGCCTCTTTGGCGGCATCCGGTGCAGCGGCGGCACCGGAGGCTGTCGAGCCGTCCTTCTTCGAGCAGGACGCCTCGGCCAGTTTCTGGGGGTCGGCCGGCGCGCTGGCAGTCTTCTTGCTGCAGGAACCGGCGCCGCACTTGCGTTCAGTGCCCTCGGAGGCAACGGCGGAGGAGGCGATGACAGTGAGTGCCAGGGCGGCAAGGGAACGGATGTTCATGGGAGGACTCCTTGGAAATTTTGACGTGCACGGATCGTACACATCCAGGGAGTCGCTGCAGCGGACGGATTCCTGACAACACCAGGAAAATTATTTTGCAGGCCGGCGGCAGCCGGCCCGGGACGCTAGAAGTCGTCGCGCAAGCTGGCGCGGGCAAGCCGATGTTCGTTGCCCGACTGGAACTTCTGCTGCTGGGCGTCGGTCAGCATGGTGGCGCGCTGGGAGTTGATGCAGCTCTTGAGGGCATCAAGCTCGCCAATGCTCAATTGACCGGGAGAGGTGGCGAATTTTTGTGCGGCGCTTGTGCAGCGGGCCATTTCTTCATCGGTGTCCGCCATCGCCATGGCAGAAAGAGTCATCAACACGACTGCAATCCCTGTGCAGGTCTTCATGTCCGGATCCCTGTGCGGCGGCCGTGCCACGCCACTGCCCGTGGCCCATCACGGCCGAACTACTCCTTTCATCCAGCCAGCAGAGCTGGATGGCCGGGGCGCACCACCCTCCCGGCAGCGCGCCCTTGAGAGGAACACTAGCCGCTTTTCATCGGCCTGCACAGCCGTTCGTCCCCTGCCGGCATTTGCCGACCAGAGGATTGCCCGGTTCCCGCCCCGCCTGCGCCGTTATCCGATACGTGTGCGCCGGCGACGAGGCACGCGGACCTCAGTCATTCGCTGCACCGGCATCATGAGATGTCTGTGCACCCTGTACATTCCGTCGTGCGCTCGCGCGGCCAGACGCCTCACCGCGCCCCGCACGACCAGTCCCACCCTTCACTTCATCGCCGGCTCCTCTCTGAAGTGCCGATACGGCAGAAGCAGGGCCATTACCGCCCCCTCGCCCCACATTCGTGGCAAGCGTAGTCAGCACGCGACGATGCGACCGGGCATGTGACGTATCGGCCTAAGCGCGCGAGACATCAGTCGGAGCAGTGGCAGTCACTGCAGGCTGGCAGGCAACCGCCGGCTCGGCTATCGTCCCGGGGCACGCCTCACCAGAATCATCACGCGAAGTAGATCCATGCCCTTCAACACCATCCGCAGCGTCGGCGCCCGCATGTTCCTCAACAAGTATTTCGAGGACTTTGGCGAGGTGACCGACGTCAGCATCGACTCCCGGGCCAACATTGCCGTGTTGCAGGTTCTCCTGCACGGTGAAATGGCCCCGCTTCGCCTGGAGGTCGATTACCGCATGGAGCCTGAGCACTTTGTCACCGTCCAGTTCCGCTGTGAGCGCAAGTGGATCGAGGTGGCGCTCAACCGCTTCCTGGCCGGACACCGCTTCGAAATCGACAACAGCGTGGCGCAAACCCTTCTCGGCATCCTGCTCTGACCCTCCCTCCCTTCAACCGACTTCCCCTGGCGAACGATCATGGAACGCAAGCTCGACCTCACCCTTTCCGGCGGCCTTCTCTACCTTCGCTCACGCGCGTGCGACGATGCGGAATTCGACTGGGGACCCGGCAATCGTGCGCAGGGCGTTGCGATCCAGAATGGATTGATCCTGCTTGATCCGTTATCCGACGAGGAGTTCGGGGCGGATGTCATACTCCGCACCCCTCTGCGCTTCTCGGCCGACAAGCGCGCGCAGCGGACGCTGCAGCTCCCCTTCACGGTCCCGGAGGCTGCCGAACTGGCAATCGGCTCCCCGGAAGGGGAGCTGCCTGTAGAGCTCGGCCTTACGCCCGGGGAATACACGCTCATTTTTGAAGTGTGTGTCGGTCATGACGTGTTCTATACGTTCACCTTTGTCGCCCAGGCGTGTGCCGAGGCACGTGCCCTCCGCGCCGACGGCTGGGGCCTGAAAAAAGACCAGGTACTCACGCCGGGACTCTTCTAGCCTTTCCTGCCGACATCGCGGAGCCAGACCGATCGGCCGGCGGCGCGCTACCCGTATGCGGCAAGTCGCGCCAGACCCTGCAACACCCGGTCCTGCGGCCAACCCACCCTCGCCGCCTTATCGGCGCACACAAAAAACGCTAGTCTCCCCTCTTGCCCGGAACTGGCCTCCGATCACCGGTTCCCCACTTATTCCCGAATCTAGAGAAGGGGGCGCCATGGCGGCCACCCACCTGCACTGGCGCGCCTCCCTCGGCAGCCTCCTGCTTTGCATGACCCTGCCTGCGGCAGCCGCATTACCTGGCGCACCTCCCTCACCTCCCCCCGTGCAGGCGCCCGTTCCCCACTACACCGATGCCGAGCTGCATCTTCTCTATGACGAAGCGGCCGCGACCGGTGCGGCCACCTACGTTTTTTATGTGCTGGGCAGTGATGACCACGACGCGCTCCAGGAAATTCTGGATCACCTGGAGGCGGGAAAGGGCAAGGGCGCGCGACTCAAGTCCATTCTGAAGGATGCTCCGCGACAGCAGCAGTCATTCGCCTTGCCGATCCTGATCCGGGACCAGCTGCGCAAGCTCGCGCCTGGCGAACACTCCGGCATCTTCCCCCTCGACAAACGCAACTGGGCCATCGTCGAGCTCGACTCCATTGATGGCTCCTCGCCCATGCCCGTCTATGACGCGCTGCGCAGTGCGTTGCCCAAGCTGGTGAGCTCCGGCGCCATCCCCGAGCCCCGCCTTCTGTCCGGCGACGCGGATCTTGTCATGCGCGGCCTGATGAACAAGGCGGATACGCCGGCGTCGTTCGACCGACTCCCTCCCGGGTTCGATATCGACATGCCGCTTTCCAACGGTCTCACGCTCCTTCAGCGCGCGCTGGTGCGTGACGATCCGGCCATGGTTCGCGCCACGTTGTTGCGTGCAGCCAACGTCAACCTCTGCCCCGTGCGCAATTGTCCGCTGCACCTCGCCGTCCGCAGTGCGGCGCATGGCGGCGATTATGTGGCCCAGCTGATCGCGGCGGGCGCAAAGCCCGACATCCAGACCGCTCCCGACGAAGATACCGCCCTCACACTCGCCACCAGCCTCGGCAATCTCGAGGCCGTCCGCCAGCTCCTGCAGGGCGGAGCGAATCCCGATGGCGCCGGCGGCCCCAATACGCCCCTCGGCGTTGCCCTGTATCTGGGGCGAACCGACATGGCTCAACTGCTGATGCAGAAGGGTGCCAATCCACTGATTCGCAAACCTGCACGGGTCGGCAGCGGCTACTACACACCGATGAGTACCGTGCTCGGCAGCAACCGGACCGATGCCGTCATCTGGCTGCGCACGGCCACCCGCAAATATGTGGCCACCCGCAAGCCCTGGCAGTGGACCTGGTGGGTGGAGCAGGATGGCAAGAAAGTGACGGCCTCAGGTAATCGCGTGCATCTGGCCCGCAAGCCGTTTTCCCTTTTCGTGCGCATGGCGCCGGGCGCCGCATTGCGCCTTGAGTCCTCGACCAGTGCAAAGTTTTTTGACGAGTACACGGCGAACGACCTCCAGGCACCGCTCTTTCAGCTGAAACGTCTATACACGGAGCCGCATGACGGCAGCATGCGCTCGCTGCTGGTGACCGACTTCGCGGCACGCAGCGCCGATGCCAGACAGCATGGTGGCATTCAGGACTGGGAATGGAATCCGGCCCGCAAGGACTTCAGCCATGAAGACAAGACCGACACCGGTGTTGCGCTGGTTCGCGAAATCAACGCCTTTGTCCTCGACACGCAGGATGGCCCCAGCGAAGTACCCCTCGCCAGGAGCACGCTCAAGGAAGTCGACCTGTTGGCAGGCATCGCCATGGACTACACGGCAGAGCTTGGGGACCTGGCCAACCCGAAGCGCCTGCGCCTGATATTCGACAAATGAGGCTGCGAAGGTCGGCCGGGCGCCGATACCGCCGCACCTGACCTGCGTCAAATTTGAATGCGTCCAGCTATGGTGTGATGCAGACGGAAGAGCGAGGAATCCGTGGTGTCGATGGCAACCGAATTTGCATGGAGTGCACTGGCCAGCATCATCATGGTGACGCTGACAGTCGTCCTGCATTACGAGGCGCTGCGCCTGATCTCCGACAAGCTCCTTCCCCGGCTGCGCCTGCACCCTCGTCACGCCATGATCTACGTGATGTTCGGCGTGTTCCTCGCACACACTGCTGAAGTGTGGCTGTTTGCAGCCTGCTACGACGTCATGGTGTCGACCGGCATCGGCCGTTTTTCCGGCCACATGAGCGGTTATTACTTCGACTACCTGTACTTTTCAGTGGTGTGCTACACATCGCTCGGCTTCGGCGACATCTTTCCCTTCGGCGGCCTGCGCATGATTACCGGCGTCGAGGCGCTCTGCGGCCTCCTCATGATCGGGTGGTCCGCCTCATTCACCTATCTGTGCATGGAGCGAATGTGGAAGGCGCACGTAGAGCGCATCAAAAACCAGCGACACGGTCAGGAATGATGATGGGTAGGCTCCGGTAAAGCGGAGACCGGTCCACGGAACGGCCGTTGTCGCAGTCAGGCGGGCAACATTGGCGCTGGCAGCCAGCCGCCCCTGGTCGCAGGCCTTGGTCGCAGGCATAAAAAAACCCGGCAATCGCCGGGTTTCTTCAAGCCTTGCGGCAGAACATCAGATGCCCTTGATGTTGGACGCCTGCTTGCCCTTCTGACCCATGGTCACGTCGAACGAGACCTTCTGGCCTTCGGTCAGCGTGCGGAAGCCATCGGCCTTGATTTCGGAAAAGTGGGCAAAGAGGTCTTCGCCACCGTCATCCTGCTTGATGAAGCCGTAGCCCTTGGTGTCGTTGAACCACTTTACGGTGCCAGTTGCCATTTTTTCTTACCTGTCTTGAAACGGATAGTACGAGGGCACATGCCCTATGAGGAGTGCAGAGCTGAACAGGGGAAATGACAAACTGGAAGAACTGGCGGGACGCTAGAACTGACAAGAACGATTTCTGCCTGTGCGGCATGCGGCGCCGATAGTGACAGGTAATAACGGCAAGTCAAGCTCACCATGGGCCGCCCGCGGTCTGGTCCTCTCGCCGGCAAAACGCTCCCGCCGGCACCTGCCCATTGCAATTCCGCCGGCCGCCCCTATCTGGAAAAAACGGCCCCACGGAGTCCCCCATGAGCACCGCCCTCATCGTCACCTGCCCCCACTGCCACCGGAAGAACCGCATGCCCGAGGAACGCCTTGCCCAGGGAGGACGCTGCGGCAGTTGCCATGCGGAGCTGTTCACAGGCGCGCCCGTTGTTCTCGACGAGTCAAACTTCGATGCCCACCTCGGCGCGGACCTCCCCATGGTCGTGGACTTCTGGGCGCCCTGGTGCGGTCCTTGCCGTCAGTTCGCACCGGTATTCCAGCAAACTGCCGCACAGCTTGAGCCCGGCATCCGGTTCGCCAAGATTGATACCGAGGCGGCGCCCGCACTGGCACAGCGCTTCGGCATCCGCAGCATTCCGACGCTGATCGTGTTTCGTGGCGGCCGCGAAGTCGCTCGCGTGTCCGGCGCCTTGCCACCGCTGCAGTTCCAGCAGTGGGTCCGCAAAGCCGTGGGCTGACAGGCGTAACGGAC
>DASSUO010000214.1:0-4605 GCA_035706925.1 Moraxellaceae bacterium
ATGCAGGCATCAATGTGCTCAAAGGCGGAGCAGGCAATGACACCTACTTCGTGGGCAAGGGGGACAGCGTTGTCGAACAGTCTGGCGAAGGTGTCGACACCATTCAGGCCGATTGTGACTGGACTCTGGGGGCCAATGTCGAGAATCTGGTCCTGCAGGCCGCGGCCCTCAAAGCAACGGGCAACGCTCTCGCGAACCGCCTGACGGGGAATGACCGCGACAACACCATCGATGGTGGCACCGGTGCCGACGTGATGGTGGGAGGCGCCGGAAACGACCAGTACTGGATCGACAATTCCGGTGACATTGTTCTGGAGTGGGCGGGCGAGGGTATCGACACCGTGTTCAGCTCGGTATCGGTTTCCATGCTGGCGCCAAATGTCGAAAACGTGACCCTGACAGGAAAGTCCCGTATCAACGCAACCGGCAACGACCTCGCGAATGTCCTTACGGGCAATGACGCGGCGAATGTACTTGCCGGCGGTCTGGGTGACGATGTGTACATCGTCGGGGCAAAAGACTCGGTGGTCGAGCGTCTCGGTGAGGGCCGTGATCGCGTGATCTCATCCGTATCGTGGACGCTCGCGGATAATGTAGAGGATCTCGATCTTGTCGGCACCCAACGCCTGACGGGGACAGGTAACGCATTGGCCAATCGCCTGCGCGGCAATTCGGCGGCCAATACACTCTCCGGTGGTGCCGGTAACGACACCTATCTGTTCGGGCGCGGCGGCGGCGCGGATATCGTGATCGATTCCGACAGTACTCCGGGCAACATCGACACCCTGCTGCTGGATGCAGGCATCGCCTATGACCAGTTGTGGTTGCGAAAAGCGGGCGGCGATCTTGAGATCAGCGTGATCGGCACGTCCGACAAGGTGACTGTCGGCAATTGGTATGCCGGTGGCGCTGCCAGTTATGTGGAGCGCATTCAGGTTGCCGATGGCCAATATCTGACCGACTTGCGAGTCGACACGCTCGTCCAGGCAATGGCGGGAATGACGGCCCCGGGGCAGGGCCAGCTGCAACTCAGCCCGGATCAGCATCAGCAACTTGATGTGGTATTGGCGGCCACCTGGCAGGCCGCCTGATTGGTACTACGTCGGTGTGACAGGAGTGGTAAAGGCATTTCTGCCTTTACCACTCTCACGCGCCAAGCTTTTCCAGCAAGAGTGTTTCCAGTTTGAGGAGGTCGGCAGCAAACAACCGGATGCCTTCCGCCAGCTTCTCGGTCGCCATGGCGTCCTGGTTCTGCTGCCAGCGGAAATGTTTTTCATCGAGGCGGGGCAGGCGCTTCACCGGCTCGATCCGCAGCGGGTCCAGTCGACGAGGCAGCTCGCCGCTGTTGCCGGCCAGCTCGTCCAGCAGCGCAGGGCTGATGGTGAGCTTGTCGCAGCCGGCCAGCATGGCAATCTCGCCGGTGTTGCGAAAGCTGGCGCCCATCACCACCGTGGCGTAGTCCGCGCCCTTGTAGTACTCGTAAATGCGCGCCACCGAACGCACACCCGGATCTTCGGCGGCGGTGAAGTCACGTCCCTCGGCCTTCTTGTACCAGTCGAGGATGCGGCCCACGAAGGGCGAGATCAGGGTGGCTCCGGCTTCGGCACAGGCCTGCGCCTGCGCGAAACTGAATAGCAGGGTCAGGTTGCAGTGGATGCCTTCCTGTTCGAGGATTTCGGCGGCGCGGATGCCTTCCCAGGTACTCGCGATCTTGATCAGCACGCGCTCCCGTCCAACACCGGCCAGTGCGTACGACTTGATCACTCGGCGGGCTTCTTCCACCGTTCCCATGGTGTTGAAAGAGAGGCGGGCATCCACTTCGGTGGAGACCAGTCCGGGAATATGACGCAGGATCTCGCGACCGAAGTTCACGGCAACATCGGCCAGCGCGCGACGGCGGCGAGCCTCGGCGGTCGGCTCGGCGCGCGCGGAGCGCACGGCTTCGTCAATCAGATGCGCGTATTCGGCCTGGCCAGCCGCCTTCAGGATCAACGAGGGATTGGTGGTGGCGTCCACCGGGCGCAGGCGGGCGATGCTGGCAATGTCACCCGTGTCGGCCACAACCGTCGTGACCTTCTTGAGTTGTTCGAGCTGATTCATTTCCTACTCCGAAGGCCCTTGGTGGGCCATCTCGTGCGAGCCCGGCAGTGAGGCCGGGCCCGCGACTCCGTGTTGTTATTGTGGCTCAGGCGGCAGGCGCCTCAGGTGTGGTGGCTTCTGACAGAGCGTCTTGTACGTGGCGGGCTGCCTGACGAACAACCTCCAGTCCGGCGCCCTTGCGGTGAGCGTTTTCGCTGATGTGTTGTCGCCAGCGGCGGGCGCCGGGCAGGCCCTGGAAAAGGCCCAGAATATGCCGCGTCATTTGCGAGAGCGGCACGCCTTCGGCCATCTCGCGCGCCATGAAGTCCAGGTACTGCTCCAGGATGTCGTCCCGGCTTGGTATGTCTTCAAGACCGAACAGCGGTCTGGCCTGCGCCAGCAGCCAGGGATTGTGGTACGCCTCGCGACCCACCATGACACCATCCACGCGCTCCCAATGCTGCTGGATTTCAGCAACGCTTTTTACGCCGCCGTTGAGGTGGATTTCCAGCTGCGGGAACTCGGCCTTCAGGCGATACACGTCGTCATAACGGAGCGGCGGGATCTCCCGGTTCTCCTTGGGGGAAAGGCCCGCCAGGATGGCAATTCGCGCGTGAACGACAAAGGTCTGGCAACCCGTGGCCGCGACCGTCGCCACGAAATCGCGCATGTGGTCATAGTCTTCCAGCCCGTCGATGCCGATGCGGTGCTTCACCGTCACCGGAATCCGCACGGCCTGCTGCATGGCGGCGATGCATTCGGCCACCAGCGCGGGCTCGGCCATCAGGCAGGCGCCGATCTTGCCTTGCTGCACGCGGTCCGAGGGGCAACCCACATTGAGGTTCACCTCGTCGTAACCCCAGTCCTCCGCCATCTTGGCGCAGGCGGCGAGGGCGGCCGGGTCGGAGCCGCCAAGCTGCAGGGCCAGCGGATGTTCGATGGCGTCGTATTTCAGGAAGCGGGGAGCATCGCCATGCAGCAGGGCGCCCGTCGTCACCATCTCCGTATAGAGACGGACATGGGGGTTGAACAGGCGGAGGAAATACCGGTCATGGCGGTCAGTCCAGTCCATCATGGGGGCGACGGACAGGACCTTGGGAAAGGCGGGTGCAGTCATAGGGGCGCATTGTGGACGACGGGCCGGGAAGGGGCAATTGCACTTGGCGGTTGCCCCGCAGTTGCTGTCTCGTCAAACAACCCGGCGGCAGGCGACACAAGCTGTCGCGGTGGCAGGTCATGATCCCCTGACCTGACCTTTTCTGTTCGTTTTGGCCTGTCGCGGCCCGACAGGCATGCAACCAGGTCGGCGCGCGGTGACACTGCCTCCGCCCTGGATAAAGGGTTGTCCTGGAATCAGGCCAATTAACGGATTCGGAACCACCGGTGGGCAGCGCCGGTGCTTTCTGGGAAACTCCCGCGATGCTAAACCTGTACCAATCCAACATGCTGGAAGCACTGGCCCGCCTTTACCTGGCCGTGCGCGAACCCTCCCGCGACCCCCTCGAGCCCGAAACCCTGCTGGTCCCCAGCCAGGGCATGCAGCGCTGGCTGGCGTTCACGCTGGCCCGCGAGCAGGGCATTGCCGCCAACCTCGACTTCCAGTTGCCGTCGTCATTCATGTGGCAGCTCGTGCGTCGGGCCTTTCCTGGACTACCGCTCCGGTCGCCCCTGGACTGCGAGCCACTGACCTGGCGCGTGATGCGCGAATTGCCGCAGCTACGCCAGGTGGAGACCGCGGCTATCCATGGTCACTGGCGGGCGGCCGATGATCGCGGCCGCTTCGAACTGGCCTCACGGGTTGCAGACGTCTTTGACCAGTACCTTGTCTACCGTCCCGACTGGATCCTCGGATGGGAGCAGGGGCGTCTGTTCGGGCTGGGTCCGGACGAACCCTGGCAGGCGGCGCTGTGGCGGACCATGGCCGGCAATGAAACCCCGCACCGGGCACGTCTACTCGAGTCCTTCTCGGCCCGCCTCGCGCAGGGCGATGTGGCGGGACTGCCCGCGCGACTGACCTTGTTTGGCGTCAGCAGCCTGCCGCCGGCGATCTGGGACATGCTTCGCCATGTGGGCGAGCACCGCGAGGTCGATGTGTTCCTGCTGAATCCCAGCCAGGAGTACTGGGGCCAGCTGCGTCGGGGCGATGGAGAGGAGTCCGGGCATCCACTGCTGGCGGCGCTCGGTCAGCAGGGGCGTGATTTCATCGCCAGTGTCGTGGCCAGTGGAGCCAACGAGCCGGTGGGCGGCCAGGCCTTCGTGACCCCCTCACAGGAGTCGTTGCTCGGTGCCCTGCAGGCCGACCTGCTCGAGCAGCGCCTCCGTATTCCGGAAGAACGGATTCGCTTCCGTAACGAAGACCGCTCCGTGCAGGTCCATGCCTGTCACAGTGCCTTGCGCGAGATGGAAGTGCTGCATGACCAACTGCTCATGCTGTTCGAGCAAGACCCGACGCTGCAGCCCGATGATGTCCTGGTGATGTGCAGCGACATCGAGCGGTATGCCCCGCTGGCCGATGCAGTAGTTGGT
>DASSUO010000215.1:0-30477 GCA_035706925.1 Moraxellaceae bacterium
CGGCAACGGCAACGGCAACGGCAACGCGAGCGCCCGCCAGAAGGAAAGGAGCCCCGGCGACATGAACAACCCTGAGTCCCCCCTCGAGTGCCCGGACGACAACGTCAAAAGCCGGAACGGGGATAGGCCAACGCAACGGGCGGACGGTACCCACGAGCGCTTCAAGGCCTTGCTGGCCCGGGCGGCGCAACTGGACCTCATCCGCATCGGTGTCGTGCATCCCTGCAGTCGCGAAGCATTGCAGGGCGTCGTTGACGCAACAGCCAGGGGACTGATAGAGCCGGTGCTGATCGGCCCGCAGGGAAAGATCAACAGCATCGCGGCGGACATCGGCGCCGATATCTCGGGCCTGGAGATCGTCGATGTTCCGCACAGTCATGCGGCGGCCGCCCGGGCCGTTGAAATGGCGCGCGCCGGCGCCGTCGATGCGCTCATGAAGGGAAGTCTGCACAGCGACGAGCTCCTGACCGAAGTCGTCAACGCCGAGACGGGACTGCGCACCGCCCGGCGCATCAGCCATGTGTTCCTGCTCGATGTACCCCGATATTCCAAGCTGCTGCTGATCAGTGATGCCGCCATCAACATTGCACCGGACTTTCTCACCAAGGTCGACATCGTCCAGAACGCGATCGATCTCGCCAACGTAATCGGCATCGAGGAGCCACGAGTGGCGCTGCTGTCTGCCGTGGAAACGGTGTCGCCGAAATTCCGGTCGGCCATGGAGGCCGCTGCACTGTCGAAAATGGCGGATCGCGGTCAGATCACCGGCGGGCTCGTCGACGGTCCGCTGGCATTTGACAACGCGGTGTCACCGGCCGCCGCCGCCATCAAGGGCATCCGCTCACCCGTTGCAGGGCAGGCCGATATCCTCGTCGTTCCCGATATCGAAGCGGGCAACATGCTGGTGAAGCAATTGGAGTATCTGGCGGACTCCCAGGCTGCCGGCATCGTGCTCGGCGCTCGCGTTCCCATCGTGCTCACCAGCCGGGCGGATGCGGCCCAGTCGCGGGTAGTGTCCTGCGCGGTGGCCGTGCTGCTGGCGAACCATTACCGGGTGGCACCACCGTAAGTGCGGTCATCATTGTCTGCACAGGCAGACGTCGCAGCAAACTGATACCCGTTCGGCTGGATTTGCCGTTGGGCGGCAACTTTCACCTCTGCAATAGGGGGGTAACGGCGCCCCAAGTCCCGGAGTCGTCAAGTAGTAGACCGCCTTGATGTCGGCGGAAAAGAGAGACAATGCCTGTAGCGAGGCCACATTCTGCGGCAGCCGGCTATAGCTGGTGGCGATAGTCCCCATGGCGGCAAGTGCCGGGGATGAGGGGAAGAGCACGGAGGTGACATGGGGGCGGACGGGGCGCGCATGTCTTACCGGATTTGGTAACGGGCTTATTTTTGGCGCGGCAGTGGCGTGACACGGGCGACGTGCCGGTTGGGTGTTTTATCCAAGGGCAGGCCGGTGCTGTTGAGGACGCCGGCCAGGCTTTCGTAAAAGCCGATCAACATCAGCAGCTCCAGCAGCAGGGCTTCGTCCAGGAAGCGCGTCAGAGCCTGCCACGTGGCCTCCGACACCATGCGTTCCCGGTGGAGCTCGTCCGCCGTCCGGAGCAGGGCCTGTTGGCGATCACTCCAGCCCGGCGCCTCTGCTCCCTCGGCAATTCGGACAATGTCAGCGGGTGACAGGCCGTTGCGGAGGGCCATGTCCACGTGCTGACCCCACTCGTAGTAGGCCCGACAATTCCAGGCGACCCGCAGGATCACGAGCTCCGTGTCTTTCCGCGGCAGCGCTCCAAAAGGCATGAGTGCGGGTGCGAATGCGAGGAAGCCGCGGAGCAGGCGGACGTTGTGCATGAGCAGTAGCCAGAGATTCGCGGCATCCAGTTGGCCGATCCGCCGGATGCCGTGCATGACCAGTCGCCGCCCGAGCCCGGCGTTGGCCGCATCCAGTGGGGGTAGCCGGGTGTAGCCGGGAGTCCGCCAGCCGCCCGGAGGCAGCAGGTCCTGCAATGAAGCCATCCCCATGTCGATTCTCCCGCTGTAAATGTCACTTCCGTTTGGGTGAGCGCGTGCCTGTCGTCAGGCCGCGGCGGTAGTGTTGATCGTGTAAGGCAGCGAAAACTGCCCCAGCGCCTTTGTCGCTGATGCCTCGGAAGCCTCCGCCGGTAGTTGTACAGTTACGGTCAGTCCGCGTGATTTTTCCTCCATGACTTTCAGTGACGCGTTGACTATGCCGGCCTCGCGCAGCGCCGTGCCCAAGGCATCGACGACTTCGCGATGCCTGAGATCGGGTTTGAATATCTTGCCGACGCCGGTGAGCGGCATCATCTCGATGATGCGGATGTGCTTGGGAAGGGCAGCGCGCTCGGCAATATGGCGGCGGGCAAACGCCATGAGCTCTGCCTCCGTCACCGTCGCTCCGGGCTTCAACTGCACATAGGCCACCGGCAGTTCGCCGGCATGCCCATCGGGGCGTCCCACCGCGGCTGCCACTTGCACTGCCGGATGCCGGTGCAGCGGATCTTCAATGGTGGCGGGGTCGATGTTGTGGCCGCCGCGAATGATGAGCTCCTTCTTGCGGCCGGTGAGCCAGAAGTAACCGTCAGCATCCTGGCGGCCAAGGTCGCCGGTGTTGAGCCATTCGCGACCGTCACCGCAGTCGACCCACAGCCCCTTGTTCTGCTCGGGCACCTTGTAGCCAGCGAAAACATTGGGGCCGCTGATCAGGATCACGCCGACCTCGTCGGTGGCGCAATCGCGCTGGTAATGGCCCTGCTCGTCCAGCAGCACCGCCTTCATCAGCTGTCCTGGCACGCGCAGGCCAATGGACCCCAGGCGGCGCTCGCCCAGCGGCGGATTAACGCTGCTGACGCAGGTCCCTTCGGTGAGACCGTAGCCCTCCAGGATCTTTAGGCCGGTGCGCTCCTGGAAATTGCGGAATACCTCCACGGGCATGGGGGCCGCGCCGCAGAGGCCGTATTCCAGCGACTCGATGCGATGTGATCCGACGGGTACCTGCAGCAGGCCGGCGTAGAGCGTCGGTACGCCGCTAAAGAAGTGGATGCGGTGTCGCTCCACGATTTCCCAGAAGCGCTTGACCACACCGTCACCGCGGTAGCCTTGCGGTGTTCCCAGGATGACGTGGGCACCACGCGAGAACGGCAGCAAGCCGGTGACCAGCACCGCATTCACGTGGAACAGCGGCAGCCCGCAGAAAATGTTCTTGCCGGGACCGATGCCGTCTCCCAGGAACTGGGCGGCGCTCCAGGCGTTGGCCACCTCGTTGCGGTGGCGGCGCACGGCCAGCTTGGGCGTGCCGGTAGTGCCGCCAGTGCAAAAGTAGGAGGAAATGTCGTCGGGTTGAATGCGCCGATTACTGCGCAGGTAGCTCTTTGACTGGCGGCGGATGGCGTGATTGAAGTCGTGGACCTTTACGCCGGGTGGCACCGCGTCCGCGACACCCCCGAGGCGGTGCAAGCGGAACTCCTCGCGCTTCTGCAGTACCCGTGCGATCCGCCCTTTTACACCGCGGACGTGATCGGCCAGATTCACCAGCACGAGGTGCTTAAGCCCGAGCACCAGCGGCAGCGCCTCGTGAACCTTGCACCAGAGGTCGGTCCCGGGGAAGGGGGCCAGTGTCACCAGGACAGTGGCCCCGGCGGCGTTAAGCAGCTCGGCGATAGCCGGCGCCTCTAGCAGTGGATTGATGGCACAGACAATGCCGGTGGCCTGGCCGCCCCAAATCACGAGGTGGGTTTCCGGCAGGTTGGGCAGCACGTACGCGATGACCGTATGCTTGGTCGCCCCCAGGCTGTCGAAGAAGTTGGCGGTCTGGTGGATGCCCTGTAGCAGCTCCCGGTAACTCCAGGTCTGCGGACGGGCGTGATCCTCGGTGCGAAGGAAGAAGGACAGGGCTGGAGCGTTCCCGGCTTCCGTTGCACGGAGGCGGATCATGTCATAGGTGCTTGCCGGCAGCGTGACCTGGCGGCTGTTGTCCTCGATGGTCGCGACGTCGGCAAGAGTGGTGATTCCATTTGCCATTTTCACACCTCATTCGCAACAACGTGGCGCTGGCGGCCGAGGTCGATACGGCCATCGCGGCTTACAATGGTCGCCTCCACACGATCGCCGGCGTTCAGGTACTGCGGGCGGCGCTTCTGGCCCTTGAGGAAAAGCTCCCACTTTTTCGCCTCCGGCAGCAGTCCGGAGATTCTCACCAACGCGGGCGAGGGCAGGCCCAGCGCGCAGCCGGAGGGGGTGCCCGTCATTAGCACATCGCCCGGCGCGAAATCGGCGACCTGCGAGAACTCGGTCAGGGTTTCCGCCGGCTTGTATACCAGGTTGGCTGTGCTGTCGTTTTGGCGCACCTGACCATTCACGCTGAGCGTCAATTGCAGTTCGTCCAGGTAGTGCATCTCGCTTTGGTCCAGCAGGCACAGCATCGGACCCAGCGGGCAGAAGGTTCGGTAGCTCTTGCCCTTGTGGAACTGCATCTGCGGGATCTGCACGTCGCGCGCGGAGACGTCGTTTCCTATGCAGATGCCGGCCACGTATTCGTGCAGGTTGGCCGCCGTCACCTCCACCGGGCCGGTTGTTTCCTTGCCCAGTACCAGGGTGAGCTCGATCTCGTAGTCCAACAGCTGCACATGTCGGGGTTTAACGATCTTGCCGGTTGGTCCAGTGATGGAAGCGGTGGATTTGGTGAAGAACATGTTGAAGTGCTTGGCATCCGGGTCCATGCCGGAGTCGATCATGTGCTGGCGGTAATTGGCGCCCTGGCACAGCACCTTGGAGGGCGCTGTAATAGGGGAGAGAAGCTCCACGCTGCCTGACTCGATGCTGTCGGTGGCGGAGTCGGCAGCCTTGCGCACAGCGGCATGGCCGAGGGCGATCAGGGCGCCGGTGGTAGTGCAGGGCAGGTCCAGGGCGAAAATCTTTCCGCCCTGGGCGAGCCCCCAGCGGACTTGGTTCTGGTGGCGGTAGCGGACGATGGGCAGGGCCATGAGTGTCTCTCCGGTCAGGCGAACAGTTTGGCGAGGGTGAGGAGCTTTTTGAGCGTGAGGTCAGGGCTGCGGCGCAGGTTGGTGGCCAGCGCGGCCAGTGCCCCAACATTGAGCGTGGGCTTGGTAAAGCTGGCTGGCATGGTCTGGCCCCATTGCGACATGGCGTCCCGGCTTACCGGGTGCACCCCCATGGGCACGTCGGCGGTGAACAGGTCGCCGTCGCAGTAATGCTCGTGCTTGGAGCCCCAGCGATCCTGCCAGTAGTCGAAGATCTGACTGCCGAGGATGTGGCGGCCGATGCCCCAGGCATGCGTCCAGCCGCGTTCGCGCAGCACGCGCTGGCCAATGCCGACGGCGTCGGCATCCACCAGCTCATAGGCGCTGTGGCTGTAGGTAGGCATGAAGCCCTGGGCGATGGCCAGGGTGTGGTGGTCGGCGGGCGTGTCGCCCAAGTCCAGGCGAAGGAATACCACGGCGGGTGAGCCGTCAGGTAGCACCTGTACGTCGCTGGGGATGAGGCCGAAGTGTTGCGTGTACCACCCGCAGGTGGCCTGGAAGTCGGCGACCTCAAGTACAACGTGCCCCAGCCGCAGCACCTCTGGCGCCTGCACTGGCGGCCGCTGGGTGTCATTGACGCGGCGGTGCTGGGTATCGAAGTTGAGCGGCAACTCATGACGGTGCGGCAGTGGTGCGGCCTCTTCCTGCCCGTGGATGGCCTCGACCGTAAAGCCGGAAGGGTCGGTGAGGCGCACCAGTTCGCCGCCGCCCGGATAGAGTGCCGGCAGGATGGGGGATGCCCCTGGTAACCGGCTCAGTGTGACCAGATCCTCACGCGATGCCAGTGCCAGGCCGAATCCTGCAAAGCGGGCTTTGCTGGCAAGCGTAATGCGATAGCAAAAAGGAGCGCTGTCACTACCGCGAAGATAGAGTGTCTGTGGCGAACGATCCGCGACCTGCAGACCGAAATCTGTCAGGAAGCGCTTCGCTGTATCCAGGTCGGGGCGCTCGAAGAGCAGGTAGGCCAGCTTCTGCGCCTTGACGGTGGGCATGGGGTGCCGGGCTGGCTGCGGTGTAGTGAGTTGCACCATGTTTTTGTTCTCCTGCGCGTTGTGAGGCCCCGCCAGGGCCAGTCATGTTCGGGGCAATTCTTGTCACGCTAAATGGCCGACGGCGGGGCCAGGTGCCGGCGCAGCCAGCTCCAGCCCTTCGCTCGGTCGAGTTCGCGCATTTTCCTCAAGCTCTCGATTTGGCCGTTAATGGCGGCAGCCACCTGTTCGCGGACGTCCCAGAGCACCGCCTCGTTGTGTTCCTGGGCGCGGAGGTGAGCTGTGGAGATGCGTTCGGCGAAGCCGAAATAGAATCGCTGCGGCCGCGGCAAAAGGGTGGGGCCAATACCCCGACCCAGCGGCGGGATCATGTCGCCGCCACGCAGTGTGCTTTCCAGGCCGCTACTCTTGATTAAGCGGCGCAGCCAGGGTCGCTCCTGTACGTCGTTGGCATCCGCCAGAATCGTGTAGCACTCGTCCGCTCCCAGTGAGCCGAAGGGGACGATGTCATAGCCGTGCTTGACGGCCTGGCGTACGAAGCCCAGTCGCTTTTTCCAGATGAGCTGGTAGTCCTCACCACGCCTGCGCATGACCTCGCGCGCCCCACCCGGAAACACCAGCACTGATTCACCTGCCCGCATCAGGGCATCACAGTTTTCCGGCGTGCCTAGCACCATTCCGCCGCGCACCAGGTAATCCCGCCACAGCGGCACCGAGAAATGGCCGCGGTCACCAAGGGCGCGCAGATAAACGCCGTGCTGGACGTACAGGTGCTCCACCATCAGCGGTACATCCAGCAGCCCGTACAGCGTGTGATTGCCCACAAAGAGCGCCGGCTTGCCGAGGTCCAGGTCGGCCAGGCCGACGAACTCGGGGCGGAAATAGCGCCGGCGCAGGGCCATGACATGGGTGACGACGGCGGGGCTGAACGGGCGAAATTCGGTCATGGTGCGGGACTCTTGCCGGGCGGGCCGGGTGGGCTACCGCCGTACCTGATTGCCGGGTGCCGGCCGAGGGCGGCGTCCATGCCCCCTCCGCTGGGCTTGTGGCCCGCCGGGCGATGACATTAGAGTCAATATTGAAACGTATGTCAATATGCGATAAAACATGACCGTCGAATGGACGTCGCCCCGACTTCCCCGGGCACGACGCCGGCCATCCTCACTCCAGACGAGACCGCCATGCCTAACAAGAATTCCGCCCCGTTGCCCGCGACGACCGATGTGCTGGTGATCGGCTTTGGTCCCGTGGGCGCCGCTCTCGCGGCGCTGCTCGGCCGCTACGGCATCACCACGCTGGTCGTGGATAAAGTTCACGATGTCGTCCTCATGCCGCGCGCCATCGCCCTCGACAACGAGGCGCTGCGCATTCTGCAAATGGCCGGACTGGATGACACAAGCTTCGAGCGCATCGGCATTCCCGAGGTAAAGATGCACGGCCCTTTCATCGGGCAGTTCGGACAGGTCAACACCAGCGGCAGCATCGACGGGCATCCCAAGCTCGTCACCTTCTATCAGCCGGACCTGGAGCGGGCGTTGCGCCGCCAGGTCGCGACATTTGACTGCGTGCGGGTGAGAGGGGGGCTGGAGCTCATCGACTTGCATCAGGACGGGGAGGGGGTGACGGCGGTCCTGCGCGATGAGGATGGCGAAACACGGCAGGTGCGCACGCGCTATCTGGTGGGTGCCGACGGTGCAAGTTCCCGGGTACGCACCTTGATTGGCCAGGACTTCCAGGGGCAGACCTATGCAGAAGACTGGCTGATAGTGGATGCCGCCCAGCGCGAGAAGAAGGCCATCGACCATGTCGAGTTCATCTGCAACCCGGCGCGCCCCACACCACACATGCCGGCTCCTGGCGGCCGCGAGCGCTGGGAATTCATGCTGCAGCCGGGCGAGACGCGCGAAGAGATGGAGGCGCCTGAAAAGGTGGCGGAGCTGTTGGCTCCCTGGATCTGCCCGGAGGAACTGGTCGTCGAGCGAAAAGCTGTATACCGCTTCCATGCCCGCTGCTGCGACCGCTTCCAGCAAGGGCGTGTTTTCCTGGTCGGTGATGCGGCGCATATCACGCCGCCCTTCGTCGGTCAGGGCCTGGTCGCCGGTCTGCGCGATGCTGCCAACCTGGGCTGGAAACTGGCATGGGTGATACGAGGCCGTGCCGCGCCCACCCTGCTTGATAGTTACGACCAAGAGCGTCGGCCACATGCAAAGAAGATGATCGACCTGGCCAAGTTCATGGGGCACCTGGTGATGCCTCGTACGCCGGCCCGTGCGGTGGCGGTACACGGTGTCATGCGGGCGCTACGCGTGGTGCCGCCGATACGGCGCTTTTTCGAGGAACTGGAGGTCAAGCCGGCAAACTGCTTCCGCAAGGGCTTCTTTGTATCCGGTCGCGCAGCCGGCCCGCTGCGCCGGGGCGCGCAATTGCCCCAGGATTGGGTGCGTATGGATGGCCGTGCCTGCCTGAGCGATGACGCGATTGGCGACCACTTCACCCTGGTCGGCTTCGGTGTCGACCCGCGTGCATTTCTAGACCAGGCGACTTGCGAGCGATGGGAGGACAGCGGCGGTCGATTTTTGCAGGTCGGCCTGAGAGGCCAGTCCGCTGCAGCGGGCGTGCCATTTGCAGAAGACCTGGGCGACCGCCTGATGCCCGCAGTCCCGCGCGGCTGGGTAGCAGTAAGCCGACCCGACCGTGTCGTGATGCACGACGGTCCGGGCGAGCAGGCGCGGGCCATAACGCAGGCGTGCCTGAAGCTCCTCAGAAATTTAAGCTGATTCAATATTGACAAACTCCCAGTAGAATGGCGGCGGATATCCCCCATGGTTCAGGAGTTGGCGATGGCACGGCAGGCAGAGTCCGCAGGCGCGATTGAAGCGGGTGAGGAGCAGACGCGAGGCCATAAGAAAAAGGCCCGGACCAGGCAGCAGCTTCTTGATGCCGCCTTGCGCATCTATGCCCGCAAGGGGGCAAGCTCGCTCGCGCTCAATGAGCTGGCGGAGGAGGCCGGGGTGTCCAATGGCACCATTTACAACTACTTCCGCACGCGAGAGGAAGTACTGGACGCTGTCGGCCTCGAGCTGGCGGTGCAGCTCTCTCATCAAGTAACGGCCGTGAGCATCGGAGTCACGCAGGGAGCCGAACGCATGTCCATCGGGATACGCACCTTCCTGCTCAAGGCGATGGACGATCCGGAGTGGGCCAGCGCACTGACCAGCGTGATGCGCTACGCAGAAGGTATGCGGACGGCGCTCGCCGCCCATGTGCGTCATGACCTGCAGGTCGGGCAATTGCAGGGGGATTTCCACTATGTCGATGAAGACATCGCCCTGACCATGGTGGTGTCTGCAACGCTGGGAGCAATGGCCTCGATCGTTGAAGGCATGAGGGTGGAACACCTGGATAGCATCATGGCGGAAATGATCCTGCTGGCATTGGGCGTCACGGCGAAGAAGGCCAAACAGGTTGCCAACCTGCCCATGCCCGCAGTAGTGGCGCCAGAAGCTGATAGCGCGCAGCCCCCCGCGACGCGCACGCGTCGGACCGGCACCCGGAGTTAAGGCCCATGGAAGCGCTGAGCTACAACGTGCCGGGCCTGCTGTTCCCCGCCATATCGCTACTTATGCTGGCCTATACCAACCGCTTCTTAGGGTTGGCCAGCGTAGCGCGGCACTTGGTGGAGCAGCAAGGAGCCGAAGCGGACCCATCCGTGCAGTACCAGATTCACAACCTGCGCCTGCGAATTCGGTTGATCCGGCATGCACAGGCGTTCGGCGTTTTAAGCCTGACTCTGTGTACGGCCAGCCTCCTGCTCCTGTTCCTTGGGAGCCAGCTGCTGGCACAACTGCTGTTCGCAAGTGCCTTGCTGTTCATGTTGGGATCATTGGCGTTGTCCCTGCGTGAAATTCATCTGTCGGCGCGTGCACTGGACCGGGCGCTGGACAAGATTTCCGTGGCACCGGACAGGAGCGGCTCCGAGTCCTAAATCCGCTCGGGAACAGTTTCCTTCCCCGTGCGGTCAGGAATGTCTGCACGGATTTTTTGAGGAGTGCTCGATGACACACCGTTTTAACGTAAAACATCCCCTCAATGAGTTGTCGCTCCAGGCGGCCCGAGAGCTGATGGTTGATCCGGCTTTCCAGGAGGCAGTGGCGCGGAAAGTGCCCGGCTTCAACCTGAACATCCTGGAGTCCACGCGTACCGGACGTGGCTATCGCATGAGGCGCGAGGTCAACATGGACGTAAATATTCCAGACCTTGCGAAGAAGTTCCTGAAGGACGCGTTCAAGATCTGGCGGACGGAAGACTGGGAGGCGGATACGCTCACCTGCCGTTCTCACATGAAGCTAAACATGCCGGCGGAGTTCCGCTGCACCATCCGCATCGTCGAGTACGATGGTCAGGTCGTTGCCGACCATGACTGGGAGGTGGATGTGCACGTTCCCCTGATTCATGGAATCCTGGCCAGGCATGCCGAGTCGGAGATCCGGCGCTTCAACCAGATTGAGATTGATGTCATCAGGCAGGTGATGAGCGTCCATCAGACTGGTTGATGTGGGGCATTGTCGGCGGGGAGGGCCAGGCTTGCTTGAGGAGCGATAGCTGCAACGGGGGGAGTTGGCCGCCAAAAGGTGCTGATCTCCTGCTCCATATTCTTTGTGTCTGGGTGAGTCGCCACCCCCGTTAGCGAGGGGATTATTACGGGTGATGGTTACTCATGGCGACAAGGAAGACTGTTTGCGCAAAGCGCGGAACGCATTTTGGAGTCTAACCAGCGAACAAATCCGGCCTTCTGATCGCTACATCATATGTTTAACATAATATACATTATGCGCGACATTGATCAGGGCGCTTTGGCTCCAGGTTCGAAGGTTTTCAGGCCGCCGATCCTCATGATTGCTGCAGGTTCGCTCGTCCCGGTAAAGCCAGATCGAGGCGTCAGGATCCATTCTCAGCCTCAATCCCGCACAGTCCGCACCCCTTAGCCGTAAAGCGGCGCTGTTGATTCACCGGCCTGGTCCAGCGACGCATGCCGGGTCTCGCTATCAACCGACGCCAGCATATGTCCCATCTTTTCCGCCTTGGTCACGAGATAGCCTTCGTTGAAGGCATTGCAGCCGACTGAAAGCGGCACTCGTTCGACCACGGCAATGCCACAAGCCTCCAGGGCTTCCACCTTGAGCGGATTGTTTGTCATCAGCCGGACTTCATGCACACACAGCTGACCCAGCATGTCGGCACACATCGTGTAGTCGCGCAGGTCCGGGGCAAATCCCAGCCGCAGGTTGGCCTCGACCGTATCGGCCCCCTGATCCTGTAGCGCATAGGCTCGTACCTTGTTAACAAGGCCAATGCCTCTGCCTTCCTGGCGCAGATAAAGAATGACGCCACGACCTTCGACCGCAATCCTGTCCATGGCCGCATGAAGCTGGGGACCGCAGTCGCAACGCAGGCTGCCAAAACCGTCACCGGTCAGGCACTCGGAGTGCACCCGAATGAGCACGGGCGTGCCACTGGCGACATCTCCCATCACCAGAGCGATATGTTCCCTTCCCGTTTCACGGCTTTCAAACGCGTGGATGCTGAAATTTCCGTGCCGCGTGGGCAAAAACGATGTGGCGACAAAGACGACTGACAAAATGAATCTCCTTTAGAGAGGTAGCTAACCGCCAGAAATCAGGGACTGTGGCAGAGTCGCAGTTTGAATACGTCCTGTTACGTCGGGCGATGTGCAAGCAGCACAGCGTCAAATCAGGAAGCGTTCAGCGCCATCAGTTGGATTCTGGCTGCACCGTCTCGCTGCATTCGGCTGACGCATTCGCCTGCTTTAGGTAGGCAATCAGATCGGCACGCTCCTGCGGATCGCTGATGCCCGCGTAGCCCATTGCTGTGCCTGGCATCATCTTCGTTGGGTTGGCGATGAAGCGATCCAGCGATTTTCCATCCCAGACGATGTTCGATTTCCGCATGGCAGCCGAATAGGAAAAGCCGGGGACACTGCCGGCGCGGCGACCGAACAGCCCGCAATGCCGCGGCCCCGTCCGGTCATATTCCAGGGCATGACAGGCGCCACAGCGGGCGTAAATGTCTTTTCCCCGGATTGCGTCCCCCTTCAGCGCTACACTGTCATTCGTCGCGGCCGGCGCCGTGCCTGCCACTACGGCAAACAAAAGTCCTGCCAGCACGAGCGCAGGCTGGCGGGTGCTCATGATACGAAGGCCACAGGAACGGGGGCTTCATCCAGCGCATTGCGCAGCACTGCCCAATGCATGGCCTCGTCACCAAGAATGCTGGCGGCCGCTTTCGACAATTCCCGACTGGAAAATAGCGGCACTGCACCCAGGTATGCACTGACGGCGCCCTGCTCCAATCCCGCCGCAAAGCGCAGGACGTCAGCCTGGTTCTTGAGTTTTTCGACCGGAAACGGGTAGTTCGCCCTGGCTTCAACCGGCTTGCCCCCAAGTGTGGAAATGGTTCTGGCGAGCAAGTCAGCGTGCTGCTTGTGATGGCCCTGGAAGGTAACCGCAAGATTCAGCACCGGCTTTTGCAGCAGCCCGCTTTCGGCACCCACCTGGTAGGCGGCAATGGCCTCCAGCTCCGCGCCCAGGGCGGAATTGAGAATGTCGACGTCGGATGTTGATGCAGCGCCGGCCGAACGGTCCCGGGCCAGCACGTCGCGGCCTGCCAGCAGCGCGATCGCCGTGCCGGAAAGCATGAGGCCGGAGCGCTTCAGAAAACTGCGCCGGTCGTTGTCTGGAAGCAGGATGTCAGATTGAGTGGACTGAGACATGAGCGTACTCCTTGCTGTGGTGGCGGCGTCAATTGCCGCGTTGGGAAGGGTCTTGCAGCCGAGTCAGAACGGTAGCGACAATGCGGTCGCAGCGCGCGCCGTCAAAGCCGAAGGCACTTTCGATGGTCAGATCAACCTCAAGCGCCAGCGCTTCACGTAGCAGACTTCTCGCGCGGAAGTAGCGGGAGCGCACGGTTGCCTCGGGCACTCCAAGGCAGGCGGCCGTTTCCTCGACGCTCATTTCTTCCAGAGCACGCAGTACGAATACGCTACGGAATGCATCCGGCAGGTCATCGATCTTGCGCTCGATCAGGCGACGGACTTCGCCGCGAAGTACGACGCTATCCGGGTTCTCGGCGGCATTCTGCGTCATGAAGACATCCTCGTCCGGATCAGCGTCGAGCGCCGCATGTCCCACCAGCGGAATGATCGCGGCGCGACGCCGGCTTTTGCGAACACGCGCCAGCGCCTCGTTGATGGCGATCCGGGTCAGCCATGTGGAGAACCGGGATTCGCTGCGGAAACTGTGGATACCCGTGTAGGCCTGCAGATAGGTTTCCTGCACCACATCCTCGGCCTCCGCGTCGTCCCTGGTGATGCTGCGGGCGGCACGGTAGAGCGGCTGGTTGTAACGCCGCATCAGTGCTTCCAGCGCGACCGTATTGCCAGCGGCGACGTGCCGTGCAAGCGCCTCGTCGTCAAGGTCTTTGAAGTCAGTGGCAGTAACGGTAGCCATGGCGTCCTTCACAAGCGGTTGGGGTTATCTACACATTGGATGTCGTGAGCCGGTCCGGCGTTCCCGCTAAGGTGAAATAGTCGTTGCAGGACGCACCCGAGCCGGGATGCAGCCTCCCTCCCCCTGAATCCGGCGGCCCGAGGCAAATGAACCGTTTGTAGCGTTGTGCCGACCATAGTAGTCATGGTTCATATCCGGCATCCGGCATCCGGCATCCGGCATCCGGCATCCGGCATCCGGCATCCGGCATCCGGCGGCCCGCCGATGGCAGTTGCCTTTTGGCGCCGACGCTTCAAGGCGGATGCCGGCTCGTTCGCGATTGCTGCCGGTCATTGGCACCGCAGGCAATCCAGAACGGGCTGGGTCGAATCCCGGAGTCTGTCGTCTCATTGTGGCATTACCTGGTGGCGGTCCCGGGATTCGATCGACGCGCCTGCATCCAGTCGGACTGATTCTGCGTACAAGCATCTGGAAAGGACATTACCAACACCATGAACCGGAATACCTGACATGACGGAACCTGCAGCACTGTTTCTTGCCTTCGGCTGTCTGGTTGCCACCTATACGGCGGTGTGGCTGGTTCAGCGGCGCACCCGGAACGCCGGCATGATCGATCCCGTCTGGGCGTTTTCCCTTGGCGCGCTGGCCGCCCTCTACGGAGTCGTCGGCAACGGCAGTGCGCCGGTTCGCATTGTGGTTGCCATTGGCGGCCTGGTCTGGGGCGTCCGGCTAGGGTCCCATTTGTGGCGCCGCAACAGCGGGCAGCCCGAGGATGCCCGCTATCGCGCGTTGCGGGAGTCCTGGGGTGAAAACGCCGATGCCCGCATGTTCGGATTCTTCATGGTCCAGGCGGTCGCGGCGCTGATCTTGTCCTTGGGGTTCCTGATCCCGGCCTTCCGGATCCGGCCGCTGTCACCGGCACTTCTTGTTGTTGCCGTTGCCATCTGGTGTGTTTCGGTTGGTGGCGAAGCCGTGGCTGACCGGCAACTGCGGCGGTTCGTCGCCGAACCCACGCATCGCGGCAAGGTCTGCAATGTCGGACTATGGCGCTATTCACGTCATCCCAACTACTTCTTCGAGTGCCTGCATTGGGTCGCCTATGTGCCCCTTGCCATTGGCTTGCCCTGGGGATGGATCACGCTGGTCCCGCCGGTACTCATGTCCTGGCTACTGCTCAAAGTCTCCGGAATCCCGATTCTGGAAGAACATCTGTCCCGATCCCGTCCCGGCTATGCGGAGTACATGAAGGTTACTCCCATGCTGATTCCCTGGCTGCCACGCCGCCCTGCACCCGGGCGGACCGAAAAAGGAGCTTCATGATGTCGCACTCCACTACCCTGCCCGCTCCGGATCAGGAGCAAGCCGATGTTCTGGTTCGTCTTTGCGAGGCTGGCTGGTTGCCGGACGCGCTAGTTCGCGCCGGCATGCGTCGGCTCATGCAGCAGCGTCTCCGGGATGAAGGTGCCTATGACGGAGAACTTCGCGCCGAACGCTTTGCCGCCTTTCTGGATGACCTCCGCAGCAGCCCGATCGCCATCGAAACGGACAAGGCGAATGATCAGCATTACGAACTGCCTGCATCGTTCTTTCGTGAGCATCTCGGTCCTCGCCTGAAATACTCCTGCTGCCTGTATCCGCAGGGGAATGAATCGTTGGCCGAAGGCGAAATCGCGATGCTGGAGCGCTATGTCGTGCGGGCCGGCCTCGCTGACGGTCAGGATATCCTGGAGCTTGGGTGCGGCTGGGGATCGCTTTCATTATGGTTGGCCGAGCGCTTTCCTTCTGCCCGGATCACTGCCCTTTCCAATTCGAACAGCCAGCGGGAGTTCATTGAGGCGCGCGCGGCAGAGCGTGGACTCCGAAATCTGAGAGTGCTGACCGGAAATATTGTTTCGTTTGACTTTTCGCCAGGCCAGATCGAAACATTTGACCGGGTCATCTCCATCGAGATGTTCGAGCACATGAAGAATTACGGCCTGTTGCTCGAGAAGATCTCCCGCTGGATGCGCCCGGATGCCAAGCTGTTCCTGCACGTCTTTGCGCACAAATTCCTGTCCTATCATTTCCAGGTAAAGGACGGCACGGACTGGATGTCGCGGTATTTCTTTACCGGCGGGACCATGCCGTCTGATTCCCTGTTTCTCCACTTTCAGGACCACTTGCGTGTCACCCGTCAGTGGTGGGTGCCGGGTACACATTACGAGAGGACCGCCAATCAGTGGCTGGCCGCACTCGATGCAGCCCGCAGCAAGGTGATGCCCGCACTGATCGACACCTATGGTGACGCACAGGCGGCGATATGGTTTCAGCGCTGGCGGATGTTTTACATGGCGGTAGCCGAATTGTTTGGCTTTGATGACGGCAATGAATGGGGCGTGGGCCACTATCTGCTGGAACGGCGATAAGGCGCGCTCCAGCGTGGCACCTCATTCCCGTGATGGAGGAAGGGCCATGCCATCCCATTGAGCGGCAAGGCGGACCATGAGGGGCATTAGTATGGTCCAGCCAGCCGCCAATGCGATCATGGCGTGAGCAGTATCGGGAAAGCGAACGGCGCCCAGCGCGGAACCGGCACGGAACGAAAGCGGACCGGCAATGGCGCCGAGCGCTGCGGCCCACGCAGGGCGCGCGCGCAACCACCGGAAGAGTACGTTGAACTGGATGGCGAACAGCGCCCACAGGGCGGCCATCCAGGCTGGCGCAAACCCGGTCGAGTGGGGGTAAAGAAGCAATCCCGCGTGCGCGATCAGGCTTTCCCACGTCCACCCGATAGCGACGGCGGCGACGATGAAACGTGCCTCCCGTTGCGCATCACGCGCGCGTGCGAGATGAAATGCCACGGCAATCAGGGCCACGAGGATGCCTGCCTCTCCCCGTTCGTGCGCACCGCCCAGTACGCAGGCGAACCACCCTGCCTGACACAGTACGATGTAGCGCGCCAGCACCATTCCGGAGGCCTCGTTGCGGGGCGGATTGCTCGTCATCTGCACAGTCTCTTCGGTTGATTTCACAGCGAATCCCTGGTCATGAAAGCTCAGTCATCATCGTAGTCCCAACAGCTGGCGGCGAAGGCTGGCGGCGCGAGTGTCGGGATTGAGCCAGATGTCAAAAAAGGCGCGGGCAAACTCGGGATCATCCACTTGCACGGTCAGCCGACCATTGGCATAAAACCGGGCGCCGCGGCCTGGCAGGTAGATGCCACAAAGTGAGTCGCCCGGCCTGACATCGATGAATGCCTGCAGCATGTCACTGCGCCATCGGGCGAGGGTATTTTCCGTGACCGGGTGAGTGGCAAGCCGGCGAATCTCGTCGATGCCGCTATCGGCAAGGCGCTCCCGCGCGAAGGCGTGCCGATAGGTGAGTACCAGCGCGAAGGGCGCGTCGTAGTTGAGAGGATCCCGTGCACTCCATAGCTCGGCGTCGTACAGGCAGAATCCGATGAAACAGAACCGGCCGGTGCCCCGCAGGGTGGCAGGACCGATATCCTGTTGCCATCCCGCGTGCGCCGGCACGGCCCACAGTGCGAGGAGCAGCATGAACATGCGCATGAAGGAGCCTCCGGCGACGTACCCGTTTTCTGCATTTACGTGCGTCCGGTCCCACTGGATGCAGCCGGAAACGTGCATCCGGATGAGTCACCATTACGTACAGGAAGTATGGAATGACGCAAAGCACCGTCGGGAACACCCGAATCGCGTCAGCCCGGAACCGTCAGCCAGAATGCAGGACCCATGACAATCATGAAGACGCCACCACTTTCCTCGCGCCGCTGGCATTGGCTGGCCATGATGATCATTGCCGTGGCCTCTGCTGTCGCGCTGGCCATTGCGGAAGGTTCCAGCCGCTACGCCTACCGCGTCGTCCGGAATCAGGTGTACACCCCCTCTTCCTGGCCTCAGGCACTGGCGGGTGATCTGTATCTGCCCGACCGACCGGGTCCGCTCCCGGTAGTGCTGGTGGTGCATGGGGGATCCTGGCGCAGCGGCGACCGCGAATCCGTTGATGCCACGCGCATCGCCCGCTCACTCGCCGAGCGCGGCTTTGTCGCCTTCTCTGTGGATTATCGTCTCGCACCGGCCTACCACTACCCTGCCCCGGTCGACGATCTGGAACAGGCAGTTGCGTGGCTGCGCAACAATGCGTCACGTTACGATCTTGATGCAGATGAAGTGACGGCCTGGGGCTATTCGGCGGGCGCACACCTGGTGGCCATGCTGGGAACGCGAGACAACGAACGGGTGCACTTGCGTGCCGTCGTGGCCGGCGGCGTACCGGCAGACCTGACGCAGTGGCCGAACTCTCCCATCGTCAAGGAGTTCCTGGGGCATAACGCCGCTGAAGATGCGCCGCTGGCTCGTGATGCCTCGCCGGTCAGTCATGTGGGGCCGCAGTCGGCACCCTTTTTTCTGTATCACGGCGCCTGGGACCGAATGGTCGAGCCCGCGCAAGCGCAGCGCTTTGCGGCTGCACTGTCTGCATCGGGGCAAAAAACGGATGTTTACTACCTGTCCGGCCTCGGGCACCTGCTGACGGCCGTATTTCCGGGAGCTGCGCTTGATCGTGGCGTCACTTTCCTGGATGCCCACGTGCGCACCGTTTCCGGTGCGCAGCCGGCCGGAGTGGTTCCCTGAGTGCAGTCATTGGGCCCACCGCACTGGACTGACGCGTCAGCGGTGGTCAGTCGCGCACGAATACCATGCCAAGAAATCCTACCGTCTTCACCTTGTCGCTGACCGTGGTATAGGAGGCGACACCAATCGACTCATAGCGCGACATGAAGGCGGCAAAATCGCCAAGGCCCAGCGCATGTTCAAAAGGGCTACGCTCATCCGTGGCATGGCGGATGGCCTCCCGGTGTCGTTCCGCCGAGGGGTTCAGCACGATCATGAGGATGAACAGAACCCCCAGACCTCCCCAGGCCAGTAATCGGGGGGGAATCGTGCGGGATTTCGGTGCGGTCATCTCGGGTGTCCTTAATCGGTGTCAGGCAGTCTCAAACGGGACCTATTGTGGCGCACACGGCCGGCAATTCTGCGGTCTTGCGCGCACTTTTGCCGAATGGGCCGGTCAGCTGGCAGAACGAAGGCGCTTGCGCACCTGTACCGGGGTTTCCCCGGTCCAGCGTCGAAAGGCTCGCGTGAACGCGCTCTGCTCGGAGAAGCCGAGCAAAAGGGCGATTTCCGACAACGTCAGGGCGCGGTCAGCCAGATAGTGACGAGCCAATTCTTCCCGGCTGCGGTCGAGTACCTGCTGCCAGGTGACGCCACGGCCATCCAGCCGCCGCTGCAAGGTACGAACCGAGACATGAAGGGCCTCTGCCACACGAGCCACGGATGCGCCGCCTTCCGGGAGCAGGCTCAGCAACGTCTGCTGCAAAGACCGGTCAAACGCGTCAGCGTCGGGCATGGCCGCGACCAGCGCCTGGGCCTGCTGGTCCAGCAACAGCCGAAGCCCGGGGTCACTATGCAGCATGGGCAAGGCGAGATACGCGAGTGGAATGCGTACGCGGGTCTGAGGCTCGCCGAACGCGACCGGACATTCAAAAAAAGCTTCATAAACTGCCTGTTCGGCAGGCGGCGGTGGCGGAAGCGTGAACACCACGCGGGTGGGCGGCGGCGGGCTTGCCACCTGTTGATTCATGAACGTGACGAGTGCGGCGATCGCGACGATGTCGTGCAGCGAGGCAGGCAGCAATTCGTGTGGGGGCCACCGAATTTCCACCTCGGCGCCGTCAATGACGACTTCGGCGAGATTGGCGCCGTAAAAAAGGCGTTCATAACGCTGGTAAGCCTGTAACGCCTCGGCCAGCGTCTTGCTCGCCAGGACGAGATACCCAAGGACACCCACGTGGCGCGGTTTGACCAGAGCCCCGATGGCCAGCGGCGTTCCTGCCTCCGGCCTCAGGGCGACTGTCCGCATCAGCAGGTCACGCCATACCGGCAGCGGAACAATGTCTTCTTGCGCCCAGCGCTGAATGGCGGCGCGAAGCTCCGTCGCGGGCAAGTGTTCCTGGTCAAGCCAGTCGAGCAGCAGGCCAACCCAGGCGCCGGTTACGCGAATGAAACTGGCCATATCATGGAGAGACCTGTGGTTATGCGCCGGTTTGCCGTGTCCTGCCCGTCCTCCGTCATCACGATGCCGGTTGGCGCTGATGAAATGTGGACGAGTTCATGTGCGTGCCATTGGCGGCGCCAAGGAAGCAGGGATGGCCTGAATCGTCCTTGTAGTGACATGCATTGTCAAATTCCTGGCATTTGACCTCTGAGCCATGACCTTGCTTTTGTGATGGGAGCGTTGGGAAAGCTACGGGTTCGCAATTCTTGACGATGATAATTTCCATGGGTTGTTTCAGCGTGCTTTTGTGTGGATGGCGGCTCGCCTGGAGGGAATGGCACCGACCAAGGTGGGTCCTCTCTCCCCAAAGAGGGAGTCGCCGGATTAATGATGCGAATAAAGTCAGTCGCTGCCTGCCTTCCCCTGTCTGGAAATCCTTGATTTCCATATGGTTAACCGGGGCATTAACACGAATGTCCTGGTGTCGCCCCCCGACCCGGGTAGACTCATGGTTGTAATGAAACCCGACCAAAAGCATTCAATCCTGCTTGTCGACGACCACCCTCTCCTGCTGCGTGGCTTGCGCCAATTGCTCGAGCTAGACGGCGAATTCGAGGTGATCGGCGAAGCAGCCAACGGTGCAGAGGCCTTGGCGCTGGTGGCGGAGCATTCGCCAGATCTCGTCATTCTGGATCGGAAAATGCCTGTGCTGGATGGTCTGGAGACATTGCGTCTCCTCCGCGAATCCGGCTTTGCAGGAAAGATCCTGTTGTTCACGGTGTCCGATCTTCAGCAGGATGTCCGCAATGCGCTTCGGTTGGGCGCAGACGGCTACATGCTCAAGAACGAGCACCCGGACGTGCTGCTGACCTCGATCCGTGAGGTCTTGGCCGGCCGCCTGGAACTCAGCGAGGAAGTCGCCTCAGGGCTGCGCCACCGTCCGCGCCGTGAAGGCATCGACCTCACCGTGCGTGAGCGGGAGGTGCTGCAGATGATCGCGCACGGCCTCAGCAACAAGATGGTGGGCAGCCGACTCGGCATTACGGAAGGCACCGTCAAAACCCACGTGAAAAGCCTGCTGCAAAAAATCGGCGTGCGTTCGCGCGTCGAAGCGGCGGTGTGGGCACTCGAGCATCTGAAATAGCGCGCCCCCGTTTTTATCGTCCCGCCAAATTACCTCTTTAGCCTGGATTGCCGTCTGCCCGAGGCCGAAGCAGCATTGGCGCGTAGCACCCACAGAACAGTCCGAACGCCGCGATCCAGCAGGCGCCGGCGAGCAGCAGGCCCACCTTGGGCCACATGGCGGCAACACCTACCCTTCCCAACGCAGCCACATTAAGAAGTGCGAAGGCCATGCCCATGGCAGCAGGCGGTCGCAATTCACGCCCCGTATGTCCCAGACTGACACGGGCCACCATGGCAAGGATGGCTCCGCCCATCGCCCCTACCGTCAGTGCATGGAGCGGTAAGCCCAGGGTCGCGATCAATCCTCCGTGCCACAGGGCGAGTCCGGCAAGGGAAACGACCAGCCACGCATAGGCCAGATGCAGGGACCAAAGTAGCGGGACTTTCCATATCCCATGGTCATACCAATAAATCACCCTGAAGAGATGTGCCAGCGCGAGCGAGCCGCACAGCACGGTTAGGGCCGCCTGCGGATGGTCAGACCACCCGGAGAGCGTCAGAAAGATCATGAACAGTCCGCCGCCCATCGCCAGCCAGTCGACCCAGCGCAAATCCTCTGGTGTGCCTTTGAGCGCCAGCCCACGCCGCGTAAAGAACGGTATGACCCGTCCACCGATCAGGCCAAGCAAGGTGACAATGACCCATGCAGCGGCGAGACCGCCTCGCCGCTGCAGCTCCGCGTCGCCCCTGAGCGCGCCCACTGTCACCAGCGCATCCGCCACTGCCATCAGGCCCAGTACCGCCACGACCGGGTAGTTGCGCCATTGCCTGACGCGCCAGAGCTGCCAGGCAACAATGGCGGCCACCGTGGGCAGGAAGGCCAGTTCCAGTGGCAGGAGCAACACGACGGGGGCGCCACCTGCCCATGCCAGTCGTCCTGCGACCCACAGTCCGGCAAGGGCAGCCAGGTGCCGCCCTGACAGCCCGGGCTGCCCGGTCCAGTTCTGCACCGCGGTGAGCAGGAATCCCGACACTATCGCAGCGCCGAATCCGAAGAACATTTCATGGCGGTGCCAGGCGAGCCAGCCACCAACGGGAACCGGATTGGTGGTAATACCATTCAATGCCGTTAGCCACAGGGCGATTGCCAGCACCGCAAAAAACGTTCCTCCCAGGAAAAAGGGGCGAAATCCCATACGCCACAACGGAGGAATCGAGAGGGCGCGATCACGATCAATAATTTGCATGACGCACTAATCCCCAAACAGAGGTCATACCAATATAAATGGAATATTCGATCATTGGTACGACCAAATTTTGCTGAATATTTAACATTAATTAGCACTCATAACCGTATGGTTTTCCTAATTAATTAGTTTTGATCAACCAATCAACCAATCAACCAATCAACCAATCAACCAATCAACCAATCAACCAATCAACCAATCAACCAATCAACGGCCCCGCTGCATTCGGCCGCCGCCACGCGCAGCCGCAACGGCAAGCGCACCGCCAACCTCATGCGCAACCGCCACCGGATCCTCCTCCCCCGCACCGACAGGTGCCGGACACTGGTATTACCAGTTCTCTCTCGCCCAGCGACGCGGGATCAACTACCTGCGCAGTGGCCGGATATTCCGCCAGTCCCTCGAACAACAGATTGTTTTCGAGGTGAATGTGCTGCATCAGGTCCTCGCGGAATCGAGACAGGCCCAGGTAAAGGGCGCGCCATGTGGTACAGGCATCGCCGGGCGGGACAAAGTCGTTGACCAGGGCAGCGATTCCCTCCAGCCCGTCCCCGTGCTGGGTGTGTTCACTTCGCATCATCGCAATCGGGCCGGCGACACCCGGGTGATTGCGTGCCAGTAGCGGGAACAGGACCTGTTCCTCCTTCTGCATATGGCTTTCGAGCTCCTGCGTCAGTACCTCCAGCGCGTCCGCCAGTCCCTGGGGGCAGTCTTCGCGACCCCCATGTACACGCTCTACCCGCCGCGCCAGCCGGATCAGCTCCGGGAGCTGCTCGCGGTGCACCTGATGAAACGTGGTCAGGATATGGTCGATCAGGGCAGTGTTCCCTGCCCCACGCCAGTCCCGGTCCTGCCGCTCGCCGCGAGCCAGTTGCTCCAGCGCGGTCACTATCGCAGAAGGATCCACTCCCCTCGCCACTGCCGCTTCGCGCAGGCTGCGTCTGCCCCCACAGCAAAAATCGAGGCGATTCTCGTGAAAGACCTGGGTTGCACCTGGTATGACCAGTGCCAGCTCTCCCAGTGGGCGGTCGATTAACGGTGTCATGACATTCTCTCCCTGACCAATGATGGTGGCGCTCACCGAGAGCATTGCGAGTCGCGTGCCAGGATTGGAAGTGCTTTTAAAACAATGACATATCATTTTTAATGGTGAAAATGACCATGCTGTGATAGGGTTATTTGGACCCTTTTGGTAATTTTAACCATGATTGAAGAGAGCCTCCTTGCCGATCTGGGCAGTGCCTTGCCGTCGCATATCCGGCTGCAACGGCTGGTGCGCAGCCTGCGCGCCCATTTCCACTGTGGTGCAGTGGCACTGCTGCGCCTGCAAGAAGACGCCTTGCTTCCCGTCGCTTGCGACGGTCTAGTGCACGAAGCGCTGGGGCGGCGCTTTCGCGTTGCCCATCACCCGCGTCTGGCCGCCATCCTGGCGCGACGACAGACAACCGCCTTTTCGCCCGAGAGCGAATTGCCCGATCCTTATGACGGGTTGCTCGAGGGACATGAAGGGGCGCCGTTGCCGGTGCATGACTGCATGGGTATCAGCCTTCATGTGGAGGGCGAGCCATGGGGGGTTCTGACCCTCGATGCGTTGTCGGCAGGCACATTCGATGAAGTGGCGCGCGATGCGTTAGGGCGGATTGCCCTGCTTACCGAAGCGGCAATCCGGGTAACCCGCCTGGAGGAAGAAGTGCGTGGACTGCGCGAGTCCTGGTCTTCGTCGGTACCCCTCAGTCTTGCTGGTCCGATCGAAGACGAGTTGCTGGGTCATAGTCCCGCCATGCAGGCGCTGCTGCGCGAGATCGATGTGGTTGCGGATTCCGATCTTCCCGTACTGCTGCTGGGTGAAACCGGCACCGGCAAGGAACTGTTGGCGCGCCGCCTGCATCGTTGCTCCCTGCGAAAGGAGCGGCCCCTGGTTCACGTCAATTGCGCGGCATTGCCCGAATCATTGGCAGAAAGCGAATTGTTCGGGCACAGCAAGGGCGCATTCTCCGGCGCGACGTCAGATCGCGCCGGCCGATTCGAGGCCGCGGATGGTGGCACGCTCTTTCTGGATGAAGTGGGGGAATTGCCGCTGCCGGTACAGGCAAAGCTCCTGCGGGCCTTGCAGAACGGAGAAATCCAGCGCCTTGGCGAGGACTACCCCCGTCGTGTGGATGTTCGCATCATTGCCGCCACCAACCGGGACCTTCGCCAAGGCGTTCGAGACGGCCTTTTCCGTGCCGATCTCTACCATCGTCTTTCGGTCTATCCCCTCCCAATCCCGCCCTTGCGGGAGCGCGGTGATGACGTGCTGCTCATCGCAGGGAGATTTCTCGAACTCAACCGGGCACGCCTTGGCTTGCGCAGCCTGAGGCTGGCGCCCGAGGCGGAGCTGGCCATGCGCAGGTACCCCTGGCCAGGCAACGTACGGGAGCTCGAGCATGTGATAAGCCGGGCCGCACTGAAAGCAGTCAGTCGCGGCGCCCGGCGACATGACATCGTCACGCTGGATGCAGGTTTGCTGGATCTGGACGGTGCCGACCCTCAGATTCGATCCGTCGTCGCTTCGCAGGCATCGGGCGAGGCGATGCTGTCTTCGCACCCGTCACCCACTTCCGCGTCGTTGCGCGAACAGGTCGATTCCACGCAGAGAGCAGCGATACAGCAAGCGCTGAGTGATGCTGATGGAAACTGGCGATTGGCCGCGACCCGGCTGGGAGTGGATGGGAGCAATCTGCACAAGCTGGCGCGACGCCTGGGGTTGAAATGACCTGACGTGCGGGTCAAGGCCTCTTCGCCGTGTCGTTGCGTTGCCTCGACGGGATTTTCGCGCTAGAGGGGTCAGTTTTGCGAGGTGGGCTCCATCAGTTCGCAGGTACGTTCCACGACGGCCGATTCGGCGTGCTCACGGGCCGATACCTGTGCATCAATCAGCGCGCTCCTGCACTGCTTCTCGATCTTCATCCAGGCGTCGCGCTCTATCGGCCTGTGTCATGGCCATGAGCAATCCGCCCACCACCATTGACCAGCCTTGTGAGTATTCGGCCAGAATGTCGCGCGGAAGCAGTCCCAGAATCTGCCCGACACGCAACAATGAGGTGAACCAGAGCAGCAGGAAGGCGCCCAGCAAGAGTGCTGCCCCGCGCTGGCCATTGAAGACGGCCTGCAGGGTGGCGCTGATGGTCAGGAACAGCTGTGCCAGTGCCAGCCAGTTGAGGCCCTGCACCCAGGCTGGGTAGTCGCCGAAGAGCAGGCCGGGAACCGTGGCCAGCGCCAGCATGCTGAATCCTCGCAGCCACCGGTCCCAGACCGGGAGATGCGTACGGCTATCCAGCATGCCGGTAATGAGCTGTCCCAGACTGAATGCGGCCACCGCCAACATGACGCCTGGCCCCCGCAAGCTCCACGCAGCACTGTTGGTCCACAGGTACTGGTAGCCGTATTGCAGGATCGTGATGTCATAGACCGCATAGCTGAGCAGCGTGAGGCCAAAGTAAAAGTAAGGGCGTTCGCGTACGGCTACTGAAGTGACAAAGGCGTACAGCGCAAACAGTAGCAACGCGCCAAACTGGAGGCCATTGAGCAGGTCGACCTGTCGTGTGGCTTCAACGAAGCGTTCCGGGTCCCACAGTCGAAGGTCCACTGCCATGGCGTTACCGCTCACCAGGCGCACATAGACGCGCATACTGCTGCGAGCGGGCAGCAGAAGTGAAAAGACGGTCTGGCGGACCGGGATCAGTCGCTGGTGTACCGGCACCTGCAAACCGCCACGCAGTTCGCGGAATCGACCGTCGCCCTCCTCCACGAAAACCCGGACATCGGTGAGGCGGGGGGGGCCTACTTCGAGATACCGCTCGACCGGTTCGGTGCCGTCGTTTTGCAGCAGCACTGTGGTCCAGACGACGTCACGGGTATACCCGAACACCAGGTCGTGTTCCGAGGGAACCAGGAATCGTCCGGCTACCTGTGCACGGGCCGCTCCCGTTATGTCCATCGTCCCGGCCGGATCCCGGAACACCCGGACTGAACGATCGAGCGCCTGCCCCTGGGCAAGCCCGACCTCGAAAAAGCCCTGGCGGGCCAGTTGCAGGAGACCGAGGGTGACACTGATGAGCAGGCCGACGAGCAGCCAGAGCCGGACGGGAGCGCGGCGAGTCATGAATCGCGCCCCGAGGACTCACGGCGAACTTGCCGGTTGTCACGTGGAGTGACGCTCCTGCGCTTCCGGGACTTCGTAGTGAAGTTGCCGGGAATGCGGTAACCGACCTGGTCGGCGATCGGCTGGCTATCGAGATCGCTTTCCGCAACGGGGGGACGGGCGAGCGGCAGCCTCTCCTTCCGTAACCAGGCAAAAACGGGCAATCCGCTGGCCGGACGGAACAGTTCAGTCTGGCGCTTTTCAATGGTTCCGACCTGGCGGGCCAGTGAATGCAGCGACGGAGAATGCGCCGGGTCTTGCTGAAGGAGTGCCTGGGCTACTGCCTGGCAGCCCTTCTGTCCCTCAAAGGCGACGATCAGGCGCAACCGCGCGGCGCGGAGGAACCCGGTCAGCAGCGACAGCTCATCGGGCGAATCATCGATGGCGAGAACGGTGGCAGATGTCGGCGAGGCGGAGTTCATGTGCAGGAACGGGTTGGTGGAAGTCGGCAACGGAAGGAGGCCACAGGCCGCCTTCCGCCATTCCGGCTACAGTAAGCGAGTCGGGACCGAAAGGCAGCCTCTTCAGACCGCGATTCTGCGTGGAGTCAGGTGCGGGTACGTGTCCGCGGCGGGAGTCGCGACCCGGGGATTGAGGCAGATCAACACCCTGATTCCCGGGTTTGTCAGCATCGACGGCAACCCATTCAGGAGGAAGACATCATGTATCCCAAGGACTCCGTTGCACTGGTTACGGGTGCGGCGACCGGCATCGGCATGGCCATTGCCCTTGCCTTTGCCCGGGCGGGCTGCGACCTGGTGCTGGCCGATCGGGATGCGGTACGCGGCGAAGCCGCTGCCGGTGCGGTACGGGAACTCGGCCGTCGCGCCCTGTTTGTCGCTACCGATGTGGCGGATCCGGCACAGGTGGAGCGTCTGCACCGCGAAGCAATGACGGCCTATGGCCGCCTTGATGCCGCGTGCAACAACGCCGGCATTGAAGGCGACATGGCCCCTCTTGCGGAGTCGACCCTGGAAAACTTCGACCGTGTCATCGGCGTGAATCTTCGCGGCGTGTTCCTTTGCATGCGGGAGCAGTTGCGCCTCATGGAACGCCAGCATCAGGGGGCAATCGTCAATGTCGCGTCGGTGGCAGGCCTGGTGGGGTTTGTGGGGCTTCCCGCGTACTGTGCCTCGAAGGGCGGAGTCGTCCAGCTCACGCGAACCGCCGCCCTTGAGTATGCGACGCAAGGCATTCGCGTGAATGCGGTCTGCCCCGGCGCCATCAAGACCGAGATGATTGACCGGATCACGCACCAGGATCCCGCGGCGGAAACCCAGTTTGCCGCACTGCATCCAATGAATCGCATGGGGACTGCTGCCGAAGTGGCAGAAGCGGCAGTGTGGCTGTGTTCACCGCAGGCGGGCTTCGTGACGGGGCAAACGCTGGCGGTCGATGGCGGCCTCGTCGCGCGGTAAGGCGGGAATCCGGCATGCGAGCCATGGTGTGTTCCCATCCCGGCGCGCCCCTGCAGGCCGTGACGTTACCCGACGTCGCGCCGGGCCCGGGGCAGCTGGGATTGCGCGTTCATGTCTGCGGCGTTTGCCGCACTGACCTGCATGTCGTCGATGGCGAACTGCCCTGGCCAGGGCACGCCGTGATTCCCGGCCATGAAATCGTTGCCACCGTTGAATCGACTGGCGACGGGGTGACCGGCTTTGAAGTCGGTGATCGAGTCGGGGTTCCCTGGCTCGGATTCAGCTGCGGCCGCTGCCGGTTCTGTCTTGCCGGACGTGAGAACCTCTGCGATGCCGCCCGCTTTACGGGCTATACGTTGCAGGGGGGCTATGCCGACCGCGCTGTCGCGGAAGCGCGATTCTGCTTTCATTTGCCTGCGGGCTATTCCGATGCCGAGGCCGCCCCGCTGCTGTGTGCAGGCCTTATCGGCTATCGCGCGTTGCGCATGACCGGCGATGCGCGCCGGATCGGCCTCTATGGATTCGGTGCTGCTGCCCACCTCATCGCCCAGGTCGCCCTCGCGCAAGGGCGTGAGGTATATGCCTTCACGCGCCCGGGAGACACCAACGCACAGACGCTGGCCCTCGATCTCGGCGTGACCTGGGCCGGTGCCAGCAGCGACATGCCCCCTGCCCGGCTGGACGCGGCCCTGCTGTTCGCACCGGTGGGAGATCTCGTACCGCAGGCACTGCGGCATGTCGACAAGGGCGGCATTGTTGTCTGTGCCGGCATCCACATGAGTGACATCCCGTCATTTCCGTATGCATTACTGTGGGAAGAGCGCCGGATCTGCTCCGTCGCCAACCTGACACGGGCTGACGGCGAAGAATTCTTCCGCATCGCTGCCCGCTACCCACTGCACGTACACACGACGTGTTACCCGCTGGCCGATGCCAATGCCGCGTTGCGTGACCTTCGTGACGGTCACCTCGTGGGCGCCGCCGTGCTGGTACCTTGACGCGAACGCCCTCAGGAAAAGACGAAACAATCCATGGCCAATGCGCCGCCCGAGTAGTTCGCGAGCGGACGGTCAACCCGCGACACGTCGCCCACCGCACCATATGCCACGAAAAGCGGAAGCAGGTGTTCCGGCGTCGGGTGCGCCCGCTTCGCCCACGGCGCCTCCTGCAGCCAGTTGGCCAGATGCGCGTCGTCCCCCTTGTCCAGGGCAGCCACCATCCACGACTGGAACTCCTTCACGTAAGGCAGGGCACGATCCACATTGAACTCGCCGAAGTCGAAATCGTGCAGGTTGTGCGTCAGACTGCCGGAACCCACGACCAGCACATTGCGCTCGCGCAGCGGACGCAGGGCGCGCCCGAGCGCCACATGCCAGGCTGCGTCCTTGCCGGGCTGCACCGACATCTGGCTAACCGGAATGTCCGCGCCCGGATACATGTGCAGGAGAGGGACCCATGCGCCATGATCCAGACCCCGGTCCGGTTCGAGCGCCGTCGTGATGCCTGCACTCGCCAGCAGGGTTGCCGCTTCCTGCGCCAGCGCCGGTGCTCCCGGTGCGGGATACCGGACCGAATAGAGCACGGAAGGGAAGCCGCCGAAGTCATGAATGGTTTCAGGACGCGGCGCCAGTGACAGACCGGGTACAGCCGAGGTCCAGTGGGCGGAGATCATCAGGATTGCCTCCGGCCGCGGCAGGGAGTCGGCGATCTGTCGCCATGCCGCGCCATATACGCCGGGCTCAACGGCCAGCATGGGGGACCCGTGAGACAGGAACAGGGAGGGGAACATGATCACTCCATTTCGACACTGTGCCGCATGACCGCGACTGATGGATCAGATCATCGTCCGGAGCAGACGTCCGATACAGACGGCCGCCCGGGAAAGTGCGTTCGCTCCCTGCAACAATCCATCAGTCCGGAATGACCGCGCCCTCGCCCTGCATTACAATGCGCTCCCCTGCTGTCGAGACGGCCTCCGCCGCCCATGCCCGCCCTGCCCGCCTTTGCCCTGGATCCCGCCGCAGTTCCCGTCGTGCTTTTCGCCGATGAGTACCTTCTTGTGGTCGACAAGCCCACCGGCCTGCTGAGCGTGCCGGGCCGTGGCGAAGACAAGCAGGACTGCCTGATCGCACGGCTGCAGGACGAGTATCCAGGCGCCCGGATCGTGCACCGCCTCGATCGGGACACCTCGGGGCTCCTGGTCGTGGCGCGCGATGCCGACGTCCATCGTGAACTGTCCCGGCAGTTCCAGGACCGCGAGATCGAGAAGGCATATGCCGCACTCGCTCTGGGTCACGTTGCCGAGAGCGAGGGACGCATCGAATTGCCCCTGCGCTACGACCCGCCGACCAAGCCGCGTCACGTCGTCGATATCGAGAACGGCCAGCCCGCGCTGACACTGTGGCGCGTCACGGGCCGTGGCGCCGGAGTCACCCGCGTCGAGCTGATCCCCTATACCGGCCGTTCGCACCAGTTGCGCGTCCACATGCTGGCCCTCGGACATCCCCTGCTGGGCGATCCCCTTTATGCCCCGCCAGAGGCCTGTCCGCCCGACTCGCGCCTTTGCCTCCATGCCGAGACGCTGGGTTTCGTCCATCCTGTTCACGGGGGCCGGCTACGCTTCCACCGGCCGGCTCCGTTCTGACCCATTTTTGACAAGCTTTTCCAGGACTCCTTGATGACTGCTGCTGTGTTTTCTCCGGCCATTGGCCAGCGCTGGATCTCCGATACCGAGACCGAACTCGGCCTCGGGGTCATGATCGAAATCGATGCGCGCTCCCTGACCGTGCTCTTTCCCAAGAGCGAGGAAACCCGCGTCTACGCGCGCAACAACGCACCGCTGTCCCGCATCCGTTTTGCCGAGGGCGATACCGTGCAC
>DASSUO010000216.1:0-2911 GCA_035706925.1 Moraxellaceae bacterium
TGGTGTCGGCTTCGCGTTCCTGCCTGGCGACGGTCTGATCGGCATCGACCTCGACATCAAGGACGACCCCGAAAAGCAAAAGCGCGCCGACGCTATCCTGGCCGCGTGCGCCTCGTGGGCGGAAGTCTCCCCAAGCGGCAAGGGGCTGCACATCATCGTTTCGGGCGAAACCGAGACGTTCAAGCACAACGGCATCGGCATCGAGGTGTTCTGCGGTCGGCAGTTCTTCACGATGACCGGCAACCGCATCCCCGGCACGCCCGACACCATCAACCCGATTGCGCCCGAGGTGCTGGCGAAGCTGCAGCGCACCGTGCAGGCGGCCAAGGATGCCGACCGCGAGGCCAAGGAAGCCGCGAAACCTGCCGCCCCTGCTGCCGCGCCTGGTCCGGTGGTGCCCGCCTCGTCGGAGGCCAGCCGCTACTGTATGACCGCGCTGGAGTCGGCCGTGCAGCGCCTTCGCAGCGCGCAGCCTGGTGGCCGCAACGACCTGCTGAATGGCGAGGCGTATGGCCTGGCGCAGCTCATCCACACTGGCGGCATCAGCGAATCCACGATCCGCGGGGCCCTTCAGGATGCGGCCATGGTGTGCGGCCTGACCGCCTCCGAGGCCAAGGCCACGATTAACAGCGGCATACGGGCCGGGCTCGCGTCCCCTCGGGCTATCCCCGCGCGTGAGCACCCTGCGCGCCCGCCTCGTCCTGCCGCCCCTGCCCCGGCCCCTCGCGTCGATCCTGAGACTGGCGAAATCCTCGACCCGCCGGCCAACGATAACGCACCGGTTTACACCGCCGGCTTCGGTGCCCCGCTGGACGTGTTCGGGGTGCAGCCGCCTCCCGCTCTGCCTCTGGACGTGCTGCCGGACGCCTTCGTGCCCTATGTGCGCGACCAGGCTGATCTGACCGGGTGCGACCCCGCGATCATCGCCCTGGGTGCCCTGGTGGCGGCTGCCGCGTGCATCACCGATGGCGTGCGCCTGCAGCCCAAGCGCCACGACCCGACGTGGACTGAATCGGCCCGCCTGTGGGTGGCGTTTGTGGGCGACCCGTCGACTAAGAAATCGCCGGCTATCTCGAAGGCCGTGCGCCACGTCAAGCGCATCGACCACCGTATGGCCGAGGAAAACGCCCGCGCCTTCGCCGAGCACAAAGACCAGCACGACCAGTGGAAGGAAGCCAAAAAGGCCGACAAATCCCTGGCCGCGCTGGAGCCGAAACCGCCCGCGATGCAGCGCCTGGTCGTGGAGGACATCACCGTCGAAGCCCTGACCGAAGTGCTGAAGGACAACCCCCGGGGCGTGCTCACCCTGAAGGACGAGCTGACCGGCTGGTTCGCCTCGATGGATGCCTATAAGGGCGCGAACAAGGGCGCCTCGATGGATCGCGCGCACTGGCTGGAGGCGTACAACGGCGGCCGGCGCTCGATCGACCGCATCACCCGCGGCTCGGTCGTGGTGCCGAACTGGTCGACGTGCATCATCGGTGGTGTGCAGCCCGACATGATGCGCCGCGTGGCCTCGGGTATGGGCAATGACGGGTTGCTGCAGCGGTTCATGGTGCTGGTCGCCCGGCCCGCTGTGCTGGACGTGGACCGCGCGCCCGATATGCGGGCCATGGAGGACTTCGGCCGGCTGTTCGATCACCTCGCTGGGATCGGGCCGTCGACCTCGCCCGTGCTGCTCACCGAGGAAGCGCACCGGTCCCGCGAGAAGGTGGCCCGCTACGCCAAGCGCATGATCGACGCCTTCGACCACCCGCACGTGCAAGCCTGGCTCGGGAAATGGGATGGGCTCTATGCGCGGCTGTTGCTGACCTATCACGTGATCGACTGCGCGACCGATGGTGTCTACCCGACCGAGCGCATGGTGGACGGGCACACCGCCGATAAAGTCGAGCGCCTGCTGTGTGGCACCCTGTTGCACCATGCGATCCACTTCTATTCCGAAATCGTGGACGCGAACGACCGCCAGGAGCACATCCGCCAGCTCGCACGGCTGATCCTCGCCAAAGGCTTCGAGCGCATCACCAAGCGCGACATCTCGCTGCTGTGGAAGGCTTCGCGCCGGCTGGAGTGGTGGGAGCTGCGGCAGATCATCGACGCGCTCTGCACGATGGACTGGCTCGCCCCTGACCCGGACGCGCTGGATACCGATGGGAAGCCGCGCGCCTGGTTCGTGAACCCGGCCGTGCATTCGATGTTTACCGCTGCCGCACTGCGCGAGCAAGAGCGTCGTCGTGCTGCTGCCGAGACGCTGCGCGAGATTCGGCAGGCTTACGAAATGGGGACATAAAACAGTCGAGTATTGTTTGCTCTGTTAACAGTTGCGCTATACTGCGAACATCGCAACTCAACACGGAGCAAACATGGCAACTCGTTCACTTATCACCGCAAAGCTGTCTGACGGCCGTTTCGGCTCGATCTATTGCCACTTTGATGGCTACCTGTCGCACAACGGCCAGATATTGCTTGAACACTACAACGATCAGGCAAAGGTGGACGCTTTGATCGCGCTGGGCGACCTGTCCGTGCTGGGCGAGTCCGTCGAATGTCCTGCCGGTCATTCTTTCGGCAAGGCTGTGAAGGGCTATTGCGTGGCCTACGGGCGCGACCGCGGCGAAGAAGAAAGCGAAGCAGGCTACGGGCCAACGGTCGAAATCGCAATTAAGGAAGGCCGCTACGGTGCCCAGGAATACAACTACCTGTGGGACGGAACCGAATGGTTTGTCAACGGCTTGCCTCTGGCCGACGCGATTAAAGCAGAAGCATCCGGCGAATAAGTCTCAACACCAGCCCGGATAGGCCGGGCCTTCAACCATGACCTTTTTGGCAATCAACTCTCTGGACGAACACGCCGCGCAGCTCGATCTGCCTACCTACTCCGAGCTGGTCGCTGCGCTGCGCCAATCGCATG
>DASSUO010000217.1:0-3181 GCA_035706925.1 Moraxellaceae bacterium
ACCATGACCATGACCATGACCATGACCATGACCATGACCATGACCATGACCATGACCATGACCATGACCATGACCATGACCATGACCATGACCATGACCATGACCATGACCATGACCATGACCATGGCGGGCGCGGCGTCACGACATGATGTCCGGCGCTGCCTGTCAGCGGCGGTGGGCAGGGACGAGTGACCGGTAGCGCAGCGCCAGCAACAGCAAGGCGGCGGCACTGAAGCCGGCTCCGGTCAAAAAGGTCCAGCGCGGACCCAGCGATTCCCACAGCAGCCCGGCGATTCCTGACGCGAGAAGCATGGCGATGCCGCTGGCCAGATTGAAGATGCCGAAGGCCGTGCCGCGCAGGTCAGTCGGCGCGGTGTCGGCCACCATGGTCGCCATCAGCCCCTGCGACATCCCCATGTGCAGCCCCCAGATCGCCACGCCCGTCAGTACACCGCTCCAGTGCGCCGCATGCGCCAGGACAATGTCGGCGGCAATCAGGCACACCAGCGCCATCATGAGCAACGGCGCATGTGCGATGCGGTCGGCAAGCGCACCGAAGGGATAGGCCGACAGCGAATACACGGCACTCATCACCACCATCACCAGCGGCACCCAGGCCAGCGTCATGCCGGTGCCTTGTGCGCGCAGCACGAGAAAGGCCTCCGAAAAGCGCGCCAGCGTGAACAGCGCACCAATGCCCACCACCCACCAGAAGGCGGCACCCATCCGGCGGAGGTTGTCGCGATGAACGGGATTCTTCTGTTTCCGGGGCTGGCTGACCTCGGGCTCCTGCACGCCGGCCATGAGCAGCCCCACTGCCATAAGGCCCGGAATCACCGCAACCCAGAACACGGCCCGGAAGTTGTCGGCCCAGAGCAGCATGAGCGCAATGGCCAGCAGGGGGCCGACAAAGGCGCCAACCGTGTCGAGCGACTGCCGCAGCCCGAAGGCGGCACCGCGTTGCTCCGGCGGCACGAGGTCGGCGACCAGTGCATCGCGCGGGGCGCCGCGGATGCCCTTGCCCACGCGATCGACAATGCGCGCGGCATACACGACGCCTGCCACCGTGGCCAGCGCGAAGAAGGGCTTGCTGAAGGCGCCCATGGCATAGCCCAGCACGGCAAGCCGTTTGCGCTTGCCGATATAGTCCGAGAGCGTGCCCGACGCCATCTTCATGAAGAGCGCAGTGGCCTCCGCAATCCCTTCCAGCAATCCCAGCGCCATCGCACTCACGCCCAGCGAGGTAACGAGAAAGAGAGGCAGCAGGCTATGGATCATTTCCGAAGACACGTCCATCAGCAGGCTGACGAATCCCAGTACCCAGATGCTGCGGGGAAGAGGGGGGCGAGGAGGAGGAGTGGGAGACATGCGGTATCCGGCGCAACGGGGAGATGCGGTCGAGCATAGGCTTCCCCGGCGCCACTGCGAAGCCGGTCGGAACATGTCGTTTGTCCGCGATCAATCCGTCGTCGTGTGCCGACGGCGCGGCTTGTCGGCTCCTGCCCTGCTGACTAGAATCGCGGCCGTCATTGGGGAGTAGCCGCCCGCGGGTCCAGCGGGGGCGACGTCAACATACTTGCCGCAAGGCATGGCGTCGCCGGTCTTCGACTTGGCAAGACCTTTGACTGCACCACCACCAGAGGCCGGGGTGGCGTGCAGTCATGGGTATTCCCGGCCGGAGTCATCAAATGGAAGCTTTCCTCGTCTCGCTGGGCCTCGTTGCCCTCGCTGAAATGGGCGACAAGACGCAACTGCTCTCGCTCGTCCTCGCCGCACGGTTTCGCAAGCCCGTTCCCGTCATCCTCGGCATTCTTGCTGCCACCCTCTTCAATCATACGGCCGCTGGCGCTGTCGGTGCATGGATCATGCACGCGCTCGGTCCGGTCGTGATGCGGTGGATCATCGGGGGCAGCTTCCTCGCGATGGCCGCCTGGACCCTCATTCCCGATACCCTCGACGAAGACGAGACGCCGACAACAAAGTACGGTGTCTTCGCCACCACTTTCGTGTCCTTCTTTATCGCGGAAATGGGTGACAAGACCCAGGTGGCGACCGTGGCACTGGCGGCCCAGTATCCCAATCTGATGGCGGTTGTCGCGGGCACCACGATCGGCATGATGCTGGCGAATGTACCGGTCGTATTCCTCGGCGAGCGCATTACGCGTCGTATTCCTCTGCGCATCATCCATCCCGTGACGGCGGCACTGTTTGCCGTTCTGGGTCTGCTCGTCCTGTTCAACGTCGGCAAGTTGTTCTAGTGCGATGGTCCTCAACGGTGTCGTGGTGCAACGCGACACCGTTGTCTACGGCGGCGACTCTGCGGGCACGGCCTCATTGCAGCGATGGCGTTGTACCTTAACGAATGTTCATGCAGCGCCCAGCTTCCGGTAGGTGCCGCGGTAGCAATCTAGCCTCAAGACGCCAACGGCGCCTCTCATCCCCAGGAGATTGCTGAAATGAAACTGTCCCGTACCCTCGCTGCTGTCCTGTTTGCCTCCGTTGCCGGCCTGAGCTTCGCTGCCGAGGCTCCGGCCCCCGTCACCGGTGCCACGCCGACTGCCCAGGCGCCTGCCAAGGCCCCGGCGAAGAAGGCCGTGCATCACAAGCATCACGGCAAGAAGAAGGCCGGAAAAAAGGCCATGAAGAAGGCGGAAAGCAAGAAGGTGGAAGGCGCCACGCCCGCTGCCAAGTAATACTGCGGAAAGTGAAAAGGCCGGCAATCTTGCCGGCCTTTTTATTGGTGCGCGCGTCGGTGCTCAGAATGCCAGGCGGGCAGTAGCCGTTACCGCATGGTTGTACGTGTGAAAGGACGTCACGGGCTGCTGGTAGCCAACGCCGAAGACGGCCGCCAGCCGGTTCTGCAAGGGCCACTTGGTGACGATGCCGGCGGTGACGACACCCTGGGTCTGGCCATCATGAGGCCCGTAGGTATAGCGGATCTGGTTGTACTCGATTTCCGGCCAGTAGTGCCGGGCCAGATGATACTGGAGGGCTGTGTTCCAGCCGGTCTGATGTCCCAGCTTCTTCTCGTCGTGGTCGGGCATCGAGTAGCTCAACGTCGACTGTACGTCGAAGTCGCCCCATCCTTTTCCTGCCGCCAGCGTCGGCGTGTAAATGCGCACGTCGCTACCGACACCTGCCGATCCGGTGGGAAAGCTCTCGGCCAGGAATGCCGAGACGA
>DASSUO010000218.1:0-15892 GCA_035706925.1 Moraxellaceae bacterium
CCGGGACCGGCGTGTTTGGTTGTGAGCACTGCTCACGACCAAACATCCTAAAAGGGAGGCCCCCCTGCCAGCCCGACCCCGGCACACACATCACAACTACCGTTGCTTCCTTCCGGACCTGGCGGGGTTTGCTGCTTAGCGTTGCGGGGGAACCGGCAGGGTTGCCACAGCGGGCGGCAGTATAGGGCCATCCTGTCAAAATCCAAAGCCCGTCGTGACGATGACCGCACGGACACCGCCTGAGGCCACATAAGCACCAGTTATCGGAAGGAGACGCAAATTCCCCGAATGGGGAGGGCGTGCCCCTCCTTTCCATGCCATACCTGATGTCCGCCGGCCGGGAAGCTGGCGGGGCCAGCACTCTCCGCCCCCTGTAGTTCGGAGAAGCGAAGGCGAGCAACGGGGACCATGTGCCAGCGGCAATGCGCAATTGCCCTCAAACGCCACATAAATTCCCAACAAACACGAACAAAGCTCACCTACTGCCCGTCACGTCGCCCTGACAGACTGGCATGGCCATGACGACAGGAGCGCCGCCATGACCCCACCCGTTTATTTCGACATTGTTTCTTCTCCCATGGGAGTGCTGCTGATTGCCCATTGCAGTGGCTATCTGTGTGCGCTGGACTTCCAGGATCATGAATCCCGCTTCCGCCAGATGCTGGCGCGACGCTTCGGTACGCTGACGCTTGAGCAAAGGCCTGCGCCGGATGCCATCAAGGCCCCGCTGGCCGCGTATCTGAGCGGCAAGGACATGGGGGCCGTGCACTTGATTCCGGTACATGCCTCGGGCACACGCTTTCAGCGTCAGGTGTGGAACGCACTGCGAAGCATCCCCGCCGGCTGTCTCCGGAGCTATGCAGACGTTGCCCGCCTGATCGGACAGCCGAGCGCGATTCGCGAGGTCGTGTCGGCCGCGGCCCGCAATCCACTGGCCATCATCGTGCCCTGCCACCGGCTGGTGGGGAGCGCGGGGGAGCTCGTGAACTATGTGGGCGGACTGGCCCGCAAGCGCTGGCTGCTCGACCACGAAGGCGCAATGGCGGCCCCGGTCGGCGCCAGTGCCGCACCACCGCCTTCCGCATGACCAGGACCACAAACGAAACAGCCCGCTTGATGCGGGCTGTTTCGTTTCAGTGGCACACCCTCATTGCACGGTGAAGGGCACCGGCTGCATCAGCGACTGGTAGCCATCGTTGTAGAGGTAGTACGCCACATAGCTGCCTGCGGACAACCCCGAGGTGCTGAACGTCAGATTGCCGGTGGCAGAGGACGCATACTGCCAGGACTTGGCCGACGTACTGCCCGGCGTCACGCCAGCGGGGTAAATGCCCACCCAGTTCTTCGCGCTGAACGTCGCGTAAGGCGTCAGGTACGTGAACGTGATGTTGGCCCCGCTGCTGACCGTGGGCGTCGTGGTCGTCAGCGTCGCCAGCGGTACGCCATTGCCGGTGAATACGTCGTTCAACGGCTGCGCATAAATGTCGTTGGGGGTGATGCCGCCCAGACCCAGCGCACTTTCGATGGTGCGGCTGATGCTGTAGTGGTCATAGGCACGAGGGCTTGTGTAGCCGGCCTTCACGGCCCCCTGCGACGCCAGGGCCACGCCCACCACCTGGTTGTAGGTAGAGCTGCTCGCCACCCAGGATCCGGTGGAGGACTCGTCCCAGGTGAGGATCAGCAGCGACTTCTGCTGCTGCCAGGCAGGCGAATTGAAGATGGTCGGGAGTGTCTGGCTCAACCAGGAGTTCTGGGCCTGGATGCTCGCACTCATGCTCATGCCGTTGTTGTAGTAGGCATCTTCACCGTTGTAGTAGTTGTCGGCCGCCACCCAGGCAAACGCCGGCGTGGTGCTGGTCGACAGCAGATCCGTGGTCATCTGGCTGAGATCCACCAGATGCGCCTGGCAACGCGACAGGTTGCCCGAGATGTTCGTGTAGTTCATGAACGGCGCATCGTCGGCGTGGAAATGGCTGTCGAAGTTGTTGTTCGTATTGCAGGACGTACCCATCCCCATTTCATACGACATCCAGGTTTTGCCGGCCGCTTCGACCAGATCGCCGATGTGACGATTGGGATCATTCACATTGGGATAGTAGGTCGCCCCGGTGATGTAGGTATCGCCCCCTGCCAGTGCCAGATAGTTTTCGTCGCTCGGGTGATAGACGCCGTTGTAATTGGTCAGCAGTGCACCCTGCGAGAACAGGCCATTGATGTAGGGCGCATCGGCAAGATCCCCCACGATCTGCGAATAGTCCGTGTTTTCCATCATGACCACGAAAACATGGTCGAATGCCGGCACTGCCGATACCGGCGGCGTCAACGCGGGTGCCGTTACGGGGGTGGAAAGCGTCAGGGAGAGATTGTCGGCATAGCCCACATTCTGGGAGCCGTTGGTCTTGTTGAACTGCAGCAAGACCGAGATCAGGCGGGTGCCGATCGGTACCGCACCACTGGACGCAAGCGACAGCAACTTCGTGGAGTAGCCGCGATCATATGGGGTGACAGGGCCGATCTGACCCGCACCGAGGTTCTTGCCGTTGGCGTCCAGGAAAGTCAGCAGCACGGTCGCCTGACCATTGTAGGTCGAGTATCCACCCAGCCAGCCGGACAGGTTGTAGGTCACCGAGCCACTGTCGATCGCCGAGGCCGCGGACGCTACATTGATGGTCTGCGAGAGGGCGGAGTCGCCGTAAGGACCGTCGGCCAGGAAGGCACTGCCCTGGGTACTGCTACTCGGGGTGCCGATGCTGGTGATCGTGTAGCAGACGACAGCGGGATTACCCTGGGTGGTGGTCCAGCCGGGCACGGTGGTGGCCGTGATCCATTCATTGACGCATTTGCCGGTCTCGGCACCGCCGTTGACGATGAGGTTGCCGCTGGAGGCGCCCTGGGCGGTCAGTGCCATGGCGAGCATCGGGCCCGCCGCGAGGACGGGCAGGGACTTCGGGGAGAGGAGTCGCATTCTTGTTGTTCTCGTTCTTGCCAAAGGAGTGCCGGCGGAGCGCCGACCCGGGCCGCCCTCACCTTTCCCCATTCTGGCAGCGCCCTCCCCCCGGAGGCGCTCACCCATAAGGGCGCCGGACACACCAATGCGGTTAGGCCGTCCTGCGGCCGTTTTGTCGAACCCTCCTTCGGGTTCAAATCCCTCCGTGAGGCCCGGAAACGAAAAAGGCCCCGCAATGCGGAGCCTTCTTCGAATGTCTGGCGGTGAGGGAGGGATTCGAACCCTCGATACGGTATTAGCGTATACACACTTTCCAGGCGTGCGCCTTCAACCACTCGGCCACCTCACCGGGGATCGCGGCGGCGTACCGTCGCGAGGCGCGCATGATATACGAGCGCCCCGGAAAGGCAAAGCCGGTTTGCCTTTTTTTCGCCGGCGCCCCGCCTTCTCCCCCGTTGCCTCGCGGGGGGCCCGCCAGTGTAAGATGCGCTCCCTCACGCCATCTGCCAAAGCCGGCATGGCCCGCGAGCGCCTTTCCATCACCGGAGAGCGCCACCGGCCGCCGCCGCTGCCCAGGGGAAAAACCATGCAGGCGACCGATACCGCCGGCCATAGATCGTCCACCGCCACGTTGACGCTGGGCGCCCTCGGCGTCGTCTTCGGGGACATCGGCACCAGCCCCCTGTATGCCCTCAAGGAATGCTTCCACGCCAGTCACGGACTGGCCATCAACGACAGCAATGTCCTCGGCATCCTGTCACTGATCTTCTGGTCGATCACCATCATCGTCTCCCTGAAGTACATCGCCTTCATCATGCGGGCGGACAATAACGGCGAAGGCGGCATCATGGCGCTGCTGGCGCTGACCCTGCGCAATGAGGTCGCGCACCCCACGCGTCGTCGCATCCTCATCATGATCGGTTTGTTCGGCGCTGCCCTCTTCTTCGGTGACGGCATCATCACGCCCGCCATCTCCGTGCTCTCTGCCGTGGAAGGCCTCGAAGTCGCCACCCCCGGATTCCAGCCCTTCATCATTCCCATCACCATCGCGGTGCTGATCACGCTGTTCGTGATCCAGCGCCACGGCACCGGCTCGGTGGGCCGCCTGTTCGGTCCGGTCATGGTGCTGTGGTTTGCGGCCCTGACCGCGCTCGGCGTCTACAACATCCAGCGCAATCCGCATGTGCTGCAGGCGGTGAATCCGGCCTGGGCGCTGGACTTCGTGGCCGCCCATGGATTCGTCGCCTTCATCACCCTGGGCGCGGTCGTCCTGACCATCACCGGCGGTGAGGCACTGTATGCCGACATGGGCCACTTCGGTCGCCGCCCCATCCGCCTGGCCTGGTTCTACATGGTATTTCCGGCCCTGCTGGTCAATTACTGCGGCCAGGGTGCCCTCCTCCTTTCCGATCCGCACGCGGTGGAAAACCCCTTCTACCGCCTGGCTCCGCAATGGGGACTGATCCCGCTGGTAATGCTGGCCACAGTCGCAACGGTAATTGCCTCGCAAGCGGTCATTTCCGGTGTGTTCTCCATCACGCGCCAGGCCGTACAACTCGGCTACCTGCCGCGCCTCGACATCCAGCACACCTCCAGCCGTGAAATCGGCCAGATCTACATTCCTGCGGTGAACTGGGCCCTGCTCGGCGCCATCATCCTGCTGGTACTGAGCTTCAAGTCGTCCAGCAACCTGGCCTCGGCTTACGGCATCGCGGTGACACTGACCATGATTTGCGACACGGTGCTCGCCGTCGTGGTGGCACGCACCCTCTGGCAATGGCATCCGCTGGCAGCCGCGGCCATCGCCATTCCCTTCCTGGTGGTGGACTTCTCGTTCTTTGCGGCGACGTCGCTCAAGGTGCTGCAGGGCGGCTGGTTCCCGTTGATGGTGGGCCTGACCGCCTTCATCGTGATGTCGACCTGGAAAGAAGGACGCCAACTGCTGTTCCGCCGGCTCGCCAACGAAACCATGCCGCTCGGCCTTTTCGTGAATTCGATCGGTGGTGGCTCGGTGCAGACCGTGCCGGGTACCGCTGTATTCATGACGGGCAGTCACCAGTATGTGCCGCACGCCATGCTACACAACATGAAGCACAACAAGGTGCTGCATGAGCGCAATGTGCTGCTGACACTGGTGACGCGCGACATTCCCTTCGTGGACGAAAAGGACCGCCTGACCATTTCCGAGGCCGCCCACAATTTCTACCTGATTTACGGCTACTACGGCTTCAAGGAGCAACCGGACGTGCCGGCCCTGATGGCCGAATGCGCTGCACGTGGCGGCCTCGAATTCGACATGATGGACACCAGTTTCTTCCTGTCGCGCGAACGCATCATCGCCAGCGTGGCGCCGGGCATGGCGATGTGGCGCGAGAAGCTGTTCGTGGCCATGTCGCGCAATGCGGCCGCCGCCACCGACTTCTTCCAGATTCCCACCAACCGCGTGGTGGAGCTCGGCACCCAGGTCGAGATTTGATCGGGCTGACCGGCGAGCCGCCCGATGGTGACCCGCCGGTGAGCCCGAGACACGCCGCCGCTGGTAGACTCGCTGCAGTCCCCCTCCACGGTAGCCTGCATGCGCTCTCTTCTTCTTGTTCTCGCCAGCCTCTGCCTGATGGCCACCGCCCTTGCCGAGCCGGCAGACACCTCGTCCCCCGTTTCATTCCGCAACACCATCCAGCCGCTGTTCGAACACCGCTGCGTTGCCTGTCATGCCTGCTACGACGCCCCCTGCCAGTTGAATCTTGGTAGCGGCGACGGCGTTTTGCGCGGGGCCACCCAACTCAAGGTGTACGACGGCAATCGCACGCGCACGCAGTCGCCCACGCGGCTGTTCCAGGATGCGGCAACGACCGGCGAGTGGCGCAAGATGGGCTTCTCTTCCGTGCTGGATGGCGCGGAAGGTGATTCGCTGATGGGCCGCATGCTGGATCTCGGACGCCAGCAGCACTTCACGCCCAACGGCCGCCTGCCGGACGATGTGCCGATCGGCATCGATGCCACCTACCAGTGCCCGGTCACCACCGGCGACTTCCGCGAATTTGCGCGCAAGGTCCCGCACCGGGGCATGCCCCTCGGCGTGACGGGTCTGACGCCGGCGGAATACAGTGCGGTCACCACCTGGCTGGCACAGGGCGCGCCCGTGGATGCCACCGCCCTTGCGGCCACGCCAGAAGAGACACGCCAGATTGACGCCTGGGAGGCCCTGCTGAACCCCGCCGATGCGCGCGGCCAGCTCGTGTCCCGCTGGCTGTACGAACATCTGTTCCTGGCCCACCTTTATTTTCCGGGGACGGCGGGCGGGCATTTCTTTGAGCTGGTCCGTTCACACACCCCGCCCGGCCAGCCGATTGCCCTGATCGCCACGCCGCAGCCAGATTCGCCGCCCGGTGCTGGTCCGCTCTATTACCGCCTGCGTCCGCTGCAGGGTGCAATTGTGCACAAGACGCACATCACGCTGGCACTCACCGCCGACAAGCGCGACCGCATCCGCCACGACTTCCTCGGCAATGACTGGACACTCGACCGACTGCCTGGCTATGCGGAGGCCGATCGTGCCAATCCGTTTGCCACCTTCGCCGCCATTCCGGCGCGGGCCCGCTACCGCTTCATGCTCGACAATGCCGAGTACTTTGTTCGTACGTTCATCCGCGGTCCCGTTTGCCGGGGCAGCATCGCCACCGACGTCATCAATGACCAGTTCTGGGTCTTCTTCCAGTCGCCGGAAAGCGACCTGTATGTGAATGACGCCCAGTTCCGCGAGAAGGCCACGCCCCTGCTGGCCATGCCGGGCCAGAAAAGCGCCATGACGGATCTATTGACGCAATGGACGCGGTCGACACGACTGAACAACAAGTACAACGAGCTACGCGGCGCAGAATACACGCGCCTGGAGCCGCAGGGCCCGGCGCTTTCCGACATCTGGGATGGCGACAGCCACAACCATGACGCCTTGCTCACCGTTGTCCGCCATCACGATAGTGCGTCCGTGACTCGCGGCCTCTGGGGCGACATTCCGCAGACGATGTGGTGGCTGGACTACCCGCTCTTCGAGCAGACCTATTACAGCCTGGTCGCCAATTTCAATGTGTTCGATACCGTCTCGCACCAGGCACAGACGCGGCTGTTCTTCGACCTCATCCGCCACGGCGCGGAAATGAATTTCCTGCGCCTGCTGCCCCCAGGATCGCGCGAGGACCTCATCAACGAGTGGTACCAGGACAGCGGCCGGATCAAGGTATGGGCCTACTATCCCGCGGCCGACACCAGGACTCCGACCAGTTTGTCCTTTCTCGAGGCCGATGTGCGCCGCGAATTTGCCGCCATGCTGACGGGCAAATTGAGCGCGGTGAACTCGCCCGACCCGATCAATCAATGTCCCGTGGGCAACTCCTGTTTCCGCCGCAACGCCCCCCTGTACCTCCATGTGGCAGACAATGCCCTCTCCCGCCTTACGCATCAGCGCGGATCGGAGCTTCCCGTGGTGATGCTGCTGCCGGAGTCGACGCTGATACGCGTTCGCGGACCGGAAGGTCAGCGCGCCGTTTATACGTTGCTGCGCAACCGGGCTCACACCAATGTCGCCTGGATGATGGGCGAATCGCTGCGCTTCCAGCCAGAGAAGGACCGCCTGATGGTTTTCCCGGGGCTGCTCACGAGCTATCCCAATTTTGCATTCGATGTCCCGGTCACCGATGTCTCCGAGTTCACGGATGCCCTGCTGGCGGTCAAGGATGCCAAGGGACTCGAGTCCGTGATTGGCCACTGGGGCATTCGACGCACTCACCCCGACTTCTGGTCGTTCCTTGACGACGTCACCGAGTGGCAAAAGGAAGTGGATCCGCGCGAAGCCGGCATCCTGGATATCAACCGCTGGGAGAACCTCTGATCCGGGGATGACTTTTCTGGCTTCCAGGGCGGCACGGCTCCGCAACAGCCGGGAAGCCCGCTGACATGCGCATGCCGACGTGGCGCGACGTTACGTCTGCATGCCTTCCCGCTAGCCGGCGCCCATGCCGCCGGGCACTGCCGGATGACGACGTCGACTCCGTTTGCGCATCCCCCCGAATCGGCCGCACCGGCATCACACGGACATAAAAAAACCGCGGCTTGTGGCCGCGGTCTTGTGTTCCCGGTTCCCCCGGATAAGGGGAGCGGGAATTACTGGAATGACGCGAATTACTTCAGACGTTCGATGACCGTCGCGATGCCCTGGCCGAGGCCGATACACATCGTGGCGAGACCGATCTCGGTGTCCTTCTGTTCCATCACGTTCAGCAGCGTGGTGGTGATACGGGCACCGGAGCAGCCGAGCGGGTGACCCAGGGCGATGGCGCCGCCATTGTGGTTCACCTTCTCTTCCATCTTGTCGAGGATGTTCAGACCCTTCAGCACGGCGAGACCCTGCGCGGCGAAGGCTTCGTTCAGCTCGATCGTCTGGATGTCGTCGATGGTCAGGCCAGCGCGCTTCAGTGCCTTCTGCGTGGCGGGCACCGGGCCCCAGCCCATGATGGCAGCTTCGCAGCCGGCCACAGCCATGGAGCGGATCTTGGCGCGCGGGGTCAGACCCAGGGACTGGGCACGTTCGGCGCTCATGATCAGCATGGCGGAGGCGCCGTCGGACAGGGCCGAAGACGTCCCGGCCGTCACCGTGCCGCCCTTCGGGTTGAAGGCGGGCTTCAGCGCAGCGAGCTGTTCCAGCGAAGCGTCCTGACGGATCACTTCGTCGATCTCGCACAGCACCTTGAAGCCGTTGGCGTCATGGCCTTCGATGCCGATGATCTCGTTCTTGAAGCGGCCCGCAAGAGTCGCTTCCCAGGCCTTCTTGTGGGAACGCAGACCCATCGCGTCCTGCATTTCACGGGTAATGCCGTTCAGCATGCCCAGCATTTCCGCCGTCAGGCCCATCATGTTGGAGGCCTTGGCGTAGTACTTGGAGGCCGCCGGGTTCAGGTCGATGCCGTGCATCATGCCGACGTGGCCCATGTGCTCCACGCCACCGATGACGAACACGTCGCCCTGGCCCGTCATGATCTGGGCCGCAGCGGTGTGCAGCGCCTGCATGGAGGAGCCGCAGAGGCGGTTCACGGTCTGGCCGGGCACGGTGCGGGGCAGCTCGGCGAGCATGGCGATGTTGCGCGCCACGTTCATGCCCTGCTCCAGGGTCTGGTTCACACAGCCCCAGATCACGTCTTCCACTTCAGCGGGGTCGACCTTGGGGTTGCGCTTGAACAGGGCCTTCACCAGCTCGGCGGACAGGCTGTCGGCGCGCACATTGCGGAACATGCCGGCCTTGGAACGGCCCATGGCGCTGCGCACGCCATCCACAATCACTACATCACGCGGATTGAGACTCATTTTTTAACTCTCCAATCTCGTACTGGGCCTTAGCCGAAGAATTTCTTGTTGCCGGCCGCCATGTCCTTCAGCAGCTGGGGCGCTTCATAGGCCTTGCCGAGGTGGGCGAACTTTTCACACAGGGCAACGTAGGCCGCCGCTCCCATCTGGTCCACATAACGGCAGGCGCCGCCGCGGAACGGGGGGAAGCCGATGCCCATGATCAGCGCCATGTCGGCTTCGGCCGGGCTGGCGACGATCTTTTCTTCCAGGCAGCGGGCCACTTCGTTGACCAGCGGAATCATGCAGCGGGCGATGATCTCGTCAGGGGCGAATTCCTTGCGCTCGGCCACGACCGGCTTGAGCAGGTCGTAGGTTTCCTGCACCGGGGTCTTCTTGGGCTTGCCCTTCTTGTCGGCGACATATTCGTAGTAACCCTTGCCGTTCTTCTGGCCGAAGCGGTTGTTCTCGAACATGACTTCAGTGCCGGACTTGTAGTCAGGCTTCATGCGGTCGGGGAAGCCTTCCGCCATCACCTTGGAGGCATGCACGCCGGTGTCGATACCGACCACGTCGAGCAGGTAGGCCGGGCCCATGGGCCAGCCGAACTTCTCCATGACCTTGTCGACGGCCTGGAAGTCGGCACCGTCACGCACCAGCATGTCGAAGCCGCCGAAGTAGGGGAACAGCACGCGGTTGACGAAGAAACCCGGGCAGTCGTTCACCACGATGGGGGTCTTGCCCATGGTGGTGGCGAGCTTCACGGTGGACGCCACGGCCGCGTCGGAGGACTTCTTGCCACGGATGACTTCGACCAGGGGCATCATGTGCACCGGGTTGAAGAAGTGCATGCCGACGAAGTTTTCCGGGCGCTTCAGGGACTCAGCCAGGAAGGAGATGGAGATGGTGGAGGTGTTGGACGCGATGATCGTGTCTTCCTTCACCAGGCCTTCCACTTCGGACAGCACTGCCGTCTTGATCTTCGGGTTTTCCGACACCGCTTCGATGATGATGTCGACTTCCTTGAAGTCACCGTAGTTCAGCGTCGGGCGGATGAGCGACAGCGTGTCACCCATCTTCTGCGGCGTGAGGCGGCCCTTTTCCACCTGCTTCGAAAGCAGCTTGGTGGCTTCGGACATGCCGTGGTCCAGCGCCTTGGAGGCGATGTCCTTCATGATGATGGGCAGGCCCTTGCTGGCGCTCTGGTAGGCGATGCCGCCGCCCATGATGCCGGCGCCGAGCACGGCAGCCTGCTTGATGACCTTGTCGCTACCCTTCTCGTGCTTTTTGGCGACCTTCTTCACGACCTGGTCGGCCAGGAAGAGGCCCACGAGGGCGTTGGCCTGCGGGGTGACGGCGGCCTTGGCGAAGTGCGCGGCCTCGATGGCGATGGCGTCGTCACGCTTGCTGTTGGCCTGGGCCTGCATGTTCTGGATGGCCAGCTTCGGCGCCGGATAATTCGGACCGGCCTGGCCGGCGATCATCGCGGTGGCCGTGTTGAAGGCCATCATCTGTTCCATGTTGTTCAGCTTGATCGGGTCCAGCTTTTCCTGACGCTTGGCGCGCCAGTCGAGCTTGCCGGCGAGGCACTGCTTGACCAGATCGATGGCGGCATCTTTCAGCAGCTCGGGCGTGACGACGGCGTCAACGGCACCGTCCTTCAGGGCCACGTCGGGCTTCTTTTCGGCGCCGGCGGCGATCCACTCAGCCGCATTGTCCACACCGATCACGCGCATGAGGCGCACGGTGCCGCCGAAGCCCGGCATGATGCCCAGCTTCACTTCCGGCAGACCGACCTTGGCGGCGGTAGACATCACGCGGTATTCGCAGGCCAGGCACATTTCGAAGCCGCCACCGAGGGCGAAGCCGTTGATGGCCACGACCTTGGGCACGTCGAGGTCTTCGAACGCGGAGAACACCTTGTTGGCACCAATGCCCCACTCGGCGATCTGGGCTTCGCCACCGCCGAACAGCGCGCCGAATTCGGTGATGTCGGCGCCGACGATGAACACACCCTTGCCGGACGTGACGACGACACCCTTCACGTCCTTGCTCGCCTTGATCGCTTCCGTGGCCGCGCCCAGCTCGGTGAGGGTGGCGCGGTCGAACTTGTTCACGGATTCGTTGGCGAGATCGAATTTGAGTTCAGCGATGCCGTCGCCGAGAAGCGAGACGCTGATGGCTGATCCCGAATAAATCATGAGTGATCTCCATAGTGGGATGGTGAGCGTTTGCCTGCAGACTGGCCCCGGGAGAACGAGGCCGCAGGTCATCGCAACGCACTGTGGGATGCCGGAGCCGCTTGCCTGGTTCATCACCAAGCGGGCGTCCGGGCCGGCGCACAGGGTGCCCAAGTGTATGCATCCGAAGGGGTTTTGTTAACGCAAACGCGGAATTATGAGTGACCGGGCGGCCACGCGGGAGGATGGCGGTAAAGCGGGAATGCCGTTACGGCTCAGGCCGACTTCGGCTCGGTCGCAGGCGGCGCCGCGAGACCCGGACCGGCGACCGGCATCACGTCATGCGGACTGACAGGCTCGCCACATTCGGAGCAGACCATGGTGGGACGGAACTTGTGGCCACAGGTTTTGTGCAGGTACTCGAGCGGCGCACCCCTGCCCTCGTCCAGCCACTTGTCGCCCCAGTTGGTCAGGGCCAGCAGGACGGGATAGAGGTCCCGCCCCTTCTCGGTCAGGCGGTATTCGTAGCGGGGAGGATTGTCCTGGTAGGGGACCTTTTTCAGGACCCCGGCCTCGACCAGGCGACTTAGCCGGTCGGCGAGGACATGGCGAGTCACCCCCAGGCCGGCCTGAAAGTCGTCGAAGCGGCGCATGGCCAGGAAGGCATTACGGAGGATGAGCAGGGTCCAGCGGTCACCCAGGATGGCGAGGCTGCGGGCCACCGAGCAGGGCATGTCGCCTATGTTGTCCCACTTCATGACGGTCTCCGGGGCTGGAAAGGTCATTCTAGGAGGAAGCTGGCGCCTTGGCGAGTTCTGCTTTGGAACTATCCAGAAAACCGGAACCCGCTGACTCCGGGACGCCCCCACCTGCTCACACCCAATGAAACCACCCGGTCACCTGCATGTCCGGCACGGCGCTTGACGGGTTCCTTTTTGGAACCTACTCTGCAGGCGAAATTTAACACTGTTCAGATTGGCGTCCAACCGATCACGTGGATGCCTGCCGCTGCCCCGTCCCGGGGACACCTGAATCCACTGAGGATGATGCCGACAATGTCCACCGCTCCCGCCCTCACCCCCGCCCAGAACGCCGCCCGTCGCTGGCTCTCCCTGACGTTCATCCTGGTCATCGTTGCGAGCATGGGGCTCTCGGGCTGGTTCGCCCTTTATGAAGGCAGCACACGTTTCCTGCTCCCCTTCACCGCGGATGACGCCACGGCTCTGGTCTCGCGCGCCGTGACGGACACTCGCGCGCATCCGTCGCTGGACACGATCCGCCGGGTCAGCGAGGAGACCTGGGCGCTATCGCTGGTCACCTCGCCGCAGCGCTTCGCCGACTCCCGGATCATGGAACAGGGCATCTACTACACGACCATGCCACGCACCAACCAAGTGCTGATGGCCGTCCACGTGCTGTTCGGCTCCTTCTGCATGCTGGTGGGCGGCCTGCAGTTCTGGCCGGGATTCCGAAAACGCTTCATGAAGGCGCACCGGATCATCGGCACGATCTATGTCGTCACGGTACCCGTGTCGGTCGTGACCGTGCTGGTCTATATGGCGCGGACACCGCCGCACCACATTTATGCGCATCTGGTGGCCTGGATCGCGCTGTGGGTCTTCGGAGGGTTGGCCCTTGTTGCCGTTGCCATGGCGGTGCGCGCGCTGAAGGCGCGACGGATCTTCGAGCACCAGGCCTGGATGGCGCTGTCATTCGGCTGCCTCATGGTGGCGCCGCTGCTGCGCCTGGACTGGGTGCTACTCGCGCAGTTCCTTCCGCACATCGACCAAGAGACGCTGAACCTGGTGACCATGGGAATCATGCTGCCGCAGACGATGTTGATCAGTTACGGACTGATCCTGGTGAACCGGCAGAATCCCCGCCCCATGCGTCAGCGCGTGCCAGCGACGCTGGCGCGAACGAGTGCAACGACTTTCCTGCGGTTGATGCCTGGGCTGTTCGGCATGGCCGTGCTGTTTGCCGGCCTGAATGTCTGGCTATATGAAGTGCGTGGCGGCATTTCCGGTCTCGCTGCGGCAGCAAAGCTCCTGCCGGTTGCACTGCTGCAGCGCGAGCAGTCGGTACTGGCGAGCCATCCGCTGTCCACTCTTCTCTTCACGTTCGGCATCAGCCTCGCATTTCCCCTGGGCCTTGTGGCCGTAAAGCGCCTGCTGCGGACATCGGGCACTCTGGCTGCTGATTCCGCTGCCGCGGGGCACGAAGCGTCCGTGCCAGCAACCGACATCGCCATCATCGCCACGGCATTGCTGTCACTGGTGTCGGGAATCGGCGCAAGCATCCTGGGCTGGGGAATCGGCCTGGCGCCGAATGCGGAGTGGGTCTCGGGCGGAACGCCGTATGTGGTCAACGGCCTCGTGATCGCAGGTTTCAGCCTGCGGCTCCTGGCGGCACGCGCCGCAAAGCAGCCGGCGCAGATGAAGGAAAGCCTGGTCTTCCTGCTCTGCCTCCTGCCCTTCCCCACGCTTTTTTTCATCACCCTAGAGGCCATGAGCCTGCTGCCGGTGCCGGCGGACTACATCGCCGCGGGGCAAGGTTTCGTAGTGCCGGCCGGCTTCAGCGGCGCCCTGCTGTTCCTGGCCATCCTCTACGTGGTCCACGGCCAGGCCACCCGTGAACACAACTGAAGCCGCCGGAAAGGGAGCGCGCACCATGCATCAGCCCGATCTTTTCGTGCAGTCCGGTGAGGTTCGCCTGGCGGTGTACACCTGGGGACAGAAGCCGACACGTGAAAACCCGCGACAAGTGCTTGTGCTGGCCCACGGCTTTCCGGACCGCGCACTGTTCTGGGAGAAAGTCGCGACTGCCTTGCAGGAGGACTTCTACGTCGTCGCCTTCGACATGCGCGGCTGTGCCAATTCCACGCACATCCGGGGCTGCCGGCATTATCACTTCGGCCCGCTGCTTCAGGACCTTTACGCGGTCATTGACGCGGTGAGTCCCACACAAAAGGTGCATCTGGTCGGACATGACTGGGGCGGCATCTACGGCTGGGACGCGATCACGGACCCGGAAGGAATCAAACGCATCGCGTCGTTCCTGACCCTTTCACCCGGACTGGATCATGTCGGCTTTTATCTGCGTCGGCGCTTTTTCCGCCCCACGCCCCGGAACCTGTGGCAGGGCGTCGGGCAGTTGATGCGGAACAGCCTGATGACATTTTTCACGCTGCCGCTGCTGCCGGAGCTGCTGTTCGTGAGCGGGCTCGGCACGCTGATGTTCCGGGTGCTGGTGGGGCACTACGAGCCGCGCATCACCTTCCAGAAAAATGAAGGGATGGAGGGTGATGCCATCCGCTATCTCGGCATCTACCGCGCCAACCTGCTCCAGCGTGCCCTCTTCCCCAAACAGGCAAAGAGTCCGGTACCGGTGCATGTGGTGATGGCGGTCAATGATCCCTTTCTGCCGCCGGCGGTGTTCGAGGTCAGCCCGCAGTGGACGTCGCTTTACAGCGAGTCGACAGTCGACGCTTCACACTGGGCGCCGCTGAGTCGTCCGCAGGAACTGGCCGAGGCCGTACGCCGATTCGTGCGGGAACGTCGCCATCATGCATAGCCCGACGGCACGACACCCTCGGCAGGTCGGGCCGATTCCTTCAGCATCAGGACGCGATGCCGGACGTCGTCAGGCCGAGGCTTTTCCAGGCGGCATCGGCAAAGACGTCGCGCAGGTCGGCCAGCGGCTTCTGGCGCCGGCCCTCGAGCCAGTTACGCGCATAGTCATGGGTGGGTCCGATCACGAGCGACTGGTAGACCTCGGGCGGCCAGGGCAGCGTCTGGCCCGGCGCCAACAGCCGCTCCAGTTGGGTAATGATCGTGCCCTGCGCGTCGCGCGTCTCCGCCTGCAGGTCGGATTCGCGGTCCGCTTTTGCCAACACCATGCGATAGCCAAAGATGAAGCGCGCCCAGTCAGGATTGGCGCAGATCCAGTCCACATTCGCATGGACGATGGCGCGGGTGGCCGACTCGAGCCCCGTCACCGGGCGCAGCTTCTCTGCCAGGAACTGGCGGAAGTCGCGGAGGCCTTCCAGATAGACCTCGGCGGCCAGGCCCTCCTTGTTGCCGAAGTGGTGGTAAAGGCTGCCGACACTGGCTCCCGATGCCTCCCGGATCATGTCGATGGACGTCGCCTCCACCCCATGCCGCGTAAAGCAGGCCAACGCGGCCAGCAGCATTTCCCGCCGGCGGACACTTGATCTTGCGCTCATATCAGAAGATTATTCTAGAATGTTGTTCTAGTTTAGCCCGAATCCGCCCAAAAACCCAATCGCCCCGGAGAATTGCATGAACGTACTGGCCAGCTTCAACCGCCTGAAAGGCCTTCCCGGCGGCACCCGGCTCTTCAGCCGCGCGGTGTGCTTTACCGCGCCCTATTTTGCCAGCATCACCCCTCATATAGAGGAACTGGCGCC
>DASSUO010000219.1:0-4071 GCA_035706925.1 Moraxellaceae bacterium
GCGCCATTCGGTGCACGCCAGAAGCCGCCACCGGTATCGACCGCCGTGTCTTCGCCCGAGTCATGCACGAAGTTGGCATTGCTGTCGTAGGCGGGCAATCCGCGCAGACGCTGTGCCACCCAGGGCGAATGTGCAGCGCCCGTGAACCAGATTTCCATCAGCGGCCCGCCGCCCGTGGCTGTCGGTGCCGTCGAGGCACTGGCCGCCAGCGGCTGCGTTTGCAGCGGCAATCCGTTGCTCCCGCAAATGGCCTGCGTTCCATCGCACGTGGCGGTCGCGGACTGACCGTTGCCGTTGGAATTCAGCACATAGCGATAGAGCGTGCCTTGCGTCCACGGTGCGGCCGGGAAGAAGCGCAGCGATTGCGGATTCACTTCGATGCGGCCCGGCACGGTGCCGAGACAGGTCCCGGTGGCGTCGACACGTTCGACACGGAAGCTGCCGGTGCCACAGGTGCTGCCCAGCACGATGCTGCCCGCGCTCATGCTTTGCGAGAACTGAACCTGGATTGCACGGTCCAGCGGCATGGTGGGCAAGGGCAAGAGGTCATCGGAACTCAGTCCGCCCGCGCAGCGGCCCTGCACGCCCGACGCCACACTGCGGCCGGTCGTTACACAGGGGTAGCCCGGATAGGTGGTGACCACCGAGGGCGAATGACTGCCCGGCGTGATCAATGCCGCCAGCGAGAACGTCCGTTGATACGTGGCATCCGACACACCGTTGCCGGCAAGATCCGTCATCGCATTGCTGAACGCCACCGTGTACTGCACGTTATGTTCCAGCGGTGTCGCCGGCAGCATCACTACTGCGGCGCCATCCACGCGCGTGCTGATCGGCACGGCCACGCCATTGCGCAGCAGCTGCAGGTTGGTGTCATTCACGCTGTCGGGGTCGAGCGGCTCGGTGAAGTTGAGAATCACCGGATCGCCCGGACGGGCGCGCTTGGCTTCGTTGCCGGGCAGCCAGGACTGCAGCGTCGGCGGCGTGGTGTCGGCCACCTGCGCGGGTGCCGTCGACTGGTCCTGATAGCCTTCGAGGTGGAAAGACAGCACGCCGGAGGCGCGGTCCAGACCCAATACATCCAGCTCAGTGACGCCAACGGCATCCATGACCAGCTTGCCGTTCTTGACGATGGCGGTGCCCACGACCTCGATCTGCAAGAGGTTCTGGGTGAAGGCCCCGTTGGCCGACGAATCATCCGCCGACATCGACGCATCCATCGTCAGGTAGACCAGTCGCGGCGCATCGATCGCTTTGCTGTAGGGGTTCGGCACCATATAGCCGGTCGCATCGGAGATGATGTTGACGTGGATGGCGCCGGTATTGATGCCGGTGGGCACCGTCCCGACAATTTTCACGTCCACCGAGCTGCCCGACAGCATGTTGCCGCGGCGCATGGTGAGCGGCGTGACATCCGGAAAGTGGGGAACGAAAGCGAGCTCGGCGTACAGATTGCCCGCCTGTTGCGAGGCACTGTTGTTACCGAGCAGGGCCGAGGTGATCGGCACATTGTTGATCGCGGCGCCCGTGAGCGGCGACACCACCGTGCCCGCCGCGGAATCCGGCACCTGCAGTGCCATGGTCGAGCGCGGCCCGGAATCCTTGGGCACAAGCACGAAATCCGAATACGCGCCCGGCGTCAGCGCCGTCCCCAGAATGCTCTTCAGGGTAGTGTCGAGCTTCAGGTGATAACTGCGGCCTGCCACGAGGTCACTGCGCGGATCGATCGAGAGCAGATGACCCGTCACCAGGACCGTCGCCGGCACCAGCGTGGCGGTGTCATCCTCGAGCCGCACATTCTGACCGTACGTCAGCGTCTTCACGTCGATGGGCTGACTGAACTGCAGACGCAGTGTCGAGAAATCCATGAACGGAAAGTTGCCCTGTGTGGGCAGTGCGCGGTCGATCTGGAACGTCGAGCTGCTGCTGATCGACGAGGCGGCGCCCTTCACGGCGGGTCGCGTCGTGAAGGCGAGCGGCACGGCGGGAATCAATCCGTCAGGCGCGGTGAGATTATTCCAGGCGATCGTGTAGTGGGTGTTTTCCGTCAGTGGTGCGCTTGGCGTAAGGACGACGCCTTGTCCGCCATTGGTGGCGCTTGCCGTGAATGCGATCGGCGAGCCGCCGTCAGGCGTTATCGTAAAAGCACTCGCGAGCGGTGCGCCGCCCAGAACGGAGACCACCGTGGAAAATTGCAGCACGATGGGCGCCGTGGGCGCGATGCGGGCCTGACCGTCATACGGATAGGCATAGATGAGGCTGGCGCCCGGAGACCAGGACGCGGGTATGGATGTGGTCTGCTTCGTACCGCCGCAGGCGGCGAGCAGCGCAACCAGGAGTATCGGAAGGAGCTTGCGCATGGCGGCGTCCTCAGAACTTCATCGTCATCGAGCCGGTGAAGACATGCACGAAGCCACTTGTCTGCAGCGTCTCGTACGGATTGCCGTTATTCACCTGGCTGGAGGTCAGAAGGAAATCGCGCTTCTTCAGCATCTGAAGCTGATAGCCAAAGTCGAATCGGACCGGGAAAGCGAGGATGGGCGGATCCTGGATTTCGGCGCCGCCACCCAGGCCGACAATGAAGCGGTCATTGTCGAGGTAGTTCACGTCGAGTGAGCGATCCGATACCAGCGCGGATTTTTCGTAGGCCAGACCGCCGGTGACATGGAAGACGTCATCGAGTTTGTAGTCGGCGCCGATGCGCGGAATGAACACATCCTTGAAGTGCAGGTTGGCCTGGTCGCGCACCGTATCGTGACGCAGATCATCTTCCAGCTTGGACCAACGCTGCCATTCGCCCGTCACGCCGACGCGCATGCTGTCACCCTTGTACTGCAGGCCGGCGCTGTACGCCTCGGGCTGATAGGAGTCGATGGTGGAGATGGCAAGGTTCAGGCCGGGGGGCGGCACGGTACCAGGAATCACGACGTTGGCATTGACGCGGGTCTGCGTATTGGACGACGCGCGCCAGGTCAGGGAAGAGTCCCAGCGATTCAGCGCGCAATTCGCTTCGTCCGGACACAGCGTGCGGCCCCAGTTGATGTTGCCACCAAGGATCGGCGTGAGCTTGGGAGCGGACGAAACGTTCAGCTGTTCATATTGCGTGTTGCCGGCCAGGTCGCTCTGCCCGGAGAGCGAGGCAGTGGATTGCAGCGTGACGCGGAAGGCGAGACCGCCGTCGATGCCGCGCCACAGATTGGTGGCGCCGCCGGCGGTCAGGAACAGCGGCTGGCGGCCGTAGCGGAAGTACTGGCCACCGGTGGAGGTGCTGGTGTTGTAGGCCAGCATTTCACGGCCATACTTTTCGACACCAAGCATGATGCCGAAATAAAGAGGGTGATCGACCTTGGTGAGCGAGCTCAGGTTGGTCTTCATGCCGATGAGGGTCTGCTTGCTGGGGTCGATGGCAAGGATGTCGCCCTGGCGATTGACCGGGTTGGTTCCGCCCTCGCTTTCGGCCTTGATCTGGTGGTCGACATAGCCGAGGCCGAGCGTCAGCTCGCCACGCGGGTCGAAGGTCAGGGCGGCCGGGTTGTAATAGACCGCGGACACGTCGGGGTTGAACAGCGAGAGGGATTGCGCCGAGGCAACATCGCCTGGCAGCAGGCCGTAGGAGGCAGCAATGTTGCTCATGCCGGCGAAGGCAGGTGCAGCGACAAGGGTGAGCGCCCCGGCGAGGTAACGCACAGGAAGATGCAGAACTTTCATTGTTCTTATCCTTTGGTTTTATCCGTTTTTAGGAAATGCAATAACCCCATAAAGCGTGAGCTTAATGCTTGGCTATGGGCTTGTAGTACGATAGTCCAAGATCCCGGCTCAGCCATTGGAGAACATCGCGAGATATGTATTAGCTCAGTAACTTTGTAGACCAAATTCGCGACATACGACGGATTTTGCGATCAAGAGCTACCACAATCGTGGTAGATCGCGACAAATGCGGGGTATGGAGAGTGAAACCGGGATGGGTCGACGAACGGCGGCGGAAGCCTTAACATGCCGCGTCTTCGGCGAGTCGGCCGGAACTGATGCGGGTGTAGTTCAATGGTAGAACTGCAGCTTCCCAAGCTGCTA
>DASSUO010000220.1:0-4675 GCA_035706925.1 Moraxellaceae bacterium
AGCTGTGCCGCATGGCAATCGAGTGCATAGCGGAATCCGTCCGGAATGGCGAGGAGCTGGTCCAGCGCGAAAAGCATCGGCAAATGCGTGGCATGGCGTGGATTCATCCCCTCCCGCAGGCATGCCAGGCGCCATGCCCGACGGATACCGGCCTGGGCCTGTGTGGGCGACGTCATGGCCTCGGCCGGTGTGTGATGCAGGAAGCGCCCCAGCGTGTCCTGACAAAACGCCTGGTAGGACCGAGTGGAGAGAATGAACTCGTGCCAGGCAACATCGACAACCTGCGAAGGCATCGCGACCATTCGGCCTTTTGCCATGGCGGAGAGAAAAAAGAACTCCCGCAATCCGTCGAGTACTGCAGTTACCTGGCTGTCGCCAAGCTGCGGATATGTTGCCTTCACCTTGCGCGCCAGCGCGGGTGGAAACGGGAATCGCGCCAACCGCTGCATCCGGAGACGCGTCCGCTGGCGAAGCGACAGGCCTATCACCGCGCCGGCGATGACGACCAGCGCCAGGCCGAACGCGAACAGTCCCGTCACGCGCTCGATCCCCGCGTCCGGAGATCGCGGAAGGCCAGGTAAGCATCCAGCACCGCGCGCGGCGCTTCGCACTGCGGGTAGTGGCCAATACCGGCGAGTTCGGTGACATCCGGATACGGCACCAGCTCCCGGTATCGCGCCGCCATGTGCGCGCCCGAGATGGGGTCCGCCACGCCGTCGATGAGCTTGAGGGGAATGGTGGCGTCCGCCAGCGCGCCCACCCAGCGCGATCGATGCTGGCGTCGCTCGTCCATGTAGCGGATCAGCCGTGGCAGCACACGCGCGCCCTCGTGTGTCTGCAACAGCTCCCAGAAGCTGTCGAGCAGCATTGTCGATGGCTGGGTGTCAGGACCAAAAATGACGCGCAGGTTGTGTTCAAAGCCGCGCCGGCTATTGAGTCGTGCCACCATGGGGCCCGCCACCGAGGCGAGCAGTCGCTGCGCGAACAACGGACGGTGCGTTTCCGGAAACAGGCCGCCGTTCAGCAGCGCGACGCTGCGCAGCTTCGGCCCCTTGTGCGCACCGCTCTGACGCGCCAGGAGCTCCTGCGCCACCGTGTCCCCGTAATCATGCGCGAGCACGTGGTATTCGGCGACGCCCTCCATGCGCAGGAAGGCCTCGCACAGATCGGCCTGATCGGCAATGCGGTAATCATAATGCAGCGGCTTGGCCGAGAAACCGAAGCCGATGAGATCGAGCGTGTAGAGACGATAGCGCTGCGCCAGGGCCGCCCATACACCCGCCCAATCCCAGCTCGCGGTGGGAAAGCCGTGAATGAGCAACAGGGCCGGTGCACCGGCCGGGCCGTCCACCCGCGAATAGATGGAGTAGCCCTTGTAGGCGAAGTAGCGCCCGGCATCGTGCCAGGCGCGAAGATCCGCCGGTAACGCGAACAGTGTCATGACGACATCAACCGGCCGGCCACGATGCAGCCGCTCAGCCGGGCAAGCGCACGAAGACCTTGCCGTTTTCTTCGGTGGTCTCGTACACCGGCAGGGACTGCGGCTTCTTGCCCAGCGCCAGCAGGCGCGAGGTCCAGCCGGGAACCGGAATGCCGACAACAGCGGCGCACCAGTCCAGATTGTCGCCCGTACACATGTCGAAGCGCGAGCCATGGAAAGGGCAGGTGATGGAACCGTTCTCGATCTTGCCTTTGCCGAGTGGCAGGCCAAGATGCGGGCACTTGCTGGATACGGCGCAGGCCTTGCCGCCCACACGGGTCAGCAGCAGGGGCACGTCACCGGCCTTTACGGCCACAGCCTTGTTCTCCTTCACGTCTTCGGAACGGGCGACTTCAACACGACTCATGTTCAATTTCCTTGGGTCTCGGTACAGCAACACCCCGACCGCGCCTCATGCCGGTCGGGAACAGGCTCTCCTAAATAACAGGAATTCCCCCGTTTTCCCAACCCGCCCCATCACATCCCGGCAATCACGCTCCCCTCCCCCACTCACGGCCCGCAGGAGCGGCTTCATCCGAGCCCCCCACACTCGCCCCAAAACACTCCACCCGCACTCACCCCGCCAACCGCCGGATCCGCCGCACCGCCTCCTCCAGCGTCGCCCTCGGACAGCCGAAATTGAGTCGCAAAAATCCCGGCCGGCCGAAGTCCGCACCATCCGACAACCCCACGCCCAGATCCTCGAAGAGCGCATGCGGATCTGTCGTGTCCAGACCGCGGCAATCGAGCCAGGCCAGATAGGTGGCTTGAGGCTTCACCAAATACAGACCGCCCACACCGTCCAGCGTCATCACGAGATCACGGTTCTCGCGCAGGTACTCGAGCAGCGCAGTGCGCCAGGGCACGCCTTCCGAATACGCCGCAATGGCCGCGACCTGGCCGAGGATGTTGGGATGGGCGCAAATGCCGGCCATTGCACGTTCGAAGCGCCGCCGCAGGTTGCTGTTGGGAATGACCGCGAACGCACTGCCGAGACCCGGAATGTTGTATGTCTTCGATGGCGCCATCAGGGTGATGGTGCGCGCGGCCATCTCTGGCGAATGCCTCGCAAACGGCACGTGTCGCCGTCCGGGCTCGAGGATCAGGTCGCAATGGATTTCGTCGCTCACCACCACGAGGTCATGGGCCTCGGCATGACGCGCGATGCGGTCCAGCTCCTTCGATGACCACACACGGCCGATCGGGTTGTGGGGATGACACAGGAACAGACCGCGCGTGCGTGGCGTATGCGCCGCCGCCACCGCCTCCATGTCCCATCCCCAGTTGTCGGCCTCGCTGAGCGGCACACGAACGGCCTGACGGTCCATGTTGCCCTGTGCCGTGAACAAGGCCGGATAGACCGGCGTTGCGGTTACGATGGCATCGCCCGGCTCACCGATCGACCGCGCCGCAATGTTGAGGCCCGACACCAGCCCTCCCATCGGCACCAGCCAGTCGGGCTGCACCACCCAGTCGTAGTCGCGCAACAAGGCGGCCATCAGCGCCTCGGTCCAGGCCGGCAAGGTGTAGCCGTAACCGAACACGCCGTTCGCCAGTCGCGTCGCAAGCGCGCCGATGACTTCGGGCGGCGCGGCGAAATCCATGTCTGCCACCCACAAGGGGAGGATGGCCTCGCCGCGGCTGTTGTGACGACCCGCATAACGGGCCCACTTGATGCTGTCACTGCCGCGGCGATCGACCGGAAGATCGAATGCGGCCTTGTACTGTCCGATGAGGTCGTGGTTCATGGGAGCTCCTGCAATCCTCCCATGGTGGACCACGCCGACAGGCCTTGCCAACCGCACGCCGCACTTATCCGGCGCGGCACACCCTGGGCTCGTCCGCAATGTTCGAGCGGGGTGCCGGAACATGTTGCCCTTCTACCGGCACCTGTCGCGTTCCGCTTGGAAGACGCCCACGCGCCTGGATTTCGACACGCCGGTCCGGCCTGAGGCAGGCGATCAGCTCACACTTCACGAGACGGTTCGGGCACTGGTCCGGCACCGTGACCGGCTTTGTCGCGCCGAGTCCGACCACATCGATCGCGGCGGCAGGCAATCCCGCGGCCACCAGCGCCGTCTTCACGGCCTGGGCACGACGGCCGGACAACGAACGATTGGCGCCGGCGGAGCCGATGCGATCGGTATGTCCCGTTACCGTGATGCGCAAATCCGACGCATGCCGGGCGAGGAGAACGCCGGCAATCTCGGCCACGGCAGCCTGGCCTTCGGCCGTAAGATGGTCATCGCCAAAATAGAACGTGGCATCACTGTTCAGCACGACCGGCTCAAACACGACTTCGTCGCGGAAGCGTGGTTTGCGTGGCAGCACCTGGCCAGCAGGGGCCGTGCCGAGGCTGTCGGCCAGTACCGCGGCCGCCACGGCCGCCGCATGTTCGCGTTCACCGGCGGCTGCCGGCGCTGCATTCGCGGTGACGGCCTCTGGCACGTCGACCGCATCGGCATTGCCAGCACCTTCATCCCCCGCAGCCACCGCGTCGCCGCCATCGGCATCGGCCGGCGCCTCGTCCGCATTCTTTTTGTCGCCCTCCTTGTCGGCCTCCTTATCTTTTTCGACGGTCGCAACCGCTTCCTGCTGCGCCTGAACCACCTCCGGGTCGCACTCGGGAATGGCAAGTGCCGGGCGCCAGTCCGCCGTTCGCCAGCAGCGACCGTCGGCATCGCGCAGCAGCGATCCCTTGGGCGTCGTCAGATATCCCGGAACACGACTGGCCACCGGGGTCAGGCTGCAGCCCCCCACCAGGACCGCCATGCACACAATCGTCATGCGGAACTTCATGCTTACCACCTGTATTGCATGCTGAGCACGCCATTGAGTTCTTCGACGGCGCTGCTGACGCGACCTTCAACTCCCCCCCACAATGCCAGTGAAGATGTCAAATAGACTTCGCCGCCGAGCGACAAGGCCACCGCGGCACCACCGGCCGGCGTCGACTTCACGGTGAAGGGGACATCGCTGCCGCTGAACCGGAAGGTTTGCTCGTGCTGCGTGGTGCCGATCGGCTGCAGCAGGGCCAGTCCGCCCACAATCTGCGCCCAGCGCTCGCCACCCATGAGCCAGGGGCGCGACACCTGAAGGCCCGCTCCGAATTCGCCCGTCACATCGCTGCCGCTCCCCGACTGCAGTGACGTCGTCGTGCTACCGGTCTCGCTATAGTCCTTGCGCTGAAGGGAC
>DASSUO010000221.1:0-11116 GCA_035706925.1 Moraxellaceae bacterium
AGCAGAAGCAGTTCGCGCCGATGAGCATCGCCGAGATGGGCCTGTCCATCTATGCCGCCAACGAAGGCTTCCTGTCCGACGTGCCCGTGAACAAGGTCCTGGCTTTCGAAGCCGGCCTGCACGCGTACTTCAACGCCGAGCTGAAGGCGCTGATGGACAAGATCAACGCCACCGCTGACTGGAACGGCGAGATCGAAGGCCAGTTCAAGGCCGGCATCGAGAAGTTCAAGGCGACCCAGACCTGGTAATTGCTGTTCCTTCGACGCGGCGGCTTTGACGAAGTCGCCGACAGCGAAGGGCCCACTGGGCGAACCGGACACGATTGTGTGTCTGGTTCCCGTCCCCGCCGCAAGGCGTGGGTGAATAGGTTAGGTTGGAGTGGCTTATGGCCAACTTGAAAGAAATTCGCAGCAAGGTTGCCAGCATCAAGAGCACGCAGAAGATCACCAAGGCAATGCAGCTGGTGGCGGCGTCCAAGATGCGCAAGGCACAGGAACGCATGGCGGCCGGCAAGCCGTATGCGCAGAAGATCCGTCAGGTGATCGCGCATCTGTCGCAGGCGACCCCGGAATACAAGCACCCCTACATGGCGGAGCGTCCGGTCAAGCGCGTGGGCTACATCGTGGTGTCGAGCGACCGTGGTCTTTGCGGCGGCCTCAACATCAACCTGTTCAAGAAGACGGTGCAGAGCGTGCGCGGTTTCCAGGAGCAGGGTGTCGATGTGGAGTTCTGCCTGATCGGCCAGAAGGCCACTACGTTCTTCAAGAGCGTGGGTGGCAAGGTCACGGGCGTGAAGACGCACCTGGGAGACGCCCCGGGACTTGACGCGCTGATCGGCACCGTGAAGGTGATGCTCGACGCGTATGACAACGGCGAGATCGATCGCCTCTACCTGGTCTACAACGAGTTCGTGAACACGATGACCCAGGCCCCGGTGCTTCAGCAACTGCTGCCGCTGGCTGCTGAAGAGAAGCAGGCCCTGGAGAAGCGTGATCACAACTGGGACTACCTGTACGAACCCGATGCCAAAATGCTGCTCGACCAACTGTTCGTGCGGTTCATCGAGTCGCAGGTGTACCAGGGTGTGGTGGAAAACATTGCCTGTGAGCAGGCCGCGCGCATGGTCGCCATGAAATCGGCGACCGATAACGCAGGCGACCTGATTCGCTCGCTGCAGCTGGTGTACAACAAGCTGCGCCAGGCGGCCATCACCCAGGAAATCTCTGAAATTGTGGGCGGTGCCGCGGCCGTTTGAGGCAGCGGAACCCCCTTAGCGTTTTAAGTTTGCGAGGATCAACCATGAGCTCCGGCAAGATTGTGCAGATCATCGGCGCCGTTATCGACGTCGAATTCCCGCGTGACAGCGTCCCCAAGGTCTATGACGCGCTGACCGTGGACGGCAAGGCCACGACCCTTGAAGTCCAGCAGCAGCTTGGCGACGGCGTGGTCCGCACCATTGCCATGGGCTCGACCGAAGGTCTGAAGCGTGGCCTGGGCGTGTCCAATACCAACGCCCCCATTTCCGTGCCGGTGGGCAAGGCGACCCTGGGCCGCATCATGAACGTGCTCGGTCAGCCGGAAGATGAAGCCGGCCCGATCGGTGAAGACACCCGCTGGGCCATTCACCGCAAGGCCCCGACCTATGCCGAGCAGTCCGGTGCGACGGAACTGCTTGAAGTGGGCATCAAGGTGATCGACCTGCTGTGCCCGTTTGCCAAGGGCGGCAAGGTGGGCCTGTTCGGTGGCGCCGGCGTGGGCAAGACCGTGAACATGATGGAGCTCATCAACAACATCGCCAAGGCGCACAGCGGTCTGTCCGTGTTCGCGGGCGTGGGTGAGCGTACCCGTGAAGGCAACGACTTCTACCATGAAATGAAGGATTCGGGCGTTCTCGACAAGGTCGCGATGGTTTACGGCCAGATGAACGAGCCTCCCGGAAACCGTCTGCGTGTCGCGCTGACCGGCCTGACCATGGCCGAGTACTTCCGTGATGACAAGGACCCTGCCACCGGCAAGGGCCGTGACGTTCTTCTGTTCGTGGACAACATCTACCGCTACACGCTGGCCGGTACCGAAGTGTCCGCGCTGCTCGGCCGCATGCCGTCCGCCGTGGGTTACCAGCCGACGCTGGCCGAAGAAATGGGCGTGCTGCAGGAACGCATTACCTCCACCAAGAACGGGTCCATTACGTCCATCCAGGCCGTGTACGTCCCTGCCGACGACTTGACCGACCCGAGCCCGGCGACCACCTTCGCCCATCTCGACGCCACTGTCGTGCTGAGCCGTGACATCGCCTCGCTGGGTATCTACCCGGCCGTGGATCCGCTGGACTCCACCTCCCGCCAGCTCGATCCGCTGGTCGTGGGCGAAGAGCACTACAGCGTGGCCCGCGGCGTGCAGACGGTGCTGCAGCGCTACAAGGAACTGAAGGACATCATCGCGATCCTCGGCATGGACGAACTGTCTGAAGAAGACAAGCTCGTCGTGTACCGCGCCCGCAAGATCCAGCGCTTCCTGTCGCAGCCGTTCCATGTCGCCGAAGTGTTCACCGGCGCTCCCGGCAAGTACGTGCCGCTCAAGGAAACCATTCGTGGCTTCAAGGGTATCCTCTCAGGCGAGTACGACAATCTGCCCGAGCAGGCGTTTTACATGGTCGGTGGCATCGACGAAGCCGTGGAAAAGGCCAAGAAGGTCTAATCGGCCTGAGGCCTGGAGACGAACATGGCACATACCATCAAGTGCGACATCGTCAGCGCGAGCGAATCCATCTACGGCGGCAGCGTCGAGATGGTGATCGCGCACGGTGTCCAGGGCGACCTCGGCATCCTGCCGGGGCACGCTCCGCTCCTGACCCAGCTCAGCCCGGGTCCGGTGCGTGTCGTGAAGGAAGGTGGCGAGGAAGAGGTTTATTACGTTTCCGGCGGCATGCTGGAAGTGCAGCCTGATCTCGTGACCATCCTGGCTGACACGGCCGTTCGCGCCAAGGATGTGGACGAAGCAGCCGCCGTACAGGCGCGCAAGCACGCCCTCGAAGCGCTGGCGAACCAGAAGAGCGATCTGGACACCTCGGCGGCGCTGGCGGCGCTGGCGGAAGCTGCCGCGCAGCTGCGTACGCTGCAGCAGGTGAAAAACCGCGCCGGTCGCGGCTGACCACCTGTCCATCGCAAGACAATGCAAAAAGGGGTAGCCTAGGCTGCCCTTTTTTGTTTTTGGCATCAGTCACTTGGCGTTGCCTTCCCGCCGGTGTTACCCGGCAGGGACGAATCGCGCAAGGTCCCGAGGCGTATGTACATGGAACTGAACGTCGTCATCCTTGCCGCCGGCAAGGGTACCCGCATGAAATCGGTGCTCCCCAAGGTCATGCAGCCGCTGGCCGGCCGCCCCTTGCTTCAGCACGTGGTCGAAACGGCGGCTTCGTTGTCCGCTGTGCGCACGGTCGTGGTGTATGGCCATGGCGGAGAGATCGTCCAGAAGGCATTTGCCGCGCAGCCGCTCCTGTGGGCTGAACAGGCCGAGCAGAAGGGGACGGGTCATGCCGTGCTGGTCGCCCTGCCGCAACTTCCCGAAAACGGAAAAACCCTGATTCTTTACGGCGACGTTCCGTTGACCACGCCGGAAACACTCGCCGACCTCATCACGAAGGTGAGCGACGGCGCGACGATGGGACTCATCACGCTGGAAATGGCCAACCCGACGGGTTATGGCCGCATCGTCCGTAATGCAGCCGGCCAGGTCGTTCGTATCGTTGAACAGAAAGATGCGAACGAGCAGGAAAAGCAGATCCGTGAAGTGAATACGGGCATTTTCTGCGTTCCCAATGCGCTGCTGCATCGGTGGTTGCCGCGTCTCGGCAATGCCAATGCGCAGGGCGAGTACTATCTGACGGACATCATCGCCATGGCGGCTGGCGAAGCCATTGCCATCGAAACCGTACAGCCGGAGCAGGGCTGGGAAGTGGATGGCGTCAATGACAAGCTCCAGCTCGCCGCCCTCGAGCGCGTGCACCAGGGCGTTCAGGCCGAGGCCCTGATGCGGGCCGGCGTGACGCTGATCGATCCGGCGCGAATCGATGTGCGTGGCAAGGTCGAGCATGGGATGGATGTCCACATCGAACCCAATGTGATCTTCGAGGGACGCGTGGTGCTGGGCCATAACGTGCGAATCGGTGCCAACTGTCAGCTGCGCGACTGTGTTGTCGGGAACAATGTCGTCATCAAACCCAATTCGCTGATCGAAGAGTCCCGCGTAGGTGATGGTGCGGAGATCGGACCGTTTGCCCGGCTGCGCCCGGGCACCGAACTGGCTGACGACGTTCACATCGGCAATTTCGTCGAGACGAAGAAAGCCGTGCTGGGCAGGGGCTCAAAGGCCAACCATCTTGCTTACCTCGGCGATGCGGAGATCGGCAGCGGTGTCAATGTGGGCGCAGGCACGATCACCTGCAACTATGACGGCGCCAACAAGCACCTGACGCGAATCGGCGACCACGCCTTCATTGGAACCAACAGTTCGCTGGTGGCGCCTGTTTCCATCGGCAAGGGTGCGACGACGGCGGCGGGCTCCGTCATTACCAAGGATGTTCCGGATGACACGCTGGCGGTGGCCCGTGCGAAGCAGGTCGTAATTGACGGCTGGCAGCGCCCGACCAAGACCCGCAAGTGAGCGAATGACGACATGGGCGCCTTGTACGGACTGTTCGGATCAAGCTTCTTCCTGTACGGCATCGTCTTTCAGGTGGCCTGCGCTGTCCACTGCGTCAAGACGGGCCGCCAGAATTATTGGCTTTGGGTCATCCTGATGTTCTCGATCGTCGGCTGCCTCGTGTATTTTTTTGTGGAGATGCTACCCAGCCTTCGCTACTCCCGGACAATGCGCCGCACCCGCCGGACAGTAACGGCTTTGTTCGATCCGGATCGTGACCTCCGTGAATCGAGTGCGAGCTATGCGATCTCCAACAGCGTGGAGACGACATGCGCCTATGCGGAGCAACTGATCAACAAGGGACAGATGGAAGATGCCATTGCGATCTATGGAAACGCCCGCAAGGGACTTTTCCGATTTGATCCCACCCTTCTTGTCGGGTTGTCGCATGCGTATTTCGCCACGGGCCGAAACGATCTGTGTATCGAAACGCTTGACGAGTTGATGCGGCACAATCCGGAATACCGCGATTCGGACATGCGCCTGCTCAGGGCAATGGCGCTGGAAGCGGCGGGGCGCGATGAAGAGGCATTGCGGGAGTACGAGAGCTGGGGTGAGCACCATCCCGGCCCCGAAGCCCGGTGCCGCTATGCCCTGCTGCTCAAGAAGATGGGAAAGGAAGAGCGTGCGCATGCCTTGTTCAACGAGGTGCGCCTGCAGGCCGTGAATGCCCCGAGGCATTATTTGCGGCAACACAAAGACTGGATCGATATGGCCTTGCGCGAATGCAAGGCGGCAGAACAGAGAGCGTAAAAAAATGTGTGGAATCGTCGGCGCCATTGGCAAACGAAATATTGTTCCGATCCTGGTGGACGGACTCAAGCGTCTGGAATATCGCGGCTATGACTCGTCCGGCATTGCCGTGCTCGATGGTGACATCAAGCGTGTCCGCCGGGTGGGCCGTGTAGCAGAGATGGAGAATGCGGCGGCCGCGGAGCATGTCGCCGGACAGCTAGGCATTGGTCACACGCGATGGGCGACTCATGGCGGCGTGACGGAGCCTAACGCGCATCCCCATGTTTCGGGAGGCCTGATTGCCGTCGTCCACAATGGGATCATCGAGAACCATGACGAAAAGCGCGATGAGCTCAGGAAGCTGGGATACGAATTCACATCGCAAACCGACACTGAAGTAATCGCGCATCTGGTCCATCGCTACTACGAGAAGAGTCACGATCTTTTCGCGGCGGTTCAGTCTGCCGCCAGGGAGCTGGTGGGCGCCTACGCCATCGCCGTTATTGCAAAAGACAATCCTGATCTGATGGTCGTTGCCCGCATGGGCTGCCCGCTGCTCATCGGAGTTGGCGAGGGCGAGAACTTTGTCGCCTCGGATGTGTCGGCGGTACTGTCGGCAACGCGACGAGTGATGTATCTCGAGGAAGGCGACGTTGCCACCGTGACGCGTAGCGAAGTGCGGGTGTTCGATAGCCACGGCAAGCCGGTGGAGCGCAAGTTGCACCTCTCCGACGTGTCGCTGGCATCGCTGGAGCTCGGCCCTTACAGCCACTTCATGCAGAAGGAAATCCACGAGCAACCGCGCGCGCTTTCGGACACGATCGAACAGATTCTCGAGCATGGTTTTGTGCCGGCGCTGTTCTCGGGCGATGCGGCAACTGTGTTCAAGGGCGTTCGAAGCGTGCAGATCATCGCGTGTGGAACGAGCTTTTACGCGGGCTCGGTGGCACGCTACTGGATCGAAGCCATCACCGGCCTTCCTTGTGCCGTGGAAATCGCAAGCGAGTACCGTTATCGCGCTGCTGTAGCGAGCCCTGACAACCTCATCGTCACCATCTCGCAGTCCGGCGAAACCCTCGACACGATGGAGGCGCTGAAGTACGCGCGCTCGCTGGGCCAGGAAAGGACGTTGTCCATCTGCAACGTACGCGAGTCTGCGATTCCACGAACATCCGCCCTGGTTTTTTATACCAAAGCTGGTGCTGAAATCGGTGTGGCGTCGACCAAGGCATTCACTACCCAGCTGGTGGCCCTGTTCGCGTTGGCGGTCACACTGGGCCGCCTGAATGGTCGGGTTGGCGTTGATCAGGAGGCGGTGTACCTGGATGCATTGCGCCATCTGCCCGGCAGCGTGCAGCACGCACTGAATCTGGAGCCGCAGGTCAAGGCATGGGCCGATCGCTTTGCGGAGAAGGATCATGCACTGTTCCTGGGCCGTGGTGTCCACTACCCGGTTGCGCTCGAGGGTGCGCTGAAGCTCAAGGAAATCACCTATATCCACGCCGAGGCGTATCCAGCAGGTGAACTCAAGCACGGCCCGCTGGCGCTCGTGGACGAAAACATGCCGGTGGTGGTGATCGCTCCCAATGACGCGCTTCTGGAGAAAGTGAAGTCCAACATGCAGGAAGTGCGTGCGCGCGGTGGCGAACTGTTTGTGTTTGCCGACCTCGACTCGCACTTCAGCGAGTCAGAAGGCGTACATGTCATCCGGACGCCACGGCATGTCGGCATCCTGTCACCGATCGTGCATTCGATTCCGGTGCAGCTGCTTGCCTACCATACAGCGCTGTCGCGTGGCACAGACGTGGACAAGCCACGCAATCTCGCCAAGAGCGTGACAGTCGAGTAAGCACCCGGTGGCCGCAGTTCTTGCGGCCATTTTTTTCCCCCTCCATTCCACCGGTTGCGCAGAGCCCTCCTGATTTGCGGGTCGCCGCCCCTGTCCCCCGGACGAGACAAGTATTTTTTCTCGCCAGCGACCGGCCTTTCCGCGGCTGCCGAAGGGAAAGCTCATCCTCATCCTTGGTGAGTGTGTCTTCAGGCTGCCAGGGCAAAACCGTTCAGCGGCGTGTCCCGGCAACGCAGCCAAGCGTGGCCGCCCCTGACAAGCAATTGTCCCATCCTGACGTGCCGGGGCCTGAATCCCCGTGACAGAATCCGGAGGAGTGCGGGCTCCGGATGACCCGCCGGGCCGCGCCTGCCACGCAGGTGACGGCGCTCTGACGACAGTGACTGGCGCAACCGCGCCATGCTTTGGATTCTTGCCTCGCTCCTTTCATTGCTGGCGCCAGGAGGGCAGCCGTGTTCTGAAAGTGCGGGCCGCACGAGGAACGCCCATGCCTGCTGAACATGTAGACGTACTCATCATCGGCGCCGGACTTTCCGGCATCGGTGCCGGCTGCCACCTGACGCGCGAGTGTCCCGGAAAGTCGTTCCTCATTCTGGAGGCACGTAATGCCAGTGGCGGCACCTGGGATTTGTTTCGCTATCCCGGAATCCGGTCTGATTCGGACATGTTCACGCTGGGCTACAATTTCAAGCCGTGGACGAACGACAAATCCATCGCCGACGGCCCCGACATTCGCACGTATATCCGTGAAGCAGCGGCCGAGAACGGCGTGGACCGGAAGATCCGTTATGGAATCAAGGTCAAGCGTGCGTCCTGGGATACGGCCAGTGCCACCTGGACGATTGATGCCGAAAAGGTTGCCAATGGCGATGCGGTAACGTTCACCGCCAATTTCGTCATGTCCTGCACGGGTTATTACAACTACGACCATGGATACGAGCCGGAATTTGCCGGTCGCGACAGTTTCAAGGGCCAGATCATCCATCCGCAGAAGTGGCCCGAAAATCTTGATTACGCCGGCAAGAAGGTCGTGGTGATCGGTTCCGGCGCCACGGCGGTCACCCTGGTGCCTGCCATGACCGACAAGGCGGCACGGGTGACCATGCTGCAACGTTCGCCGACCTATGTGTTGTCAGTGCCCCTCATTGATCCCATGGTGCAGGGATTGCGGCGCTATCTGCCCGAAAAGATCGTCTATCGCATGACACGTGCCCGCAACGTCGCCATCACCCTCGGCCTCTACAAATTCAGTCGTGCGAAGCCACAAGCCATGCGCCGGTTCGTGCTGTCGCAGATCAAGCGCAAGCTCGGCCCCGATTACGACATGAAGCACTTCACTCCCAAATACAATCCCTGGGATGAGCGCTTGTGTGCCGTGCCGAACAGCGACATGTTCAAGGCCATTCGCCAGGGCAAGGCCCAGGTGGTCACTGACCATATCGAGCGTTTTGATGAAACCGGCATTCGGCTCAAATCGGGTGAACATCTCGACGCCGACATCATCATCACGGCCACAGGCCTGGAGTTGCAGATGATGGGCGGCATGCAGGTCAGTGTCGACGGGAAGCCTTACAAGCCTTCCGACAAGATGTATTACAAAGGCATCATGTTCGAGGATCTGCCTAACTTCGGCATGACCTTCGGTTACACCAATGCATCCTGGACGCTGAAAGCAGACCTCACGTCTGAATACGTGTGCCGTCTGCTCAAACAGATGGACCGCAAGGGAGTGCGCCAGGTCACGCCGCGCAACCATGATCCTGAAGTCCATCACGAAGACATGATCAATCTGGCGTCCGGCTATATTCAGCGTGCCGCGGACAAACTGCCGCGGCAGGGCAACAAGGCACCCTGGAAGCTCAACCAGAACTATACGCTCGACCTGATGCTGCTTCGCTACGGAAAAATGGACGACGGAGTGATGGAGTTCTCCAATCCAGTCCGTCGGCAGGCGGGGCGGCTCGCCACTGCCTGAGTCACTTCGTTCCGGCGTCAGGGGCCGCCCTGGCGCAGGGGCTGGAACAACCCTCGGTTAGAGGCAGGATGCCCTGCCTCTAACCATTGGGTTCCGCGCCGGACGATCCGGCAAGTTTTTCTCCGGCATCGCTGGCTCAGGTGATGCTTGCAGAGGCAGAACGGCCCCGCCGTTTGCACCCACCTCCCTCAAGCCGCATCCTTCCTGCTCCTGCTCCTGCTCCTGCTCCTGCTCCTGCTCCAATTTTATCTATCGCCCCAATTTTGGCCCTGACTCTAGCTCTGCCGTTGGCGGCCGCTTCCTGGCCGTGTCATTGCGATGGAGAACTCGAACGGATTCCGCACGGTGTTGCGCCCGGATGGGCGGCTGTTCGTCAAATGGGCGCCCCGCAAGCTACACGCTAGGGCGGCTGACCTGATGCAGGCGACGGCCGGCATTAGCCTTTGGACAGGAGTCAGACGAGATTCTGCCGTGCTCTCTCGAAAGAGGGGTATATTGGAACTTGTTCAGTTGCAATCGCCGCATCCAGATTCCCAGGTTTTTCCGACCATCGTCCAGAGAGCGCTGCCATGCCATTCCGGCGCATTCCGTCCAGTCTAAAGGGCAGGGTGACCATCGCCCTGTCCGTCATGCTCGTCTTGCTGCTGATGCGCAGCGCAAGCGTATGCATCGTCACTTGGATGGGACAGCACGACTCGGCCGCACTCAATACGCTGGGGGCGTTTCATTCCGACCTGTACCGTCTGGGCCTCCAGCTCGAGAATGACCCGGAGGTCGTGCCCGGCCCCGTCGTCGCGATGCTGCAGCATCATGTGGACAACCCGCGATTCCGCGCTGCGGTATCGAGGCCAGGGCGGTCTGCCCTGGCGGAACGATATGCCATCTTTCAGCGTCACTGGCAGCAAGTGCTGCGTCCTGCCCTGCTGCGCAAAGACAAGCAGGTGTTCCGGCGTGAGGCGGGCGTACTTGGCCTGATGCTCGATCGCCTTGCCCAGGGGCTGGAATCCGATCATGAAGAGCTCCTCGCGCTGGATCTCTACATGCAACTTGTGTCGCTCGTCGTCGGCATCTCGATGATGCTCCTCGTCATTTACGGACTGCACCGGCATGCAGTGGTGCCGCTGCGCCAGTTGCTCCTCGCCACGGACCAGTTGCGAGGTGGGCGGCATGACGTCCGCGTGCCGTATCAGGCGCCCGACGAATTCGGGCTGCTGGCCCAGGCGTTCAACGCGATGGCCAGTGACATCCAGACATCGCATCGAAATCTGCAGGAGCGCATGGACAGTGAGCTGCGCAATCTGGCCCAGGCCAATGCGGCGCTGTCGCTGTTCTGCAGCAGCAGCCGCGCCATTGCCCATAGCGAGACCAATGCCGCTGAAATTGACCAGCTGCTGCAGCGGTTCCAGACCGTACTGCCGGGACTGCAGCTGACCCTGTGCCTTCACCCCGTCAACGAGCGCCCGACCGGAAATGTCATCTCGTTCCAGGGTAACGGCAACCGACAGGTGTGTTCACATTTCGACTGCGCGAATTGCAAGCACTTCACTGCAGTCAACCAGCGCATTTTCGTGGTCCGGAGCCAGGGGCAAGTGCTCGGGGAGCTTCGTGCCACCTTCGGCCAGGGCCGCCCCCCGGGCGAGTGGGAATCGTCATTGACCCAGGCGCTGGCGGATATTATCGGCAATGCCCTGCAATTGGGCCGGCAGCGTGAGAAAGACAACTTCCTGCTGCTTCACAATGAACGAAACACCATTGCGCGGGAGCTGCACGACTCCCTCGCCCAATCGCTTTCCTATCTCAAGCTGCAGGTAGTGCGCATGCAGATGCTCATCGAGCGCGATGAGGACAAGGCGCAA
>DASSUO010000222.1:0-8987 GCA_035706925.1 Moraxellaceae bacterium
CATCTCCGAGGAGTCCGATGCCATTCCGCGCGACACGCGCCTGCAATGGCCGCGCTGCTGGATGGTGGATCCGCTGGATGGCACCAGGGAATTCATCTCGCGCAGTGGCGAGTTCACCGTGAACATTGCACTCATCGATCAGGGCGAGGCCGTGCTGGGGGTGGTGCATGCGCCTGCGCTCGGCATTGTGTATGCGGCGGCGCGCGGGTGTGGCGCCTGGCGCGCCGAAGGGGCGACGACACGTCCGGTACTGTCCTCGCCCTTGCCCGCAAAGGGCGAGCGCGCGGTCCGCATTGTCGCCAGTCGCCGTCATCGCGGCGAACGGGATGAGGCCTTTTGTGCCGCCGTCTCAGCTCGCATGGGCGACGTGGATTTCAGCACGGCCGGATCGGCCTTCAAGATTTGCGTGGTGGCTGAAGGACGCGCGGATGTCTATCCGCGCTTCGGCCCGACGATGGAATGGGACACGGCAGCCGGTCAGGTGGTACTGGATGAGGCAGGTGGCATCCTGATGGATGAGCGGGGTCGGCCCTTCCGCTACAACGAGCGCAAGACCTTGCTGAATGGGAGTTTCATTGCTGCGGGAGCTGAACCGGGGTTGTGGCAGTCGATTTGCGCCACGCTGCCCGCCGAGTCCGGCAAACCGGAATGAGGTGCCGCCCCCTGCGTCAGGCGGGGAACGACAGTTTCATCCACCGGTCTCGCGGTCTCGCGGTCTCGCGGTCTTCGGTTTGAGCCGAAATAAAAAGGGGAGCCTCTGGCTCCCTGACACAACAAGTCCGCAGAAGCGGCCCGACGGCGCTCCCGTCCTGCCCAGACTCCTTCGTCGTCGGGGCCGCTTCCGCAGAACCAGTGAGGCCGGGTTGCGCATGGCAACCCGGCGCAATTCATTTGGTTTCGTTTTCCTTTTTCGGCGGAGCGGACAGCTCGGCACGCGCGGCGGAAAGGCCGGTTTTCACATTTTCCCATGCGGTGTCGAGCGAGAGTCGTACCCGCTGCCAGGCGTCGTCGGTGGTGGTCGCAAGTTCGCTCACACGGTCACCCAGCTGACGACGCGTCTCGCGCAAGTCGGCCAGCGCATCGCGCGAACGTCCCTGGAGTTCATTGTTGGCGTCGCGCAGGCGCGACTCCAGTGAACTTACGTCCTGGTCCCATTCGTCCAGCTTGCGCTTCAGTCGCTCCACGTATTCATGACGGTCGGTCATTGCCTGTCTCCTTTTCCCTTCAGCGTCGGGAACAGGCACAGGTTAGGGGGTAATGCGTGGAATGGCGTTGACGCAAATCAACGCCGGCCGTGTTCGAAGAAAATTGATGCAGGCCCGACGGGCGGAGGCGTAAGGGCCTCCCGCACGTGTCGTCGTCGGCGTGGGGGCCCGGGCGGGGATTAGCGGCGATTTGTCGGGGCGGGGGCAGCCGGCGTCTCGGTGACCAGCCACTCGACACGGAAGCTCGACTGCGGGTGATCGCTCAGCACGGGCTTCAGCCACTTCAATGTGTTGAACGCGGTATCGGAAAATTGCCACGGCGGGTTGACGATGACCATGCCGGTTCCATTGAGACCGAGCGAATTGTCGGGGGGCAACACATTCAGTTCGGTGGTGAGTATCCGCGGAATGCCGCTATTGCGCAGGCGACGATAGAAGCGGGTGATGGCGTGGTAGTCCTTGATCGGAAACCACACGGCATAAATGCCGGTGGGCCATTTCGTGTGCGCCTTCTTGAGCAGCTCTACCACCGGAGCGTAGTCGTCACGCTCTTCTTCGTAAGGAGGATCGATGAGGACAAGGCCCCGCTTCTCCTTCGGGGGAATCAGGGCGACCAGGCCTTCGTAGGCATCACGCTGATGCACGGCTACCCGGGATTCCCGGCCCAGGTTCTGCTTCAGCGTGGCGGCATCCTCGGGATGCAGCTCCATCAGTACGGCGCGGTCCTGCGAACGCAACTGGTGCAGCGCCAGCCAGGGCGAGCCGGGATACCAGAACCCGCCCTTCTCGGCTTGCAGCGTGGTCACCGCCTTTTGATAATCCGCTACCCAGGCAGGCATGCCCGCAACGGGTGCCGCTTTTACGCGTGACAAGCCCGTCTTGAATTCCAGGGTGCGTTGCGCCTCGGATGCGCCAAGGTCATACAGGCCGAGACCCGCATGGGTGTCGACGTAGCAAAATGGCGTGTCCTTGCGGCCCAACGCGTCGAGCAAGCCGACCAGCAGCACGTGCTTGACGACGTCGGCAAAGTTGCCGGCATGGTAGTGATGGCGGTAATTCATGAAGGTCCGGGGTCCGGCGCGAAACGAACGAGCATGATAATGCCTGAACACGATATCGGCCTAACGGCATTTCCCCCAGGGCCATGGGAGTCGGCTGTGGAAGCGCTCGTCCGGCAGGGCTGGGTGGTCTTGCCGGCGGCCCTGCCGGCACTCGCCTGCCAGTCCCTTCGACAGGAGGCGGAAGCGCTGAGGAGCGAGGGAGGCTTCTCGCCGGCCCGTGTCGGCAGGACCGGTGTCCCGGTTCGTGAAACGGCCGTCAGAGGGGACGAGCTGTGCTGGCTCGAGGCCGGCATGCCCGCGGGCGGGCGCTACCTGGAGTGGCTGGAAGGCTTGCGTGTCGCGCTGAATCGCGAGCTTTTTCTCGGGCTCGCCGAGGTGGAGGCCCAGTATGCCTATTATCCGGCGGGGGCTTTCTACAAGACACATGTCGACCGGCATCGGGATTCCAATGCCCGCGTGATTTCCGCGGTGTGTTATCTCAATCCGTCGTGGCCGGCCGACGCGGGCGGCGAGTTCGTCATGTACGACCCCGAGGGCCGTGAACGCTTCCGGCAACCGCCGGAGGCGGCGACGCTGGTGCTGTTCCGCAGCGAAGACATGCCCCATGAAGTTCTGCCGGCTACACAGGAACGCTGGAGCATCGCGAGCTGGTTCCGTACCCGCGTCTGACCGGTGCAGGCTCGATCTCGTCGCGCATGGAAACGCGCAGCAGCCGATCAGCGATCAAACTGGCCCGTGCGCAGCAGCACCAGGGTGCACGCTTCCTCCACCTCGATGCCCGCGGCCCTGAGCGGGCCTTCCAGCGCATCGTTCTCCGCGCCAGGATTGAAGATGACACGGGCAGGATGCAGGTCGAGCAAGGACTGGAGAAGCGGCGTGGAATGCGCGGGGCTGACATACACCGTTACCGTGTCGATGCCGCGGGGGAGTGACGCGATGCTTCGCGTCACAGGCAGGCCTTCAATCTCCGTCTGGGCAGGATTGACGGGCAGTACCGTATGTCCGTACTCGCGCAGCATCCGGATGGCCTTGTTGCTGTAGCGCTCGGGCTTGGGGCTGGCGCCGAGAACGGCGACGGTTTCAGTCATGGGAAACGCTCCGCAGGTGATCGGGCCTGACAATGCCCCACCCTTTCCATCATGGGGGCACGTGCCGGTTTTTCCAGTCGTTGCGCGCATCCTTCCCGCAACCCGCAACCCGCAACCCGCTGGTACTAATGCGAATGCCGATGTGGTGCTGATGCGGGCTTTGGTGCTGGTGTCAGCAGCGGACGTGGCAGTGAGCAACAAGCAGAAGCAGGTCAGGCGGTTTGGCGTGCCGTCTTGACCCAGCGGGTCAGGCAGGCATGAAGGTCTTCATAGCGGATGGGCTTGGCAAGGAAATCATTCATTCCCGCATTCCGGCATTCCGTGCGATCAGTTTCGCGATTGTTCGCCGTCAGCGCGATGATTGGCAGCTCGGCAAAGCCCTTTGCCCGCAAGTTGCGAGTCGCCGTAATACCGTCCATTTCCGGCATCTGTACGTCCATGAGAACGAGGTCATAGGGGAGTTGCGCCACCATCACCATCGCTTCAAGCCCGTTGCCGGCCATGTCCACGTGACAGCCCATCTTTTCCAGCATGCGGGCGGCGACCTTCTGGTTGACGGCATTGTCCTCTGCCAACAGCACGCGGATGCCGCGGCGAAGGGATGGCAGTGCCTTGCCGCGGGCCAGGTGGGTCACCAGCGTCTGTCGCGTGATCACGCCCTCGTGTTCGCCGTGCGCCAGGATATTCAGGCTGGTCAGAATCCATGAGAGCCGTGCCGGACGCGGAAGCCACGCCGATATGCCGTGCTCGCGGCAAAAGGCGTGGTCATTGCGGTCCGGTCGTGCGGACAGGGCCAGCAGCGGCACGTTTTCCATGGCAGGCTCTGCTCGCAGCGCTGATGTCAGTCGGGCAATGTCGCCGTCGCCAAGTTCGGCATTCAGCAGGACAAAGCGCGGAATCACTTGCCGGAGTGCGTCCAGGGCTTCCTGCTGGTCGCTGACGCCGCTGGCCGATAACCCTGCATTGTTGAGTCCCTGAACCAGCGGGTCGCGGCAAGCATCATTGTCGTCGATCACCAGCACATGGCTGTCGCGTAGCGCCGGAAGCAGGATGGGCAGGGCACGGACATTCGGATTCGGATCCAGGCTCATCCAGAAGGTGGCGCGGAACACGGACCCTTGCCCTGGCGTGCTGCTCATGCTGACCTCGCCCCCCATGCGCTCGACCAATGCCTTGCAAATGGCAAGCCCCAGTCCTGTGCCGCCGAAGCGCCGCGTGGTGGAGGCGTCCGCCTGCGCGAATTTCTGGAACAGGCGCTCCTGCTTGGCGCGCTCGATGCCGATGCCCGTGTCGGCCACCGACAATTCGAACAGTGCGGCACCGCGACCCTGTTCGCGTGCGCGCAGCGCCACCGTGATTCCGCCTTCGGGGGTGAACTTGAGGGCATTGCTCAGATAGTTGAGCAGGATCTGGCGAAAGCGACCGGAGTCACCGATGACGTGGAAAGGCGTTGCGGGGTCCAGCGTGAGCGTCAGTGTCAGTCGCTTCTCGCGCAATTGCGGCAGCAACAGTTCGCACGTTTCTTCGACGGCGACCTGCAGGTCAAACGGCACTTCCTCGAAGGACAGCTTCCCCGCTTCGATCTTCGAGAAATCCAGGATGTCGTTGATGATGGTCAGCAATGACTGGCCCGAATGCTGGATGGTGCTCAGGTAGTCGCGCTGTTCCTGGTTCAGCGGTGTGTTGGACAGAAGTTGCGCCATGCCCAGTACGCCGTTCATGGGCGTGCGGATCTCATGGCTCATGGTGGCCAGAAATTCGCTCTTCTCGCGCGTGGCGGCTTCAGCGGCATCGCGTGCCTGAACCAGTGCCGATTCCACGCGCTTTTGCGGCGTCAGGTCGGAGATCACGGTGAGAAAGCATGTCTCCCCGTCTACGGTGACCGCGCGCGAACTGACCAGGGCCGGAAAGCTTTCGCCATCGGACAGGCGCTGGAACATCCATTCGGTATGTTGCGGCCCCTCGGCAATGGTGCGTGCCATCAATTGGCGGCTGGCATCGGTGGACAATCGTCCATCCGGCTGCAGCAGTGGCGACAGCATGCCCGCCCCGACATGCTGCAGGGCGGGCAGTGAGGGCACGCCCAGCAGCTCCAGGGCAGCGGGATTGGCGTCCAGGTAATGGGTGCGGCTCATGAGGACGATGGCCTGCGGGGCCTCCATGAAAAGCTGGCGAGTGCGGCGCTCACGTCGCCGCAGGCCTTCGGTGTCATGGTGCGCCGCGCTGATGTCCCGCGCCATCAGGAGGTAGCCGTGAGGATGTCCGGCTTCGTCGTGGCGCCGGCGCAGGCGGGCTTCTACCCGTTGCGCCGTCGTCCCGGCCGTAACGTCGAATTCGAAGCGGGCCTCGCCATGCGTGGCGGCCTCTGCCAGGCGTGCGTCGAATTCGGCTCCCGCGGTGGCCGGCAAACAACTGCGCAGTGATTGGCCGATGCTGTCATCGGTCAGCCAGGGGAACTCGGGTGTCGTGTGGCAGGCCAGAACGGCGCCGCGGTCGTCCAGCGTGACGACGGCGTCCGGCAGGGCCGCCAGCGTGGTCGCCATCTGCCGGTTGCTGTTGCCGAGGGCGAGTGTCATGGCCGCGGCGCGCGCCTCCACCTCGCTGCGCATGCGTTCGCGCAGTAGCAGGAGCGCCGCGCCGAGTGCCGAGAGAAGAAACACCGTGCCAAATGTCAGGCTGGGGAGCCAGCGTTCGCCCGCACTGTAGAAGGCCGGGCGCGCTCGGTAGCGCAGCTCCCAGGTGCGTCCGTACAGGTCGATGCGACGAATGCGTTCCACCAGGGCCGGCGCGCCAAGGGGTTGGCTCGTCGCGGCGAGGGCGGCGGGAGGATCCAGGTGATAGACCGGAGCAGCCGGACCGCTGGCTTCACCCGGGCTTCCAACATCCGTGACCGTAATGTCCACGCGTTCGGCAATGCCGGTCTCCGCGACAAGGAACTGGAAAAGTGCACTCGTGTCGATCTCGGTCAGGACCCAGCCGCGGACATTTTCCGGTGTGCGAACGCCGCTGTGAACGGGTGCCACCATGTATACGGCATTCGTGTGCGGCGCATGGGCAGTGACGAAGGGCGCCGTCAGCACCGGCGCCCCACTTTGCAGTGCGTCGGACAAGGCCGCCTGGAGTCCGGGATTGCCGGTCAGGTCGCTTCCAGGGGGGGGCAGGTTTTCGGATGCCAGGGGCTCCGTCATCCGGAGGACGCGTGCCTCGTCTCCTCCGGGAGTGGCGGGCGGCAGGTAGGAAAGGGAATGTGCGGCGGCGAGGTGGCCTCGTGCCTCGGCGGTTGTCATTCGCTCGATAAAACCCCAGGCGCGGGCGCCCGGAAACTCACGTTCGAGGTCGCGCGATTCCACATAGCGTCGAAAGGCGTCGGGACCGACGATATCCGTGTCGTCGAGGAAGAGTCCGCGCATGCCGCGCAGTCCGAGAGCCTGTCGTTCCAGATGCTCTTGCAGGCGTTCGGTTTCACGCTGCTGCATCATGTCGAAACGTGCCGTGGCCTGCCCCTCGATTCTCCCCTGTACCCATGTCGTGAGTGCGGCCGACAGCAACAGTCCGCCTCCCAGGGTCAGGAGAATGTGGCGCCAGTCGGTGGCGCGGGAGGGAACAGCGTCAGGAGCCATGCGGTCCGTATCTTCTTGTTTTGAGGATTCTTGCCTGATTCTTGCGCAATTGGGCAAGGGGTTCCATCGGGGAAGGGGCCCTCTGGCGGCAGGGCAGGCCGCTGGAGACGGTTACCTCAGGTGAGCGGCTCTCCGGTCCCGGTGGCCGGCGTGCCGGGCGGAGGGGCTTCTGCCTCCGGCAGAGCGCCCGGGGCCAGGTGACGCAGCAGCATGGCAAGCAGGTCCTGCTGACGGAGGGGTTTGCCGAGAAAATCGTTCATGCCGCAGGCGAGGCAGCGCTCACGATCGCCTTCCAGCGTATTGGCGGTCAGCGCCACCACCGGCACGCCCCGTGGGCTCGCCGACTGGGCCTGCAGGCGACGGATCTCGCGTGTCGCCGCATAGCCGTCCATTTCCGGCATCTGGCAGTCCATCAGCACCATATCGTAGCGGTTGCGCATGACCAGTTGCACCGCCTCGAGACCATTGCTGGCTACATCCACATTGACCCCCAGCTTTTCCAGCATGCGGGCGGCGACCTTCTGATTGACCAGATTGTCTTCGGCGAGCAGGACGCGAAGGTTGGGGGGCAGGTCCGGGCTTCCTTCCGGGCGCGGACCCTCAGGCACGGGTCGCGGACGCGAGGTGAGGAGATGCTGCATTTCCATCAGTAGCTGGCCGAGCCGGACCGGCTTGGCCAGGACGGCGGCGAACCCGCTGTCGGCGACGTTGCGCAACTCGCCACGAACCGGTCCGGAGGAGAGCAGCACCAGTCGCGTGGCGCTGAGCGCCGGATTGGCGCGAATCTCCTGCGCCAGTGTTTCGGCGTTGCCATCCGGCAGGTGGTAGTCGAGCAGCGCGATGTCGACGGGGCGGCCGGCGGCCTGTGCTTCGCGCAGCAGGTGGCGGGCTTCCGAGAGGCTGCCGGCCTCGCTCAGTACGAGGCCGTAGCCACTCAGGCCCTCGCGCAGGATGCGCCGGTTCAGGGGCAAGTCGTCCAGGATCATCACGTGCTGGTGGCGCAACCCGGCCAGCGGCGTTTGTGCCTCATAGGCGACCTGCCGCTTCAGGGGCAGCACGGCATAAAACGTTGACCCACTCTTGCCGTCGCTCTCGAGCCCCACATGGCCGCCCATGAGTTCGGCCAATGCCTTGCAGATCGCGAGCCCGAGCCCGGTACCGCCAAAGCGGCGTGTGGTGGAGGCATCGGCCTGGATGAATTGCTCAAAGAGATGGGCCTGCTTGGCCGGCGGGATGCCGATCCCGGTATCGGTCACCGCCATCCGGATGACGGCTTCGTCGCCGATCACGCTTTCGGCGCGGATATCGACGGCGATATGACCGGCCGACGTGAATTTGACGGCATTGCTCAGGTAGTTGAGCAGGATCTGGCGAATGCGCCCGACGTCACCCAGCAGCAGGCGCGGACAGCCCGGCGCAAAACGCAGGGCGAGTTCCAGTTTCTTTTCCTGGATTTGCGGCTGCATGAGGTCGCAGACCTCTTCCACCGCCATCGCGAGGTCGAACGGCAGGGTCTCGATGGTCAACTTGCCGGCCTCGATCTTCGAGAAGTCGAGAATGTCGTTGATGATGGTCAGCAACGCCTGCCCGGAGTGATAGAGCGTTCGCACATAGTCGCGCTGCTCACCGGTCAGGTCGGTTTCCATCAGCAACTGCGCCATCCCCAGCACGCCATTCATGGGCGTGCGGATTTCATGGCTCATGGTGGCGAGGAACTGGCTTTTGGCCTGCGTGGCTGATTCCGCCGCATCGCGCGCGGCGATCAGCGCCTGCTCCGCCTGCTTGCGGGTGGTGATGTCGTTGATGGTGCCCGAGACACCGATGCCACGCCCGTTCTCGTCATAGAGAAAGGTGGCCCAGATGTCGGCACACAGGATTTGCCGGTGGCGCGACATCAGCCGCAGCTCCACCTGCACGGTGGATTTCTCCTGGCGCAGGAAGGGAAGGAGGGCGTCGAGTGCGCGCTGTTGCTCGTCGGCGACGATGAAGCTGGTGCCGGTACGGCCGAGCGAC
>DASSUO010000223.1:0-4795 GCA_035706925.1 Moraxellaceae bacterium
GGAAGATCCACTGGATGCCGGCCACGCACAGCGTCATGAAGAGCAGGATCATGGCGACGCTGACGCCGACATTCACGTCGGCCTTGCCGTAAAAGCTCCAGCGGAACGCGCTGACCAGATAGACGACGGGATTGAACAGCGACACCGTCTGCCAGACCGGCGGCAGCATCTTGATGGAATAAAAGCTGCCGCCCAGGAAGGTCAGTGGCGTCACCACCATGATGGGAATCACCTGCAGCTTTTCCCAGCTGTCGGCCCAGATGCCGATGATGAAGCCGAAAAGGCTGAAGGTGATTGCCGTCAGCATCAGGAAGCAGACCATCAGCAGCGGATGCGCGATGTGGTAGTCCACGAACAGGCGGGCGGTCAGCAGCATCAGGCTTCCCAGCATCACCGACTTGGTCGCCGCCGCGCCCACATAGCCCACCAGCACCTCGGTCACCGAGATGGGGGCGGAGAGCACTTCATAGATGGTGCCCGACCACTTGGGCAGATAGATGCCGAAGGAGGCATTGGAGATGCTTTCCGTGAGCATGGAGAGCATCACGAGGCCGGGAATGATGAAGGCCCCGTAGCTCACGCCCTCGATGGCATTCATGTAGCTGCCGATGGCGGCGCCGAATACCACGAAATAGAGCGAGGTCGACAACACCGGCGCCGCAATCGACTGGGCCAGTGTGCGGAACGTCCGCGCCATCTCGAACGTGTAGATGGCCCGTATCGCATGAATATTCAACGTACCCACATCCCTCTCCCCGATTCAACTCAACCGGCTTTTTCCGGTTCCTCAAAAACCACTGGGTGCCAACCTGAATCCAGACCCCGGAAAACAATTTCCAAACCAACTCCTGGATGCCAGCTGCCGGATTCCGGCCATCCGAAGCCATCGCTTCGAATCCGTCCGCAGGAGCGGCCTCCGCCGCGATAACCTTGCCAACATCGACTTCCGGCGGCGACACATGGGCTGCGCCTGTCGATCGAATCAAAGCCGGCGACGTTGCCAGGTTCAGTTGCCGCGGACCAGGCTGACGAAGATGTCTTCCAGCGAGCTTTGCTCCGACTGCAGTTCGCGGAAGTCGATGCCGTGATCCGCCAGGCGCCGCAACAGCACCGCGATGCCGGTATCGGCGCTCTTCGTGTCGAACGTATAAGTCAGCGTGACACCATCGGCGGAGAGCTCCAGCGGTTCAGTCGCAAGCTCTGCCGGAATGGCCGCCAGCGGCTGCTGCAGCGTCAGGACGAGCTGCTTCTTGCCCAGCTTCTCCATCAGGGTTTTCTTTTCCTCGACCAGGATGAGCTCGCCGCGGCGGATCACGCCGATGCGGTCGGCCATCTCCTCGGCCTCCTCGATGTAGTGCGTGGTGAGGATGATGGTCACGCCGGCCTCGCGCAGGCGCCGCACCATTTGCCACATGTCATGCCGCAGTTCCACGTCGACGCCGGCGGTGGGCTCGTCAAGGAAGAGCACCGAGGGCTCGTGTGCAAGCGCCTTGGCGATCATCACGCGCCGCTTCATGCCGCCGGAGAGCTGCAGGATCTTGGTGTCCTTCTTGTCCCACAGGGAGAGGTCACGAAGGATCTTCTCCATGAGCGCATCATTCTGGGGCTTTCCGAACAGCCCGCGACTGAATTTCAGGGTGGCCCAGACCGTCTCGAACGTGTCCGTGGTGAGTTCCTGCGGCACGAGTCCGATGGACTGGCGGGCCGTACGGAAATCGCGCACGTTGTCGTGACCGTCGACAATGACGCGTCCGCCCGAGGCATTGACGATGCCGCAAATGATGGAGATCAACGTCGTCTTGCCGGCGCCATTGGGGCCGAGCAGCGCAAAGATTTCACCGCGGCGGATGTCGAGATTGACGTTCTTCAGGGCATGCAGGCCGGACGCATACGTTTTGGTCACGCCCTGCACAGACAGGATGGGGCTCACCCGATTCTCCCGGTCGATCAAAGTCCCCGAGTGTAGGGCGGTCCTTCGTCTCACGACAATCACTCCGCGCCGTTCGCCGGGCGAGTCCGTACAGGGGACACCCGGGGTCGCCGATCTCGCCATGCGATTTTTCCGGGTTGCGCGCGCGGCGGTCCGGGGAAATTCCGTGAGTGGAGGTCGTCATGAAGTCGCGGGCACGCGATTCAGGCCGATTGCCGGGCTTAGAGAGGATCCAGGGCGGTGGCGACCTCGGACACAAGGCCGCGCAGCCATTTTTGCACCGGATCGGCTTCCGTGCGGGGATGCCATACCTGATGCACCTGATAGCCCGAGAGGGCCACGGGGGGCTTGAGCAATTGCAGGTCGCCACTCAGGGAGGCGTGGCGGGCCAGACGCCGCGGCATGGTTGCGATGAGATCGGTGGAGCGGATCACCGGCGGCAGCAGCATGAACTGCGGGACCGACAGCACCACATCGCGCTTCAGACCCTGTCGGGCCAGTTCTTCGTCGACCACGCCGAAAAAGCTGCCACCACGTGGCGAAATCAGTGCATGCGGCTGGGCCAGGAACTGCTTCAGCGTGAGGCGGCCCCGGATGGCCGGATGACCCTGCCGCGCGATGCAGACAAAGTCATCCGCAAAGACGAAGCCTGAATGCAGGTCATCGGGCACCAGATGCCGGAGGATGCCGAGCGCAAGATCGATGCGGCCTTCGCCGAGATCGCGCGACACGGTGGCGGGCGAGAGTGGCAGTACCGACAGCTTCACGCCGGGCGCCTCGATCCGCAGGCGGTTCAGCAGCGGTGGCAGCAGGATGAGGCCGTAGTAGTCGGCCATGGCGACCGTGAGGGTCTGCTCCAGCTCGGCCGGCACCACCTCCTGTCCGGCCAGCAAGGCCTGCTCCAGCGAGGCGAGGGCGGCCCTGACGGGCTCGGCCAGGGAGAGGGCGCGGGGTGTCGGGACCATGCCACCCTTGCCACGGACGAGCACGGGATCGTCGATGGCGGTGCGCAGGCGATTGAGGGCATTGCTCATGGCGGGCTGCGACAGATGCAGCTGCTCTGCGGCCCGGGTGACATGGCGCTCCCGCACCAGGGCATCGAGTACACGCAGCAGATTGAGGTCCAGGGTGCGCGGGTTCATGGCAATTGATCATTCATAGGGTGAATGAACCCTATCACATCAATCCATTTCATCAATCATGGGTCCGGGCGCAGGATAGCCCCATTCCATCCCCTGTTCCCGGAGCCTGACATGAGTACCTCCCGCATTCTGGTCGTCCTTGCCCACCCGAATCTCGCCCAGTCCCGCATCAACCGCGCCATGGTCGATGCCGTACGTGACCTGCCCGGCGTCACCATCCACGACCTGTATGCCGCCTACCCGGACGGCCGCGTCGATGCGGCCCGCGAGCAGGCACTTGCCGCGGACCATGACGTCATCGTCTTCCAGCATCCCCTGTACTGGTATTCCGCGCCCGGCCTCCTGAAGGAATGGCAGGACCGCGTACTGTCCTGGGGCTGGGCTTACGGTCCGGGCGGCGATGCGCTGGTGGGCAAGACGTTCTTCTCCGCCGTGTCGACCGGTGGCCCGCGCGAGGCGTATCAGGCGGGTGGCCACAACAACTTCGCCATCGGCGAGCTGCTCCGCCCCTTCCAGCAGATGGCGGCGTTTGTGCGCATGAAGTTCGCGGCGCCGTTTGTCTTCCACGGCGCGCTGACCGCAGATGAGGCGGCGATTGCCGCGCATGCCCGGCAGTGGCGCGGCCATGTCGAGTCGCTGCGTTCGGTGCCGGCCGTCCATGCGGTCGAAGTCGCCGCCTGATTGACGGGGGTGACGGAAAGGCGCGGCGATTGCCGCGCTTTTTCATGGGGCCCGTTCAGCACGGGACAACAGGGCGAAGGCGGTCGTGGCGCGGGCCTGTCTGTCTTTGGCGCCGACTGGCCTTGATTTCGGCCCGCTTGCAGCCATTAATCAGGCAGGTCCTTTCAAGGCGGCCCCATGCCCTCCACCACACTCAATCAGACCTGTCAGTGCACCACGTTGCGCGAAGAGGCCCTGCAACAGGCCTGGCGCGACCGTGTCGGTGCCGACCTGCCGTTCCATGGCTATTTCGCCCCCTATGGTGTTTTCCTGAGTGCGGCGCAAACCCAGGCATTGCATGAGGCGGTCCGCCTGCTGCATGACGTGGCACATGCGCCGGGGCTGATCGATGCTGTCGCCGCCGCGCAAGGCGCGGGCCTGCCGCACTCGCGCACATCCGGTGTCGTGATGGGCTACGACTTCCACTTCGATGGCGACACACCACGACTGATCGAAGTGAACACCAACGCCGGTGGCGCGCTGCTCAATGCGCTGCTGTTGCGTCACCAGGAATCGTGCTGTGCCTATGTACCGGCCGCCGACACGGTCGATTGCGATGACGCGACCGGGCGATGCTTCCTCGACATGTTCCGTCAGGAATGGACGGCAGCCGGCCGCCGCGGCGAGCCGGCCCGAATCGCGATTGTCGACGACGCTCCCGCGCAACAATTCCTCTATCCGGAGTTCCGTCTGTTCCAGCAACTGTTTGCCAGGGCCGGCTGGGATGCCGTGATTGCCGATCCGCACGAACTGGAGCATCACGACGGACGCCTGTGGGTACAGGGTCAGCCGGTCGATTTCGTCTACAACCGGCTCACCGATTTCGCCTTGCTGGCACCGGAGCATGCCCGCTTGCGCGAGGCCTGGCTGGCGGGTGAGGTCGTGGTATCCCCCGATCCCTGGCATCACGCGCTGCAGGCGGACAAGCGCAATCTGGCCTGGCTCAGTGATCCGGACTGGCTCGCGGCCCGGGGCATGTCACCCGACGTCATTGCCCGGCTCT
>DASSUO010000224.1:0-8820 GCA_035706925.1 Moraxellaceae bacterium
GACATGTCCGAGTTCATGGAGAAGCACTCGGTGTCCCGCCTCATCGGCGCGCCCCCGGGCTACGTCGGCTACGAGGAAGGGGGATACCTGACGGAAGCGGTGCGTCGTCGCCCCTACAGCGTGGTACTCATGGACGAGGTCGAGAAGGCGCATCCTGATGTCTTCAACATCCTGCTGCAGGTGCTGGAAGACGGGCGTCTTACCGACGGGCAGGGCCGTACGGTCGATTTCCGCAACACGGTCATCGTGATGACCTCCAACCTGGGCTCGGACATCATCCAGACCATGGCAGGCGAGAGCCAGTACGACGCCATGAAGGCGGCAGTGCTGGATGTGGTTGGCCGTCATTTCCGGCCGGAATTCATCAATCGCATCGATGAGGTCGTTGTGTTTCATCCCCTGGGCGAAGGGCAGATCCGTGGCATTGCGGAGATTCAGCTGGCACGACTTCGCGCCCGCCTGGGCGAGCGCGAGCTGAGCCTTGAGATTGCAGACATGGCCATGCAGCGGCTGGTTGCTGCCGGTTATGATCCGGTCTATGGCGCCCGACCACTCAAGCGTGCGATCCAGAGCCTGCTTGAGAACCCGCTGGCGCAAAAGCTGCTCCATGGCGACTTCGTGGCGGGCGATACCATTCTCGTCGACGACGAGCATGGGCAGTTCATCTTCCACAAAAAGTTGTTCCACTGATTAATGGCCAGGGCCTGCCAGATGCGCGTCTGGCAGGCCCCGCCACGTAACGAGACAGGACTCCGCATGACCATCCGCGTGCACAAGGCCCCCGTGGGTCGAATGGCCCAGACGATTGAAAGTGATCCGCACACCTTGCTGACGGATGTCGATGAGAACGACGGCGGCGATAACCTGGGGCCCGATCCCCATGCGCTGCTCGATAGCGCGCTGGGTGCCTGCACGGCCCTGACACTCAAGCTGTTTGCGGCCCGCAAGGGCTGGCCGCTGGAAAATGCCGACGTCGTCATCACCCATGAAGAGTCCCCGGGCCATTATCGTCTGCGTCGCGAGGTGACCCTGCGCGGGGATCTCACCGGGGAACAACGTGACCGACTGCTGGAAATTGCCAACAAATGCCCGATTCACCGCGTTCTGACGGGCGAAATCACCATCGATACCCTGCTCACATGACGCCCATGCCGAGTCTCTCAGGCCCTGCTATGATGCGGGCCCTTGTCCGCTACCGGGCGGGTGTCCGGTCAGGCATGTCCTGCCTGAGGGTGATGTGATCCCCGTGAAAAAGGCTGTACCCCCATTGCTCAGTGAGTTGGCGCGGAATGTGTGGGCCGCCTGCCATTTGCTGGCCTTTCGCCGGAGTGCGTTACGCTGGCTGGCGCCGACCCCCCGGAACTTCCTTGTGCTGCTGGGACTGAGTCTCGCGGTCAGCTTCCTCTTCGATTTCATCAGTGAGGGGTGGCCGGGCGAGTGGTCGCCCTCCGGGGTGGCGGTCTACATGCTGCCGGCGTTTGTGCTGCTGGTGTTCGGGCAATTCCTTGCCAATCGGCACGGGCTTTGGCGCCTGGGCCTCGCACCTGCCAGCATCTGGCTTGCGGCCGATATCCTGCTCGGGCTTACCCAGTGTGTCCTGCTGCTGGCGCAGCAACACAACTGGATCAGCCCCGCAATCTCGGGGGCCCTGCCCGCCCTCTATTCCTTCCTTTACACATGGCCCATTCTGGCCGTCGTATTCGTTTTCACCCGCGGGTTGGCATGGCCCTGGTGGGAGCGGGTTGTGGCGTTTGCCGTCCTTCTGGGCGTCTTCACTGCCTGGAGCCTTACCTTCAGTGACGAGCGTCTCTGGTACTCCACAGAGCCTGCCGATGAGGACATATCGACATCGTCGCGCCTGGTGGAGGAGGCGGTCTGGTACGCGCAACCCCGACTTCTGGACCGCGCACTGGCAGGCATCCAACCCCATCGCGCCGGAAGGACCGACTGGTATTTCCTGGGAATAGGCGGGGATTATTACCAGGGTGTCTTCCGGCAGGAGACAGAAACGGTCCGGTCACTGTTCGACACCCGCTTTGGCACATCCGGCCGGTCCGTCGTCCTGATCAACAATGACGACAGCGTAATGAGCCAGCCCATTGCCACCCGCACCAGCATCGAGCGGGCGATCAAGTCGATCGCAGCACGGATGGATCGAAACCAGGATGTCCTGTTTTTGTTCATCACGTCGCATGGAAGTGAAGACAGTGAAATCGAGCTGTCCTACTCGCCACTTGAGCTTGCTGCAATTACGCCCGAGTGGTTGCGTACTGTTCTGGACGAAAGCGGCATCCGGCGTCGGGTCATCGTATTGTCGGCCTGCTATTCGGGCAGTTTCATTCCGGTCCTGCGGACTCCGGACACGCTCGTCATTACCGCGGCGGACGCGCACCACACCTCATTCGGCTGTTCCGATGATGCGGAGCTCACCTATTTCGGGCGCGCGTTCTTTGATGAAGCCCTGCGCAAGGAGAAGAGTCTGCGCGGTGCATTCGACAGCGCCAGTCGCGTCATCCGGCAGCGTGAGCGGGAGCAGGGCTACGAGCCTTCCCACCCGCAGTGGGCAGCCGGGGCTTCAATTGCCGCAGACTTGCCACAGTTGGAGCAGAGTCTTTTTCCCGGAAGAGTCCCGTCGACTGCCGCTCCCGCTACATCGGGCGTTCATTGAGGTGCGAGTTGATCTTTCGCCCGCCCTCTGAGGCCTGGCATCGTCACCCCAAAAATGAAAAAGGCCGCAAGCGGCCTTTTTCATTTTCAACCTGTCACGGTCTTATTCGCAGTACGCCTTGATCTGGCGCTGAGTATCGTCCAGCCGTGATGACTTCTCGTCGTCGGTCATGAAGCGTTCTTCGCCGGTGGTGGCGTCGCGCTGCCGGACACGGGTGTGCTCCTGCAGGGTGTCGAGGTCAGAGTGCAGCTGTTTGCACTTTTCCGCGTATTTGGCCGGTTCCTTGCCGGCTGCCTTTGCGGACTGATCGTCGCTCTTCTTGTCGCCTTTGGCTTTGTCCTTGGACTTGTCCTTGCTGGCATCGGCGCCTTTTGCCTTGCCGTCCTGGCTGCCGGCAGTCGTGTCGCTGGCCTGCGTGCTGTCAGCGGCGGGCGCCGTCTTTACGCGGATCTCGCTGGCCTTGGCCTTGCCTTCAGGTGGGGGATCGGCCGAGTAGTGCGTCACGCCCTCGGCATCGGTCCACTTGTAGAACTTGGCGGCCTCGGCGGTCGAGGCACCGAGGGCCAACGCCAGTACGGCGAGGCAGTAGGTGGCTGTTTTCATTCTGATAGGCACCGGGAAAGACGAAGTGATGCCACTATAACCAGCCTTGCCCGGCTTGGTAAGGGTGGCGTTCCGAATGCGTGTCCGGCTTGACAATTCCGGCATCTGCCGAAAAAATCGTCAGCTTAGATGCGGGTGTCGGCGAGGGGGTCACCCTCCACCCTCCCGACGCCAGGGCGTGAGCCCTGCCCGGAGCGGCCAAACGCCGCTCCCGTCCCCGCCTGTAAAGCATCGCCCCTGGCAAGCGGCGGCGATGTCTCCGTCACCGAACCCGGTTGGCGGGGCAGGCACCGGCAAGCCCCATCAATGCGCCATCCGGCGCACTTCCTCGTGCTAGAATGCCGCCCCCACGCCAGGCCGGTCCTCGTGTGGCTGAGCGCTTTTTAAGGGTGAATCTGTGGAACAGTTATCTGGTGGTGAAATGCTCATCCGTGCTCTCGCCGATGAAGGCGTGGAGTACGTGTTCGGCTATCCCGGTGGCGCCGTCCTTCATATCTATGACGCCATTTTCAAGCAGGACAAGGTCAAGCACATTCTCGTCCGTCACGAGCAGGCCGCGGGCCACGCCGCCGACGGATATGCCCGCGCGACCGGCAAGGTCGGCGTCGTCCTCGCGACCTCCGGCCCCGGTGCGACCAATACCGTTACGGCCATCGCCACGGCCTATATGGACTCCATTCCCATGGTGGTCATTTCTGGCCAGGTGCCCTCGCACCTGATCGGCGAGGATGCCTTCCAGGAAACCGACATGATCGGCGTGTCGCGTCCCATCGTGAAGCACAGCTTCCAGGTGCGCAAAGCCGAAGACATTCCGGTGATGGTCAAGAAGGCGTTCTATATCGCGGCCACCGGGCGTCCGGGTCCTGTCGTGATCGACATCCCCAAGGATTGCACGCTCCCCACGGAGAAGTTCCCGTACGAGTACCCCACCAAGGTCAAGCTGCGTTCCTACAACCCGCCTGGCCGTGGCCACGCCGGTCAGATCAAGAAGGCGGTCGATGAACTCGTTGCGGCGAAGCGTCCTGTCATCTATGCCGGTGGCGGTGTGGTACAGGGTAATGCCTCCGCCCAGCTCACCGAGCTGGCCCGCAAGCTCAATTACCCGGTGACCAACACGCTCATGGGTCTTGGCTCCTACCCGGGCTCTGATCGCCAGTTCCTGGGCATGCTCGGCATGCACGGCACTTACGAGGCCAACATGGCCATGCACCACTGCGACCTGATCCTCGCCGTGGGAGCCCGTTTCGACGACCGTGTCACCAACAACACGAAAAAGTTCTGCCCCAACGCCCGAATCATCCATATCGACATCGATCCGGCCTCCATCGCCAAGACGATCGACGTGGACATTCCCATCGTGGGTGCAGTGGAGCCCGTGCTGACGGAAATGCTGGCGCAGCTGCCGCAGGCCGCCAAGCCGGACACCGCGGCACTGGATGCCTGGTGGACCCAGATCGAAGGCTGGCGCGCCCACCACGGCCTGCGCTACGCCCCCGCCAAGCCCGGCGAGATGAAACCGCAGCAGGTGGTGGAAGCCCTGTACAAGGTGACCGAAGGCAAAGCCATCGTCACCTCAGACGTGGGCCAGCACCAGATGTTCGCTGCCCTCTATTACAAGTACGACCGTCCCCGGCAGTGGCTGAATTCCGGTGGACTCGGGACCATGGGCTTCGGGCTTCCCGCCGCCATGGGCGCATTGTTTGCCTTCCCCAATGAAACGGTTGTTTGCGTGACGGGCGAAGCGTCGATCCAGATGAACATCCAGGAGCTCTCCACCTGCATGCAGTACGGCCTGCCGGTGAAGATCCTCAACATCAACAACCGCTCTCTGGGTATGGTGAAGCAGTGGCAGGACATGCAGTACGAAGGCCGCCACTCGCATTCCTACATGGACTCCCTGCCTGATTTCGTGAAGCTGGCCGAGGCCTATGGCCATGTCGGCATGAAGATCACCGATCCCGCCAAGCTCGAAAGCGGCCTGCGCGAAGCCATGGCCATGAAGGACAAGCTCGTGTTCATCGATGTCTACGTTGATCCGTCCGAGCATGTGTATCCCATGCAGATCGCCGGGGGTTCCATGCGCGACATGTGGCTGTCCAAGACGGAGCGTACCTGATCATGCGTCGTATCATTTCTGTTTTGATGGAAAACGAACCCGGTGCGCTGTCCCGCCTTGTGGGACTGTTCTCGCAGCGTGGCTACAACATCGACTCGCTGACGGTGGCGCCGACTGACGACCCGACGCTGTCTCGCCTCACGCTCACCACCTTTGGTGACGAGAAGAAGATCGAGCAGGTCACGAAGCAGCTGAACAAGCTGGTGGAAGTCGTGAAGGTGGTGGACCTGACCGAAGGTGGCCATATCGAGCGTGAGCTCATGCTGGTCAAGGTCAAGGCGACCGGAGCGGCGCGCGCCGAAATCAAGCGCACCGCCGACATCTTCCGCGGCCAGATCGTGGATGTGACGCCGAGCATCTACACGATCCAGCTGACGGGCACGAGCGACAAGCTCGACGCCTTTGTCCAGGCCCTGAGCGAGAATGCCATCCTGGAAGTCGTGCGTACGGGCGTGTGCGGTATTGCGCGCGGTGAAAAGATCCTGAGTGTGTAACGCCCCTTGCTTCTGCCCCGCATCCCGTTCAGGAGGCAGGGCAGGCGAGGAATGAACCTGATCGCAAACGTCCGGCCATAAGCGGGACTATTCAAAAACAGAGGAAACATCATGCACGTGTACTACGACAAAGACGCCGACCTTTCCATCATCCGTGGCAAGAAGGTCGCCATCATCGGCTACGGTTCCCAGGGCCATGCCCACGCCCAGAACCTGCGCGACTCCGGCGTCGATGTCACCGTCGGCCTGCGCAAGGGCGGTGCCTCCTGGGCCAAGGTGGAAGCGGCCGGCATCAAGGTCGCCGAAGTCAATGACGCGGTGAAGGCCGCCGACCTCGTCATGATCCTGCTGCCCGACGAGAACATTCCCGAAGTTTATGCGAACAACGTTGCCCCCAATATCAAGCAGGGTGCCACGCTGGCTTTCGCCCACGGCTTCAATGTGCATTACAACCAGGTCGTGCCGCGCGCCGACCTCGACGTGATCATGATTGCCCCCAAGGGCCCGGGCCACACCGTGCGTTCCGAATACCTGAAGGGTGGCGGTGTGCCGACCCTGATCGCCGTGTACCAGGACAAGTCCGGCAATGCCAAGCAGATCGCCCTGTCCTATGCCGCAGCGAATGGCGGCACCAAGGGTGGCGTGATCGAAACCAACTTCCGTGAAGAAACCGAAACCGACCTGTTCGGCGAACAGGCCGTGCTCTGCGGCGGTGCCGTCGAGCTGGTGAAGATGGGCTTCGAAACCCTGACCGAAGCCGGTTACGCGCCGGAAATGGCTTACTTCGAGTGCCTGCACGAGCTCAAGCTGATTGTCGACCTGATGTACGAAGGCGGCATCGCCAACATGAACTACTCCATCTCCAACAACGCCGAGTACGGTGAGTACGTCACCGGCCAGCGCGTGATTGCCGATGAAGCCCGTGCCGCCATGCGCGAATGTCTGAAGAACATCCAGAACGGCGAATACGCCAAGCGCTTCATCCTGGAAGGCCGTACCAACTACCCCGAGATGACCGCCCGCCGTCGCCTGAACGCCGAGCACCCCATCGAAGTGGTCGGTGCCAAGCTGCGTGCGATGATGCCCTGGATCGCCAAAAACAAGCTGGTCGACCAGACCCGCAATTGATGTGCGGCCGCGCTCGCGCGGCAAGGCACTCCTGAAAAGCGCGGCTATATGCCGCGCTTTTCTTTTGTGGCGACCGTGAGCCCGAGGTTGGCGACGTGCACCCTCACATTACTGGCGGAAATGGCTTCATCAGTCATTTCTGTCACGATGTGGCAAGCCAGTCTGGACCCCAGGTGAAGGGGGCGAGTGATTGTCCCGGGGTTCAGAGCGATGCCGCGGCGGGGATCGATCGGGACTTTGCCCTGAAGCCCGTGATCGAAATGGCTCCGCGCCCTCGCCCTCGGGGCGGGTGCGCAAAAACTTCTGTCTGACCCGGGCGGGTGGCCAAGTGCCTCTGTCCTGCTATCATGCCGGCATGTCGCCACCCGCTGGGAACCACCATGCACAACCCGCATAACGAACAGGATCACGACCACGAAGACCACGACGGCCTTACCTTCGAGGTGGTCGAAGAAGAGGACGGCGAGGGCGGCCGTCGCGTGCGTAACAAGGGTATCTATCTGCTGCCCAACCTGTTCACCACGGCGGCACTGTTCTCCGGCTTTTACGCCATCATTGCTGCGATGAACGGAATGTTTGAAAAGGCCGCCATCGCGATTTTCGTTGCCGCGCTGTTTGATGGCATGGATGGCCGTGTGGCGCGAATGACCAATACGCAGAGCGCCTTCGGTGCAGAGTACGACTCGCTCTCTGACATGGTGTCCTTCGGCGTTGCGCCGGCACTGGTCGTGTTCAGCTGGAGCCTGCACTCGCTGGGCAAAATGGGCTGGATATGTGCCTTCATTTATGCGGTAGCGGCCGCGTTTCGCCTGGCGCGCTTCAACGTGCAGATCGGCAGTGTCGACAAGCGCTACTTCATCGGTCTTGCCAGTCCCCTGGCTGCCGCCATCATCGCCAGCGCCGTATGGGCCGGCTTTGACAACCAGATTGGAGCCGTGAGTCGTGAGGTGTCCATTCCGGTCGCCATCCTCACGGTGGTGACTGCCTTCCTGATGGTCAGCAATTTCAAGTACTACAGCTTCAAGGAGCTGGATCGCTCCCGTGTTCCCTTTGCCGTCATGCTGCCCGTTGTGCTGGTGTTGGGCATCGTCAATTATGATTTGCCGATCGGATTGCTGACGGTATCGCTGGTGTATGCCGCCTCTGGCCCGCTGGGTACGCTGTGGTCACGCCGCAAGGGACCTGCCGTTTCGGCCTGAGCGACGCCAAACTTCCCCGGCTCCGGCTCCGGCTCCGGCTCCGGCTCCGGCTCCCGGCTCCCGGGTCTGACGTCTGCTTCAGCGGTCAGACCCGGATGTATCGGGTCCACAGAGACGTTGCTGTAGTGACCCAGTCAGTGCCGATACGGCCCTGCTAATGCCACCAGGCGTCCCTTCTCCCTCCGCTTTTTCGTTTTCTTCTCGCCTCCGGCCCGCAAGGCCCGGTCGCTCCAGCCCATGTGGCTGCATCAGTCTTGCTCAGACTCGATCCCCGCAGTACGCCCCCGCATCAGTCGCCTCCAGAGCCGGCATGGCTGGCAATGCCTTGACTGGATGTGCGGAAAGGGAAGGGACGCTGGGCAGCCAAGAGCGCAATCGTTGGCATACACTCAGGTCACGAACCAGTGAACCAGCGAACCAATGGATCAGCTGGTCAACCGGCCAATGAGTCCAGGGGCTAGCGGGGCAGTGGACAACTAGATGCCGCGATAAAAGATCGGGCGCGGTTTGTCACATCAGTGTCGCCTCGCAAGCGGTCTCTGCCTGTGGCTTGATGAGGCGGTCAGTCCAACGGTGTGAAGCGGCAGGAGGGAGTCATGAAGATTTTGCCAT
>DASSUO010000225.1:0-4030 GCA_035706925.1 Moraxellaceae bacterium
TTCAAGAAAGCAGAGAACAATGGCGACATCCGCAATGAGTGGCACGGTCAGGGTGGCCCGCTGCAGGTGAACCGGCTGCGAACCGACAATCCCTTCCAGCAGCACTATCTGGCAGCCGCGCGCGAAGCGGGCTACCCCGTCAACGAGGACTTCAACGGTGCCGAGCAGGAAGGTGTCGGCATCTATCAGGTGACGCAGGTCAACGGCGAGCGCTGCAGTGCCTTCCGCGCCTATGTGCTGCCCCATATGGGCAATCGCCCCAATCTCGCGGTGGAAACCGGCGCCCTCACCCAGCGCGTGTTGTTCGAAGGTAATCGGGCGGTCGGCGTGGAGTACCGTCAGGGCGGCCAGACGAGAACCGTGCGGGCACGTCGCGAAGTCATTATCAGCGCCGGTGCATTCCAGTCGCCGCAGATCCTCATGCTCTCGGGCATAGGCGACAGCGCCGAGCTGGCCCGACACGGCATTCCGGTGGTCCGACACCTGCCGGGGGTTGGCAAGAACCTCCAGGACCATCCCGACTTCATCTTTGGCTACAAGGCCGACGACATCAATCTTCTCGGCATTTCGCCCAAGGGGACCTTGCACCTCTTCAAGGAGATCCTGCGCTACCGACGTGAACGTCGCGGCATGATCACCTCGAATTTCGCCGAGGGTGGCGGCTTCCTGAAGACGCGCCCCGACCTTGCCGCACCGAACATTCAACTGCATTTCGTGATTGCCCTGGTGGATGATCACGCCCGCACCCTGCACCCCGGTCACGGCCTCTCCTGCCACGCCTGCCTGCTGCGACCGCGGAGTGTCGGCACGGTCAGTCTCCGCGACCGTCACGCCGAAAGCGCCCCCGTCATCGATCCGAAGTTCCTGGATCATCCGGACGACCTGGAAGACATGGTCGCCGGCTACAAGATGACGGAAAAGCTGATGAAGGCGCCGTCTCTCGCCCGCTTCATTACTCGCGACCTGTTTACCGCGAACGTGAAGACCGACGATGACATCCGGGCCATCCTGCGCGCACGGACCGACACCGTCTACCATCCGGTCGGCACCTGCAAAATGGGCGTGGATGACCAGGCGGTGGTTGACCCGCGCCTGAAAGTGCGCGGCCTGGAGGGATTGCGTGTTGTCGACGCCTCGGTCATGCCCACGATCATCGGCGGCAACACCAATGCGCCGGCCATCATGATCGCCGAGAAGGCGGCAGACATGATCCGCCAGGATCAGGCAGCCCACTGAACCCCGTCATGAGAAAGGTCGTCCACACGACGGAGCAACCATGTGTCATCGACGCAGCCCCCTCCGCTCGTGTGGCGCGACCGACGCCGACTGCCCGGCTCAAAACCGCCATGCGGAATGCAACGCTGCTCTCACTGCCGGCGCTCCTGGCCTTGGGCGGAGGGCGATCGTCCGGCCCGGCATCTCCACCCGATCCCGTACAGTCGCTATTGCTGGCGGGCACTCTCGCGATTTTCGTTTTCTGGCTGCATCGCCGGTCGAAGTGACTGGCCCCTGTCTGCTGCTTCGCCGGTCTTGCCCTGGCATGACCGGCGCTGTGGTGGCCACGCTTCAACGCGACCTGGCTCCGGACCGTACACCCTCGGGGCGATTGCTCACCGGCGAAGTAACGCCGACGATTGCGAGTGAGTAAGGCGCACACGCCGCCGTACATATCCGGCTTGCAAAATACCGTGCCACACTGGTAACGGATGAAGCGGATGCGGGCGGCGCCGCGTGGCGCCAGTGCGGTCTGCGCCGCCCAGCCAGATGCTGCACAAAAGACCGGATGCTGAAATTCTCGAATACCCCTGCTGCCAAGGCAGCACGACCCCATTCACTCCCGACTTCAATGGAGAGGACTTGAGATGAGCAAAACGGAAATCAAATGGCTTGATGAGCCGGAAGACAAGGATTACCCGGCTGCGTTGTCGTACCTGAGCCTCATCTATCCACCGGAAAAGGCACAAGACTGGGTGAATCGGCTGAAAACGGCAGAGATCGGCGAGTTCAAGGCGAAGGATGTGTTTCGCTCTTCCGGCCTGTCGCTGCTGGGCGTCAGCAATCTGCATGTGGACAAGGATCGTGAAAAGATCCAGGCGGGCAAGGCGCTTTCCCCGCTCCTTCTGGTCAGGGATACCGCCAACGGCAAGGTGGTGATTGCCGACGGCTACCACCGGATGTGTGCCATTTACGGGTTCGACGAAGACGCATTGATCAGGTGCAAGATCGTCTGATGCGGCTGGTGGCGCCTCTCCGCCGGCGGGACTAGAGTTTGATGTGACCGCCTCGCATCGATGGGGGATACAATGAACAGGGAGCCGATCTCTCAACACTACGCCACCACTCGCGGCCCCGGAACCTACAGAGTGGAAGCTACAGAGCCGGACGAGTGTTGTCCGCTGTTCGACCCTGTGCCATGGAACGGCAAGGTGATCACCTGGAAGGACAAGACGTTCGTGAAAGATCACGTCATGAGTCTTTTCCACGTTCCGCTCAATTACGGTGCCGTCATGACCCGGAACATCGATTCGCTCCGGGCGGCGGATGCGTTGGCCACGCCCCGCCTGATCCTGACGGACGAGAAATCGCAATGGGGCGCGGACGTCTACTTTGAAGTGACACGGGAAGTGCCGTTCCGGCCGCTGGTTACCCTCTCGGGAACCTTCCTCACGAAGGTATATGAAGGCCCGTTCAGCGACATCCGGAAATGGATCGACGACATGACGGTCTATGTGGCGGACCAGGGAAAGACGCTCGACAAGCTTTTTTTCTTTTACACGACGTGCCCGAAATGCGCGAAGAAGTACGGAAAGAATTACGTTGTCTTGCTTGCGCGTATTTGAATGCAAGACTGATGGCAACAGCCTTCCTGTCTTGATCGGGTGACTCTGGAATCTCCCGTCTGGATTGCAGGCTCCTTTTACCGCCGGTAGCGCTGTGGCCTGCCACGGATTTACTGCATCTGCACCGCCTCTCGCCACAGACTCATGGCGCAGGCTGTGCCCCCCTTAACGCAGATTCTTTTCTTTGGCGGCCTGACCCGGTGTCATGCCGAACCAGCGCCGAAACGCCCGGGAGAATGCGCTGCTGCTGGAAAATCCCAGAATCAGCGCCAGCTCCGTCAGTGACCGCAATTTTCCGGCAGAGCCCGACAACCACTGCCTGGCAAGTTCGCGCCGGGAGTCATCCAGCACTTCCTGAAAGGTCTTACCCTCATTGCCCAAATGCCGTTGCAGGCTGCGTGTACTCACATGAAGGCAACCGGCAATCTCGGCCAGGGTCGGCTCCCCGTTCACCAGTTGCTGGCGAATGAGCCGCATGGCCTTGGCACTCCAGCTGACATCGCTTTCGAGACTGGCGAGGCGCTGTTCCAGCAGGGGCTCGAACTGCCGGGCCACTTCCGCGCCGGCCGGCGTCTGGCGGTAGACCCCTAACGGCAGGACCAGTGTCGTGTTTGCTGCATCCTGCTCCACCGGACAGGCAAAGAACTTCTCATAGGCGGCCTGGCCTGCCGGATTGTTGAACGCCAATGAGACATACAGGGGATTGGGCGGTGGATTGAGTCGCATGCGCAGGAGGCCGACCAGGAGCCCCGCCGTCATTTCCACCGCGCGCCAGTGCGGCTCGAAGTTGGTATGGATGGTGAGGGACAGCGTGTCGTCGTCCTCGACGATCTCGTAGTGCATAGCGTCGGTAAGCAGGCGGTGAAAGCGCGCGACGCGATGCAACACGTCAGGCAGGCTGCCGCCGGCCACCATGACGACCCCCAGCTCGCCAAAATCCACCGGGTCGAGATAGCCCAGCATGCTGAGGCCCAGCACCGGATCACCACTTTCGGCCTCCGCCACCTGCCAGATGCGGCGCGTCAGTTCGATCGGCAGGCGTCCGCCCTCGGGCCCGGGCAGCTCGATGCCGGCTGCCTGCAAGGCGGCAGGCAGGTTCTTTCCCCGGCCCGCCAGGGTACGGTCGAGGATGCGGATCCAGTTGTGGAACGTCCCGAGCATGGGATTACCTTAAGTCGCGGAATTTCTTT
>DASSUO010000226.1:0-17429 GCA_035706925.1 Moraxellaceae bacterium
CATGACGCTGCGCCACGACTGGTCCCGCAACGAAATCCGCGCCCTTTTCGACCTGCCCTTCATGGACCTCCTGTTCCGGGCCCAGACCGTTCACCGCCAGCACTTCGACGCCAATACCGTTCAGGTGTCCACGCTGCTGTCCATCAAGACCGGCGCCTGTCCGGAGGACTGCAAGTACTGCTCGCAGTCCGGGCATTACGACACCGGCCTCGACAAGGAAAAGCTGCTCGCCATCCAGAAAGTGGTGGAAGAAGCCCTGAACGCAAAGGAAAAGGGCGCCAGCCGCTTCTGTATGGGCGCCGCCTGGCGGTCCCCGCGCGACAAGGATATGCCCTACGTGCTGGAGATGGTGAAGCAGGTGAAGGCCCTGGGAATGGAAACCTGCATGACGCTCGGCATGCTTTCCGCCGATCAGGCCGTGGCGCTGCGGGATGCCGGGCTCGACTACTACAACCACAATCTCGACACGAGTCCCGAGCACTACGGCAACATCATCACCACGCGCTCCTATGAAGACCGCCTGAATACGCTGGCGCATGTGCGTGACGCGGGCATCAAGGTGTGCTGCGGCGGCATCGTCGGTCTTGGCGAGGGCCGTGAGGACCGTATCGGCCTGCTCATGCAGCTGGCGAATTTGCCGGCGCATCCGGAGTCTGTGCCCATCAACATGCTGGTCAAGATCGAGGGGACGCCGCTGGGTGACGTCGACGACCTCGATCCTTTCGAGTTCATCCGCACCATCGCGGTGGCGCGTATTCTGATGGCGGAGTCCTATGTCCGCCTGTCGGCCGGCCGCGAGACCATGAACGACCAGACCCAGGCGCTGTGTTTCATGGCCGGCGCCAATTCGATTTTCTATGGCGAAAAGCTGCTCACGACCCCGAATCCCGAGGCCGCACACGACCGCCAGCTGTTCTCGCGTCTCGGCATCAATACGGCGCATGCGACGGATGTCTCGGACGAGTCTCGTGAAGAGGCCATCGCACAGTCCGTGCGCCAGCAGCAGCTCGCCTCCCTGACGCGCAACGCGATGGGGTCGGTCACCACCGACGCCCAGTGACGCAACCGGGTCTGACTCTGCGTTGTCAGCGGCGGAGCGCCACTCCCCGCTATGAGCGGTTCTCCCGGTCGATCAAGCGGTCTTCACGGGCGACGAACCATTGCCGTAAGGAGTGCATCCATGGGCTTTGACCTTGAGGTCGCGCTGCAACAGAAGCGCGAAGCCAGCCTCTATCGCCGGCGGCGCCTGATCGGTTCCGCGCAATGTTCGCGTCTGGTGGTGGACGGCCGCGAACTCGTCAACTTCTGCAGCAACGACTATCTTGGCCTGGCGTCGCATCCCCGACTTACGGCCGCCTTTACGGCGGCTGCCCAACGCTGGGGCGTGGGCTCCGGTGCCTCGCACCTCGTGTGCGGCCATTCGCTGGAGCACCATGCACTGGAGGAGGAGCTGGCCGCCTTCACCGGTCGTGAGCGCGTGCTGTTGTTCTCCACGGGCTACATGGCCAACACCGGCATCATCCAGGCCTTGTTGCGCAAGGACGATGCCGTGTTCGAGGACGAACTCAATCATGCCTCGCTGATTGATGGTGGCCGCCTCGCACGATGTGACTATGTCCGTTACGGTCACAACGATGTCGCCGGTCTGGCGGACAAGCTCGCGGCCTCGCGGGCCGAACGCAAACTGGTGGTCACCGATGGCGTGTTCAGCATGGATGGCGACATTGCGCCATTGAAGGCGCTGGCGCAGACGGCCCGCGCCAACGATGCGTGGTTGATGGTGGACGACGCCCACGGCTTCGGCGTGATGGGTGCCACCGGCGGCGGCGTGGCAGAGTCATTGGGCCTGGATCAGGAGGATGTCCCGGTATTGGTCGGTACGCTCGGCAAGGCCTTCGGCACGTTTGGTGCATTCATTGCAGGGAGTGAGTCGCTGATCGAGTACCTGATCAATTCGGCGCGCTCCTACATTTTTACGACGGCGCTGCCACCTGCAGTCGCCGCCGCGACGCGTGAAAGCCTTCGCATCATCCGGGAAGGCCAGGACTTGCGGGACCGACTGCAGGGCAATATCGCCCTTTTCCGTCGCGAGGCCCGTCGCCTGGGGCTCGACCTGATGGACAGCGAAACGCCGATCCAGCCCGTCATTCTGGGAGAAAACGCGCGTGCGCTCGCCTGGAGTGCTGCGCTGCAGGAACGCGGTCTGCTTGTGGGCGCGATTCGTCCGCCCACGGTACCCGTCGGAACCGCGCGACTGCGTGTCACACTCACTGCAGGCCACGACCGCGAGGATGTCGACCGCCTGCTCGAGGGGCTGGCCGGGTGTGCGCGCGACCTGGGTTGATCACGTGTCCGCGATGGACCGTCAGTGGCGCGCGCCGATGCGCCGGTGCGCCGATGCGCCGGTGCGCTGCGCGGCGGGACCAACAGGCAGTAAGGCAGGAAAGGAAAGGCACACATGAAAAAGTTCTTCATTACCGGAACTGATACCGGCGTGGGCAAGACGACAGCGAGCTGTGCGTTGCTGGCAGGCGCTAATGCGCGCGGTTTGCGCTCCATGGCAGTGAAACCGGTGGCAACGGGGTGTGTGCAGACTCCCGACGGCTTGCGTAATGACGACGCACTGGCACTGATGGCGGTCATGAGCGAGTCCATGACGTATGACGAAGTGAATCCGGTGGCCCTGGCCGAGCCGATCTCGCCGCACCTGGCCGCGTTTCATGCCGGACGGCGTTTGTCCGTGGCGCGCGTGGGCGGGCTCGTACGGGGAGCGCTGATGCGCCGCGTCGATTTTGCGGTGGTGGAGGGGGCCGGTGGCTGGCGCGTCCCGCTGTCGGATCGCGAGATCCTCTCTGATCTCCCGCGCTCGCTCGGTTTGCCGGTGATTCTCGTGGTGGGATTGCGCCTCGGCTGCCTCAATCACGCCATCCTCACCACGGAGGCGATGGCCCGCGACGGCGTAAAAATGGCGGGCTGGATCGGCAATGTGCTGGATCCGGCGTTGCCCGCGCTCGATGGCAGCATCGGCACATTGAAAGCCATCCTGCCCATGCCCTGTCTCGGTGTATTGCCCTGGTCGCCGGGCGCCACGCCTGCCGAGCTCGCGACCCATCTCGATCTCGATATCCTCCTCGGGGAGACTGCCGCAACGACCGAACCGGCGTCGGCGTCGACCCACCGCGCCTGACCCGTCATCCCGCCGCGCCACGCTCAGCGAGGAGTATCTGGCGGACCCACCCGGCCCGCTTGCCGCACGCGATCGCCGGTCGCCTGGTGATGTCGTCCGGTGTGGGTGCGGCAGAATGCGCGGGAGCCGTTTTCCCGGGGACCGTCCGGTCATCCTCAAGGAATTCCCGCACCGATACGACAGACCTGCCGGTCACCGCGTCTTGTAGCAGCGCGACCCCTCACGGAGTGAACTAGATTTTCGCTGTAACCCGCGCCACCTCTGACTCCGCCGTGAACTATCGGTCAGGAAAAAGTGTGGGTTATGACGGTGTTCTGCTTCATACTTCGGCCGCTTTTGCACCCGTCAAGGCATTTCCTGTCTGACGACTGCGGGTGCAACCGGTCTAGTGATGGCCCTACGGGGCCCGGTTCAGCGAGGTACATACCATGGCTCAGCAGTACAAAGCTCCGCTCCGTGACATGCAGTTCGTGATGCACGAAATGCTCGACGTCGAAAAGCACTACCAGTCCATTCCGATGTTCGCGGAAACCAACCGCGAACTCGTCGACAGCGTGCTCGAAGCCGGCGCCCAGTTCGCCGAAAACGAACTGTCCCCGATCAACCGCTCCGGCGACGAAGAAGGCTGCACCTGGAACAACGGTGAAGTGTCCACGCCCAAGGGTTTCAAGGAAGCCTACGCCAAGTTTGTGGAGCTGGGCTTCGGCGCGCTGTCCGCACCGGCCGAACATGGTGGTCAGGGTCTGCCGCCCTCGCTGGGCATCGCCATCTCCGAAATGAACGGCACCGCCAACTGGTCCTGGAGCATGTATCCCGGCCTGTCCCACGGCGCCGTCAACACGCTGGAAGCGCACGGCACCGAAGAGCAGAAGCAGGTCTACCTGACCAAGCTCATCGAAGGCAGCTGGACGGGCACCATGTGCCTGACCGAGTCCCACGCGGGCTCCGACCTCGGCATCATCCGCACCAAGGCGGAACCGAAGGCCGATGGCTCCTACGCCATCACCGGTACCAAGATCTTCATCTCGGCCGGCGAACACGACATGGCCGAGAACATCGTTCACATCGTGCTGGCCCGCCTGCCGGACGCTCCCAAGGGCACCAAGGGCATCTCCCTGTTCATCGTGCCGAAGTTCCTGCCCAAGGCCGATGGCTCCGTGGGTGAGCGCAACAACGTGGTCTGCGGCTCCATCGAACACAAGATGGGCATCAAGGCCTCGGCCACTTGCGTCATGAACTTCGACAATGCCACCGGCTACCTGATCGGCCCGCCGAACAAGGGCCTGAACTGCATGTTCACGTTCATGAACACGGCTCGCGTCGGTACCGCCCTGCAGGGCGTGTGCGCCGCCGAAGGTTCCTTCCAGGGCGCGCTGTTCTACGCGAAGGACCGTCTGGCCATGCGTTCCCTCTCCGGCCCCAAGGCGCCGGAAAAGGAAGCCGACCCGATCATCGTGCACCCCGCTGTGCGCAACATGCTGATGACCCAGAAGGCCTTCGCCGAAGGCGGCCGTGCCCTGGTGTACTGGCTGTCCACCTTCACCGACACGGTGCAGGGCGCGCAGACGGAAGAAGAGCGCAAGGCCGCTGACGATCTGATGAGCTTCCTGACGCCGATCGCCAAGGCCTTCCTGACCGAAGCCGGTTCGGAAGCCGCCAAGCATGGCGTGCAGGTCTACGGTGGCCACGGCTTCATCCGCGAATGGGGCATGGAGCAGATCGTGCGCGACACGCGCATCGCCTGCCTGTACGAAGGCACCACGGAAATCCAGTCGCTGGACCTGCTCGGCCGCAAGGTGCTGCAGTCCCAGGGCGCGATGCTCCGCAACTTCACGAAGATCGTGCACAAGTTCTGCCAGGCCAATGAAGGCGACGCCGCCATGGCCGAGTTCACCGCGCCCCTGGCTGCGCTGAACAAGGAGTGGGGCGACCTGACCATGCGCATCGGCATGAAGGCCATGCAGAACCCGGACGAGGCCGGTGCGGCCGCCGTGGACTACATGTACTTCTCCGGCTACGTCACCCTGGCCTACCTGTGGGCGTGGATGGCGAAGGTGGCGCAGGAGAAGCTGGCGGCCGGTACCACGGAAGAGGCTTTCTACAAGGCCAAGATCCAGACCGCGCGCTTCTACTTCAAGAAGATCCTGCCGCGCACCAAGTCCCACGTCGACACCATCGATTCGGGCCTGGAAACGCTGATGGCCATCGACGCGGACAACTTCGCGTTCTGAGGCCGGTAGCGCCCGTTGCACCGCAAAAGGCCCGCGCACGCGGGCCTTTTGCTGAACGCCCCAACGAACAAACGACGTAACTAACAAACGACGCAACGCAGGAGCGGCTTCAGCCGCGACGAGCCGCAATAACCGCTGCGACCGTCAAACCGTCATGACCCCCGTGAGGGTCACGACGGTAACGACTGCCCCGGCATTCGCGACCGTTACGACTGTCGCCACTGTCGCGGCGACGGGCTTTCTCTCCGCGATCGATCGGGATGGGTGATCGCGGCTGAAGCCGCTCCTGCTAATCGAGCATAGAGGTAACGAAATCATGGCCGTCTACAAGGCACCCCTGCGCGACATGCGCTTTGTCCTGGATGAAGTTTTCAATGCCACCGCGTTCTGGCAGTCCTTGCCGGCACTCGCCGACGTCGATCGCGATGTGGTCGATGCCGTGCTGGAAGAGTCCGCAAAGTTCAATGAAAACGTTCTCTTTCCGCTGAACCGCACGGGCGACGAAGAGGGCGCACAGTACAACGACGGCGTCGTGACCACGCCCAAGGGCTTCAAGGAAGCCTTCTCACAGTACGCCGAAGGCGGCTGGATTGGCCTGGGTGCCGACCCGCGCTGGGGCGGTCAGGGCATGCCTAAAACCGTCACTGTCATGACCGACGAAATCCTCTTCGGCGTGAACCCCTCGTTCGCCCTTTACCCGTTGCTTGGTATCGGCGCCGCACTGGCCATGAGCCAGCATGCCACCGACGAGATCAACGATTTCTACCTGCCCCGCATCTACTCGGGTGAATGGGCTGGCACCATGTGCCTGACCGAGCCGCATGCCGGCACCGACCTCGGCATCATCAAGACCAAGGCCGTGCCCAATGGCGACGGCTCCTATGCCATTACCGGCACCAAGATCTTCATCACCGGCGGTGAGCACGACCTGGCGAAGAACATCGTTCACCTCGTGCTGGCCAAGCTGCCCGACGCGCCGGCCGGCTCCAAGGGCATCTCGCTCTTCCTTGTGCCCAAGTTCCTGCCGAACGCCGACGGTTCTCTGGGCGAGCGGAACACGGCGGGTGCCGGCTCCATCGAACACAAGATGGGCATCAAGGCGTCGGCCACCTGCGTCATGAATTTCGACGGCGCCAGGGGCTGGCTGATCGGCAAGCCCAACGAGGGCCTCGCCGCCATGTTCGTGATGATGAATTACGAGCGCCTGTCCATGGGCATCCAGGGCCTCGGCGCGTCGGAAGTGGCCTACCAGAATGCCGCCGCCTATTCGCGCGACCGACTCCAGGGCCGTTCTGCCACGGGCGTAAAGAGCCCCGAAAAGCCGGCCGACGCGCTCCTGGTCCATCCGGATGTGCGCCGCATGCTGCTGACTACCCGCGCCTACAACGAAGCCGGTCGCTGCTTCGCCATGTACACCGCAAAGTACCTGGACCTTGCCAAGTACGCCGATGGCGAACTGGCAAAGGCGGGCGCCGATCGCGTCGCGCTGCTGACGCCGGTGGCCAAGGCTTTCATGTCCGATCGCGGCCTCGAAGGCACGCTGAACGCGCAGATGTGCTTCGGTGGCCATGGCTACATCCGCGAATGGGGTATGGAGCAGTACGTGCGTGACACCCGCATCGCGCAGATTTACGAAGGTACCAACGGCATTCAGGCGAATGACCTCATGGGCCGCAAGGTTGTGAAGAACAATGGCGCTTTCGTGGCTTCCTATGTGGCGGAAATGCGCGAGGCGGCTGGCCGCCTGCAGGGGTTGGAGGCAATGAAGTCTGCCTTCCTCAAGGCGGTGGATACGCTTGAGCAGATGACGAAGTCGGTCATCGCCCGATCCGCCGGCGCGCCGGATGAAGTCAATGCGGCGGCGGTGGATTACCTGCAGGCCTTCGGTCTTGTCACCTACGCCTACATGTTCGTGCTGATGGCGGCCGAGGCGGCCCCGAAAAAGGACCAGGACAGCTTCTACGCCAACAAGCTGGCGCTGGCCGACTTCTACTTCCAGCGTGTCTTGCCGGAGCTCGACGGTCGCGTCCGTGCGGTCGAGGCAGGCGCAGCACCCATCATGCAGTTTGCCGAGAACTACTTCTGACGCGCTGACGCATCACCCGAGAGTGACAAAAAAGCCCGCGATTGCGGGCTTTTTTGTCGGGGGTGCAGGGATGAACCGGGGAGGAGGGGGACAAGTAGCGCTTCGCCTGAAGGCGTGCCGTCGCCGTCCGGAGATCCGGCAGGTACCCAGCCGCGAATCAATGACGGGTGCCTGCCTCCAGCATCAGCTGCTCGAGCAGCGGCTGGGCAGCCGCGCTTTCATCCTGGAAGCGGAAGCCGACGCCAAAATGACGTGGGTTGTTGGGGGCTGTCCGGCACCACACGCTCTCGGCAACAAGCTGTACGGGGGGCACCGGGTGGCCTTCGGGTGTCCGGATTTCGATCTCGAAAATCTGGCCGACGGGCAACTCCTGTGTGGCAATCAGCATCATTCCGGTGATACTGAGATCGACCATGCGGCCGAGGGGTTCGCGCGTGTGACGTTCGACAACGGGCAGGAATTGCTGCAGTCGAAGTCGGACGGCGCGATCAGGAGGTGCCTGGTCCATGAGAGTATTGTCTCGTTATGCAATGTCACGGAGCGCGGCGGAGTATTGCCCCTCAGGTGGCATCCATGCTTGTCATTACGTGCCGGAATGCTGAATTTGCGAGCGGATCGTCAAAAAAAGCCCTCTGGATGGGGTAGGCGGGAGGCCGTCCTTCTCGTGCTGGCGCTGTCGGCCGCGGCGGTCGCCATGGCCGACAGCGCCCCGGTCGCCCCGGTGGATGCTTCTGTGGCGCCATCTGACGCTGCATCAGCGATCAATGTCCGTCCGGACGAGCAGGGGAAATTCGCGGCCGAACCGACCAGTGCACCTGATGGGAAGGCGGGTGAACTGGCCGGCCTGCCGCCAGGACCACTGACGATTCCGCCCGATCAAAGCGGTGAGGCCCCGGCAATCTCTCCGCTCGATACCGAGACGGAACATCTGCTGTTTCCGGACGAATTCCCTCCGGACGACAAGGACGGGCAGACGCCGCCGCGCCTGCTTTCGCCGAAGACTCGCCCCGATCCCGCCCCGCCCCTCGTCCGTGTACCGGTATTGACGACCCAGGCGCCGATTCCGCTGGCGGACGCCGGAAATTGCGTGCAGCGCGATGATCGTGGCCGCTTCATGGGCTGGATGGACCGGCAGCAGTGTGTATTTTCCGGGCGAGCCATTATGACGGCGCGCTGGATTGACGATTTTTTTGGTGACTGGTACAGCGACGAGGCGTCCATGATGGCTCGCCTGGCAACGCGTACCCTCTTCACACAAGGGCAGGGCCTGACCACGCGTGTGGGGCTGCATGCCAGCTTTTCATTGCCCAATGCCAGAGAGCGGTTGCGTCTTGTCGTGTCGGATGACGAGGACGAAGACCCGACGGGACAGCAGGGACGACGCATCCCCGCCTCCCTTCAGGACACCGGGCGCATGTCAGCGGCATTGCGCTGGATCTCGGTAAAAGAAAAGACGCTGGAGTCGAACTTCGACATTGGCGCACGCGGCATCGCGCCAATTGATGTGTTTGCGCGCTACCGCCTTCGCAAGACCTGGAGCATTTCCAGTGATGCCGTTGCCCGCCTGACAGAGACCTTGCGTTATGGCTCGGACAGCAGGGAGAGGTACACGACTGAACTGAACCTTGAGCGCGCACTGGATGATCGCGCTGTGCTGCGTTTCAGCAGCCTGTACGATTACAGCCATGATTTTCGCGATCAGGGCTTCCTGTGGAATCACGGCGTTTCGGTTTCCAGGGCGCTGCCTGATGCCCGTTCCTATAGCTACGGGGTGACCTTGAGTGGACACACCGACCCGAACTGGCGAGGGGAGTCGGTGGGACCGTGGGTGGCATGGCGCAGCCGGTTCCTTCGTCCGTGGTTATTTTATGAAGTCGAGCCGCACTACACCTACTACCGGAATCTGGACTGGGGTGGGCTGTTTTCCGTGCTGTTGACGGTGGAAATGCAGTTTGGCTGGAAGTGAACCGGCTCCCCTGAAGGCCCGCTGGCACGGAGCCCGTTGCACGGTCAGGCGCGCTGGCGCGTCTGACCGGTTCGCGCCCAGCGTAGCAGCGCCTCCTGCAACTCGGAGAGCTCGATTGGCTTGGAGAGGTGTTCATTCATGCCCGCCAGCCGGCTCTTTTCCTTGTGGTCATCCAGGATGTGAGCGGTCAGTGCAAGAATCGGAATGGGCCTGCGGCCGGTGAACTTCTCCCACTCGCGGATTGCCTGAGTGGCCGCGTAACCATCCATGAACGGCATGTCGCAGTCCATCAGAACCATGTCGTACTCGTTGCGACTGACCTCCTCGACCACTTCGCGTCCGTTGGCGACCACGGTGGTGGTATTGACACCAAGCTTGCCCAGCATGCCGCGAATCACTTTCTGGCTCAGGTGATTGTCTTCGGCAATCAGCACGCGCAAGCGGCCCAGCCGTTCGCTGTCCTCGCTGTCGGGCTCGGGAGTGGCGCGCTGGATGCGCTGGATGTGCCCCATTTCCTCGGCAATGGCCGTCTTCAGCTGACGTTCGGTCACCGGCTTGGTGAGTACGCGGCGAATGCCGACGTTACGCGTCATGGTGGCGGATGGCGCAATGTTCACCCCCGTCAGCATCATGACGATCACGTCGTTGCGAATGATCGGGTCTTCCTTGATGCGCGCCGCCAGCTGAAGGCCGCTCATGCCTGGCATGTTGTGGTCCAGGAGAATGATGTCGAACGGCTCGCCGAGGTTGGCGGCATTGCGGGCAATGGCCAGCGCCTCGGCGCCATTGTCGGCACTGCGGACCTTCATGCCCCAGTGACTGCCTTGCTCCTGGATGACGCGGGTAACGGTGTGATTGTCATCGACGACCAGCATGCGCAGGCCACGGATCCAGGGTTCGTCCGGTGCCCGTGTAAAACCTTCCTGGGCTTTGAGCGGCAGGTCGAACCAGAAACGTGAGCCTTCGCGGGGCTTGCTGTCTACCCCGATCTCGCCCCCCATCAACTCGACCAGCTGACGGCAAATGGACAGGCCGAGACCGGTACCGGTTGCCAATGTCGCGCTGCGCTTGGTCTGGTGAGGCTGGAACACGGATGACAACTGGTCCGGCGGGATGCCGATGCCGGTGTCGCGCACTTCGGCGTGCAAACCCAGCTTTCCCGGCCGCAGGCTCAGTTCGATTTCACCGCCTTGTGTGTACTTGATGGCGTTTCGCAAGAGGTTGGAGATGACCTGGCGAAGGCGCGTGGGATCTCCCACAACCTGCAGGGGAAGGGCAGGATCAATGGTGGCAATGAGTTCGAGGTTTTTTTCTTCGGCAGAGGTCCGGAACAGGCCGATACATTCACCGAGCAGCTCGCCAAGATCGAAGGGCTCCTCGACAATCGAGAGCTTTCCGGCCTCCATCTTGGCGTGGTCCAGGATGTCGTTCAGCACGCGTAGCAGCGAATTGCTGGATGCGTGGATGGTATTGGCGTATTCGCGCTGGTTGGGGGTAAGGGCTGTGTCCAGGAGCAGCTCGGTCATGCCGAGAATGCCGCTCATGGGCGTACGTATTTCGTGACTCATTTGCGAAAGGAAGGTGCCCTTGGCTTCCGCGCCCGCCTCTGCAACGAGAAGTTCCTCGCGCTCCCGAAGGGCCTCGCCGCGCAGCAATTCGAAGCGGGCCGAAAGGCCGAGCCCGAGAGACACTGCACCGACGATGGATTGCAGCATCACCAGCTGGCCGATGCTTGCGGGTAGCGGCAGGACGTTGAGCAGGTCAAGCGATCCCAGCACGATGACGGAAAGCGTGAAGAATTGCGCGACCAGTGCGTAGCGTGCCGGGCCATAGCCTTTACGCACGGCGTGGAGGACGAGCAGTAGCAGGACAATCCCGTCGAAGAGGGTAACGCCTACCGTCACCCAGGCGGCCTTTGCAGCCGGTAGCGTCAGGCAGCCGAGCAGCACCAGGACAAGCACGGCTCCCCATGCCAGGCCCGCGCGCTGCAGCCGTCGCGAGAGCACGGGCCGCACATAGCTGGTCAGCAGGAATACCGCCGCCACCTGGGCGATGAGCAGGGTGGATAGCTCGAACACATTTTGCAGATGCGCCGTTTTCAGCAATTGCACGCCGAGAACGCCGCGCTCGGCCAGTACGTTCAGGCACAGGCTGAGCAGATACAAGGCATACAGGAGAGCCGTGCGGTCCCGGTGACCGTCCCGGCGCAACAGCACGTGAAAAGCGGCCAGCCCGGCCATCAGGCCAAGTCCGAGACCGAAGAAGACGCTGTCGGTGCCGTGGCCGGCCGCCATCGCCGCGGGCGTGCCCAGCGTAATGTCGGTCATGAGGCCGAGGTCGGTTTCCAGACGCAGGTAGTAGATGGTGGTCTGCGCCGGGGGAAGTGTCAGATGGAACCAGTATCCGGGTACCGGCTCGTCGGCCTGTACGGCGGCCGTGCGCGTACCGGCTCGCCGTTCGGTGTGGCCGCCGTCGGCAAGAGGTTCATACAGCCTGATATCGGCCAGACTGGCGCTGGATAGTGCAAGGATGACTTCGCGTGGCACTGGAAGGGGGTTATGTACGGCGACACGGAACCACCACGCAGAGTGGCTCAGGCCCATGTGCAGATAGGAGTGCTCGGAGGGGCTGAAGCGGTCCTGATAGGCCGGCCCCAGTATCTCTTTCAGCGTCAGCGTGCGGTCCGTGTCCTCGAGAAACTCGGTGTCACGACCAATGGCCTGCTGGCGGAAATCCTGCGCGACGACAACGACGGGTGCCGCGCTGGCATGCATGCTGGCGAAACCGCTGAACAGCGCCAGCAGAACACCTAGCCATCGCCATGCCTGGCGATACTTCTCCATTTCCATCCTCCTGGTACGTCTGAGGGAATTTACGCGATGCGCAGGTGCCAAGGCCAGCCGAAGGTGGGCCGGCGGGCGGATTTTCCCCCTGAAACCGGATGGGGCCGGGTGTTTCCCGCCCCTTTGCGTAGAAGTGGGTCAGGAGGCCATGCCATGCCGAAGGAAACAACACGGAAAAGGCATTATCCGGAGGGACATTGGTTTGGGGGGGGGGAATGCGCCCTGGTGGAAGGACCACGATGATCAGGCGAGGAACGGATGACACACGCACTAGTGAGGGGGCGGAGGAAAGTGGAAGGTCACACCCGCCCGCTGTCGTGAACCGGTCACGACCGGTTTCATGTCGTGGTGAGGGTCCGCTGCGCCAGTCAGCGGGCGATGGACGGTGCGCACGTCACCAGCAGGATGACATGGCTGAGCTAGTCTTGAAAGTCACGAGAGGCGTACCCACCGGACGGGTGATTGCCTGGCATCCGGATTGCAGCGCTAATGCCGGGAACGGTGACGCGCTGCGCATCACCGCGCTTTACTCTCCACCCGATTCTGCAGGGAGTCCCGACATGAGCAACTCGATGGCAAGGATGCCGACGCTGTTCGGCGATGAAGTTCAACCACCTGTCGCTGCACTGAAAGCGCGCGACATTCAGGATCCGGCGGGAATGTGGCATGCGGCGCGTGCGCGACACGGCATTGACGACCGCATGTGGTTCGGCCTGTATCAGGCAGAGGCGCGCGCACCGCGCTGGCACACATGTTCGCATCGGCACAGCGACGGACTTGGCGCCCTTTCCCTGTTGTTGAGGGAGTGCGGCTTCGTTGCGGGACATCCGCCTGAAGGGCGCCCCCACGCGATTCCTCACTGGTCCGAGTTGTGGCGTTCATGGCGCACGCGGCCAGCGCTGCGCCCACTGGCGATGCGCTGGCAGGCCCACGATCCGTCGCTGGCTTCCTGTCAGGCTCACGAGCCGGTGTCCGTGCTACTGAGCAGTGAGCATACACAGCTGATCGAGGATGCGGCGGCGTGTGCAGGGGTCAGCACCACGTTGTGGCTGCAGTGGACGGCAGACCGCGCCCTGCGCGCGTCCCTGGCAGACGCTGACAGCGTGTCAGGATGGTTGTTTCCGGTAAACCTGCGCGGGAGTGTCCAGGCACCCGACCGACATGCCAACCAGTGCAGCGCGCTCACGCTGCGCCTTGGTCCGGAGTCCACGGCGCGTTCCGTCCGGCAATTGGTCAATGAAGGCTTTGGTCGACATGAACACTGGCACACCTGGCTGATGCTCAATCTTGGCCGGTGGGTGGGGCAGAGGGGGGTCAACATGCTGTATCGGTGGAGCCAGGCGCCGTCCGGATCGTTCGCCGGCTGCTACACCAATCTGGGCGAATGGAATGTTCCGGGTCTTGCCGGCGTGGCATGCACCGCGCCAAGTAATCCGGCCTATCCGGTGTCTGTCGGAACGGTCCTTTGCAATGGGCGACGCACGTTGGCGTGTCGACTGCATCCTGTCATCGGCGGCAATGCACAACGTGCCATCGAGTATCTCAAGCACTGGCGCGAGGCCACCCTGCGTGTGAGCGGTGACGATCTTTACGGATTGCCGCCTGAGCCTGCTATCGAGGCGTGAGCGTCAGCCTTTGGCGCGCAGGGCGCGAGGGGTTTGACCTGTCCAGCGCCGAAAGGCCCGGTTGAAGGCGCTCTGCTCTGAATATCCGAGGAGCAGGGCGATTTCCGACAGCGTCAGATTGCCTTCGAGAAGGTATCCCCGGGCAAGTTCCGCACGCGTGCGATCCAGCAAGTGCTGGAAGCTGAGGTCCAGTGCCGACAATCGTCGCTGCAGCGTGCGCGGTGACATGGCAAGTCGCCGGGCCACGTGCTCAAGGGTGGGAGCCCCTTCATGCAGGCTGCGCGCCAACGCGGTTTTCAAGTCTTTTTCAAAGTCCTTGTTGCCGGGTAAGGCGCGCAAGAGCGCGTCGGCCTGCTGCTCCAGCAACACGCGCAGGCCCGGATCGCTGTGGGCAATCGGTAGCGCCAGGTATTGCGCGGGAAACGTGACGGAGGTGAGCGTTCCACCGAATGTGACAGGGCAGCCAAAGAATGCGTCGTAAATTGCTGTATCCGGCGGCGCCGGATTCACGAAGTTGATGGCGGTTGGCCTCAGCTTGCGATCCACCAGTCGCTCGACGATGGTGGCAAAGGCCGCAATGGCGGTTTCATCGGCCAGCTGGCCGGGATAGCCGTGTTCGATTCCCCAACTCAACGAGACAACGTCGCCATGAATCGACATCACGGCGGGGTTGCCGTCATAGACCAGTCGGTGGAAGCGGTCAAAGCGCAGGAACGCTTCTCCCAGCGAGTCGCACGAGAGGCCGATATATCCCATGACTCCCGCATGGCGCGGCAGGATGTGCTCGCCGATGTAGAGGCCCAGTCCGGGTCGCGGATCGGCGCGCGCGATCTCCTGCAACAGGGCAATCCACTCGGCGAGTGGAATCCGTGCATCTTCCGGCCATTGTTCGAGCTGACGACGGCAGGCGGGGGAGACAATGCCTCGATCATCAAGGTAGTCGCGCAACATGCCGGTAAGGGCGCCGCTGACGTACATGCCGCCAAACATGGGGGGCTCCGGAGGCGGGGATCAGCCCGCTTTGCATGGCAGGGATATCGGTCCTGCCCATGAGATGGCGGGAAGTGTCAAAAGAAGCCCGTGCTCCGGTCAAGCCCGCCAGGGACCCTATTTGCCGCGTTTGAACCTCTGCGCGGCAGCGTGAGCGCCGGGGATCCCCTGCGTGGCATGAAAAGTCAAAAAATCGGGCGCCATCAGTCAATCGTTACAGGGGCCCTGCGGGCAAAGTGGGGGCACAGGGCGATTCCGGATGCCCCACATCCTCTCGCTCGCGCCCGCGCCGGGCCAACACGACATTCCACCAGGAGCTCCCGATGATCGGCTTTCCCATCGCCCTCTTTGTCGCCAACGGTTTCGAGTGGTACGCACACAAGCATCTGCTGCACGGGGTACCGCGCAAGGGTCAGCCCCGCTACAGCCCGTTGCCATCCACGATGAAGAGTCACTGGACACATCACAAGATGGTTCGCCTGCAGGGCTATTACGATGAAGGTTATCTGGAGGGAATGAAGAACTGGCGCACTCGTGACGAGGTCAAACGTCTGCTCCAGGTGACCGCCATTACGTCGCTGGCGTTTCCGGTTGCGCCGTTCTTCGTGCTGGGAACCTATTACGCCGCCGGCCGGTATTTCTATGTCCATCGCCGTTCGCACATCGATCCGGAGTGGGGCCGGAAGGCCATCCCCTGGCATTACGATCACCACATGAACACCAACCAGGATGCCAACTGGTGCGTGACCCGCCCCTGGTTTGACTACTTGATGGGTACGCGGGTCATTTCCGATCCTGCGCATGCGGAAACCAATCCTTTGGGCGTCAAGCTCCCCGCCTTTGTGGAGCGACGGGTGAATGCTGTTGCCCGAAAGCTGCTGCGACACGCCTTCGCCCGGCTGGACGAAAACCAGGCCGGCGAACAAAGCGCGCGTCGCGCAGGGAAAGACCTCCCTATCCCCGACTACACTGGCGAAGCGGCCTGAACGATCCCGTTCGTCGCTAATGACGCAGAGGGTCCCTTTTCGCCGGTAACGTTGACCGGGACGACTATACTAATGGTGGGTGACCGTATTTCCGCTGCGCCAGTCGCGTGCTGGCAGGAGGCCACCGTGCGTCGTCCAGGAAAGGGGGTTCCCCTCCGCTTCGTTACCGCACCGCCGGGCCTGCTGCGGTCCGCAGATTCTGCGTCTCCTGTGGTCGCGATGCATGTGCAGACCGGTAGTCCGCTCACCCTTTTTTTCTGTGGCGATGTCATGACAGGTCATGGCATCGATCCGCTCCTGCATCCGTCCGAACTCCTTTCCCCCACCTTGCGCAGCGTTACCGATGCGCTTCAGTACGTGCGGGATGCCTCCCAGGACGATCTCCCCCTGCCGCGCCCCGTCTGTTTCGATTATCCGTGGGGTGATGTGTTGGGACTCCTTCGTCGCGAGCAGCCGGATCTCCGTCTCGTCAATCTGGAGGCCACGATCACGGCGCGCGGTACACCAGTGGCTACCCGCGCGCACACGCGCCTTCCTCCCCAGCACTTGCCCATTCTTGCGGCGCTCGGGGTGGACGGGGTGGTGCTCGCCAATCATCACGCGCTCGACTGGGGCGAGGGCGGACTGGATGACACGCTGGCGGCATTGCGGCAGGCCGGCATCACGGGAGTCGGCGCGGGACACGATCGCGTTGAGGCAGAGCAGGAGGCCCAGTGGCTGGTACCGGGCAAGGCCCGCATTCGCGTGTTTGCATTCGGGCATGCGTCCAGCGGTCTTCCTGCTGACTGGGCCGCCAATGAGGACCATCCGGGCATTGGCTGGCTCGATGCCCTGGATGACACCACCGTGGCTCGAATCGGGCAGCGCATCCTTGCGACCCGCAACGAGGGCGACATCGTTGTCGTTTCCCTGCATTGGGGCGGTGGCTGGGGCTACGAAGTCAGCGCGGAGCAGCGTTCCTTTGCGCATGCACTTGTGGATGAAGCCGGTGTCGACATCGTCTGGGGCCACGGCTCGCATCATCCGCGCCCTATCGAGGTCTATCACGGCCGGCTGATTCTCTACGGCATCGGCGACTTCCAGGGAGAGAACCGGAATGCAGAGCACGGGAATTTCCGTCCGGACCTGGCGGCCATGTACCTTCCCTGTGTCGCGCCCGACGGATCATTGCGGGAGTTGCGCCTGTGGCCCTTGCGGGTGCACCTGTTCCGTCTCAAGCGTGCCAGCGCAGGCGACAGCTACTGGCTTGCACGCACCCTGAGCGATGCAGGCACCGAGTTGGGGACGACACTGGAAATGCAGGGGGACGGAAGCCTCCGCCTCGCCTGGCACTGACGCGATCCCGGGATGCCTTCAATCGGCCTTTGGCCTACCATGCGCGGGAATATCCTGTCATTCCGCGAATGCCCATGACTTCTACACTCGTTCTTGCCGCCGGCCGTCGCGCGTTTTCCCGCTTGCAGGAAAATGGCCTGGAGCCCGGCCTCGTACACAGCATGATGGCAGCATCCGGAG
>DASSUO010000227.1:0-2434 GCA_035706925.1 Moraxellaceae bacterium
CCGCCCAGGCCCAGGCATGGCGCGACAAGCTCGCGCAGGCGAAGGAGCGGGCATTGGCGCAACAGAAGGCTCGCAAGATCCAGGCGGAGATCCGGGACACCAGCTTTGCTGAATATATCGGGAAAGGCGCGAATTCGTCTGGCTGCGGTCACGATGACATTTTTTGCATTCTCAGCTCCGCCGGCCCGCGAATGACAGCCGGCACGGTGATCGACATCACGTCCTTCCCTTTCAAGCTGACCCGGATCAATCAACTCAAGAAGGAGGCAGCGCTGCTGGCCAACTCCTGGGGCAGCCCCGACTCCATGATCGCTCGCGTGGCAGCAACCAGGACCCCTGCATCTGCCGGGCTTGCGCCCACGGATCGGTGATGAAGTCACCTGCCGTCGCCATCCTCGTCGCGCTCCTCGCCGGCTGCGCCGCGATGGATCAGCCCGGCCCTGCTGCCGGGCCCGATCAGGCGGCAGGCGCCAGGCAAGAGCAGGTGCGGGTTGCCGTCCGGCATGCGCCGCCCCTGCTCCGCCAGGCCATTCTTGAGGCAGCAGCCGCCGGCCGGCCCGGGATCGCCCCGACCGGGCGGGCACCGGCTCCGCCTTCGCCAGACGTCCAGGCCGGGATTGCTGCCCTCGTCGCTCACTCGCGCGGGCCACTGCTGTCACCCGACGCCGAGTTCACGCGCCTTTACCGCGTGGTCGCGGGCGACCGCCCGTCACAAGCGGCCTTTGCGCAAGCCGTGGCCGGATACGCCACGCAGCCCGATTACGCCTGCCGCCACCCCTTGTATGCACATTACCTGGAGCGTCGCTATGCAGCGGAACAGAAACCGGAGGTGCCCTGCCCTGCCGCACTGCCCCTGCTGGTGCTCGACCGCTATGAAAATCCGCAGGTCGTCTGGCTTGACCCTGGTCGGGTGAAGGCCATCCACCTGCTCTTTGCCGGCAACAGTGGCGAGGCCGCCTCCCGCTTTGGCCATGTCGCCCTCCGGCTGGTCGTCTGCCCGGAAGGCGATACCTCGCCGGAAGCCTGCGATACCAATCTGTTCGAGCACCTCGTGCTGGGATTCCAGGCGCAGATTGACGAGTTCTCGCTGGACATCGTCAAGGCGTTGACGGGCGGCTACAGGGCCTATCTCTTCGCCAACCGCTTCATGGATGTCTATGAGCAGTACGCGATTGGCGAATTCCGCGATGTCTATTCCCTGCCCCTGCGCCTGGACGAGGGGCAGCGCGAGTTCATGCTGCGCGCCCTGGCGGATATTCATTGGCGCTATGCCGGTGACTACAGCTTTTTTACGCGCAATTGCGCGACGCTGCTGCAGCAAGCCCTGCGCGCCAGCTGGCCGCCATATGCGGCGGACAAGAAGCTGGCGGACAACTTCCTGCGCCCCGACCGATTCTTCGACGCCCTTCGGGCCAGTCCGCTTGCGGATGGAGAAAAGCTGGCGTCACTGCAGACGGCCGAGCACGATGGCTATTACTTCCCGAGCACGCAGGCGTTCTACCGCCAAGCCCTTCAGGTGGTGAATGCCGCCATGAAGACACCGGCATACGCCGATCTGGAGGGGTATTTACTGACCGATCCGGTGATACGTCGCCACAACCGCAACACCGATCCCCGGTTCCTCCAGCGCCTGGCGGCGGACCGGCATCTACGCGAAGCCCAGATCATGCTGGAGGAAGTGGCCATCCTGCGCGGCGAGCGTCGCCTGCTGCAGGCCGGCGCGCTCTACCTGGCCAGGCAGGATTTCACCCGCAGGGCGGACCGCTTGCTGGCACGGCTGGATGCGGAGCATGCGCTTGCATTCAACGATTGCCTGTTGCTCCCGATCCGTCAGATCAGCAGCCCGCTGCGGCGGCTTGATGGCATCCCGGCGACGCCCGATATCGATGGCCTGCCCGCTTTCGGGACTGCCTGCACGTCCGCCCGACAGAAGGACCTGCTGCGGGAAGCCGTCGCGACCATCGGCGATACGGAATCGGAGCAGTGGAAGCAGCTGGATCGGGCTTCGACGTATCTTTCGACAAGCATCGACAACCTCGATGCCTTGAAAAACTTGTAGCTTCATTTTCCTGCAGGACCAAAGGGTGCCCGTGCACATGGCGAAGATCCGAAAAGCTAGCTTCGCCCTACCCCGCACTCCTGCCATTTCCGGGTAACGGCAACCATGAACCGAGTCTATCGCGTGCCAAATGCTCTCTCCCTCCGTTCTTTCCTGGGCGCGATATGCCTGTCGCTGTCGCTGGCGTCGCCGGCTTTTGCCGGCAGCTGGACGTCTTTCGACCCGGCGACAAAAAAGGGCGTCTATGTTCAGGAGGGTCAGTGGACCTATGAGGGCGACCGGGCAGGCGATCGCGGCACAGGAAAGGGAGTGATCGCCTTTTCCAGTGGCCAGCGCTACGAGGGTGACGTAGTCAACTTCCAGGCGCAGGGGAAA
>DASSUO010000228.1:0-3961 GCA_035706925.1 Moraxellaceae bacterium
TCGCGCTCGCCATCGGCCTGCTGCAATTGGTGCTGGATCGCGGCAACCAGGAAGACTGGTTCGGCTCGCAGCTCATCGTCGTCTCCGCCATCGCCTGCGTGCTGGCCTTTGCCTTCTTCTTCGTGTATTCGCTCACCGGCAAGCACCATCCGCTGTTCGACCTGCGCCTCTTCACGGACCGCAACTTCCTGGTTGCGTCGCTCGTCATCACCGCCACCAGCGTGGGCTTCTTCGGCGGCATGGTGCTGCAGTCGCTGTACATGCAGAACTTCCTCGGCTATCCCACCTTCGAGGCCGGGCTGTACATGGCGCCGCGCGGACTGGCGTCGTTCTTCGTGATGATGTTCGTGGGGAAATTTTCCGGCAAGATCCCGCCGCGCAACTTCGTATTTGTCGGCACGCTGTGCAGCATCGCGGGCAACGGCCTGATGACCAACTTCTCCGACACCATCAGCCCGCACGACCTGATCATCCCGCTGATGCTGCAAGGCATGGGCATGGGGCTGATCTTCGTGCCCATCTCCTCCCTCGCCTTTGCCACCCTGCCCAAGACCTTGGCCGCGGAGGCGGCCGGCATCTACAGCCTCATCCGCTCCATCGCCTCCGCGGTGGGCATCGCCATCCTCGCCACCTATCTGTCGCGCAGCACGCAGCAGCAATGGGGCGAACTGCGCGGCCACATCAATCCGTTCAACGGCGCGCTCACCGACTACCTGCATCCCCTGCATATGGGGCTGGACGAAACGGGCATCGCCCTCGCCGCGCGCGCCGTGTTCCACCAGGCGCAGAACGGCGCCTACATCGACAGCTTCTGGTTCGCCACTATCAATTTTGTCGTGATGCTGCCCCTGCTCCTCTTGATCCGCTCACCCAAGCCGGGTGCGGGGCAGCAGCCAGCGCAGGTGACCGCGGATTAAGTGTAGTAATACAGACTTGATCTGACGGGCAAGTTGAATGGCTGCTCTCCACGGCCGCCATTTTGGGTCTTGCAGGCAGGTCAGTGTAGAGTCGAGATGTGGCGCGGTAGCATTAGGCAGATGCATAGCTGTTGCCGCCCCTTTCGTTTGGCGGTGCCTCAATAGCTTCTCCGTAACCCCGTTTCCACACCCCGCTCATCGAACCGGACGTGCGGATTTCCCGCATCCGGCTCTCGGACAAGATTCACGCCTTCGCCCACGAGTTGCTGCGGCCAAGTCTGGTCAGGCGCACGAGCCTTAAGTGCTCGTAGAGATGAGCCAGTGGATAGCTGCTCCCTCTGCTTCGCCCGTTCTTATGCTTGTACCGTAGCCACCGGCGCAACCGCGTAGCGGCATAGCTGTCGAGCGCGCGATACGCGCGGCTGATCGTGCCTACACTGAAGTAGTTCGCCCAGCCGCTCATCATGCGGTTCAACTGCCTAACCAACTCCGTGGTTCCCAGTCCTGTCGTTTTGCGTTGTGTCAGCGCCTGAATCTTGTCGATCATGCGCCGAATCGATTTCTTTGACGGCCACATGGCTAGGCGTACCTGCCCGGTGGTCGCCGAATATCGCCGCCCAAACGTATAACCCAGGAAGTCGAACTCACCCTCCGGCACCGTGCAGATGCGGGTCTTGTCCTCGTTGACCGTGAGCTTCAGTTGCCCCATGATCTTCCGCATCCACTGCAAGGCGTCTTCCGCCCTGCCGCGTTTGCACAGAATCACGAGGTCGTCAGCATAGGTCACGATACGACTGCCCAAGCGTCGTTCCAGCCCGAGCTTCTTCCATGCCAGCACGAACCGTCGCATATACAGATTCGACAGCAGTGGTGAGATGGGTGAGCCCTGTGGAATGCCGCGCCGGTTGTCCCGGGCTTCAGTCGTGCGTTTCTTCCGGCCTTGGTCGTCGGTTTCATCCACGGGGCATTCCAGCCACATCTTGATGAGGTTCAGGACGCGCCGATCTACGATCCGGCGTCCCAGTGACTTCATCAGTTCGGCATGGGGTATGCTCCCGAAGTAGTCCGAGAGGTCGGCGTCTACGACATCCAGATGACCCTTGAACAAGGTGCCCTCCACCTCGACTACCGCTTGCTGGGCGTTGCGCCCCGCACGGTAGGCGTACTGCTCTGGTGGCAGGTCGGCTTCGAAGATCGGTTCCAGCACCAGCATTGCTGCCGTCATGCAGACTCGATCCCGGACAGTCGAGATACCCAGCGGCCGTAACTTTCCATTGGCCTTGGGTATCCAGACGCGCCTGATTGGCTCCGGACGGTAGGTTTCTTCCCTGAGTGACTGCGCCAGTTCACCTAGCCACCGCTCTACGCCATACGCTTCGATATCCCCGAAGTCCTGTCCGTCCACACCCGGCGCGCCCTTGTTGGAGCGGCACTGGGCGTAGGCATGGGCCAGTACGTCCTCGCGGTATATCTTGTCGTACAGGGCATAGAAGCGGAAGCCGGCTTCACTCTTCGCTTTCGCGTGTAATGCCGTCTGCAGTTTCTGAACGCTAATCGGGGTTGATAGGTTACCCAATCCCCTGTCCTTTCCTACGTCATGCATCTATCTTGAACTGAGGCTCCTTCCCTCCACCGGCATTACCCGGCTTCATCAGTACTACGAGCCTCTCCGTCACCCCGTGGCGCCCGGCCTGTCCCTCACGGGCGTCCGGTTGGTCATCCCTGACCACGCCACGGGGCTTCCCGTGTTGCGCGCGCTTTCCTTGCGTGCATGCTGTCGCCAATACCCCGGCGCAGCGATTGGGATGCTACATTGCTCAATACTTCCCCAATCGTGTCAGCCTTCCCCGGAAGGGCTGCCGGGTCGGCCTGCGCATCGTCCTTTTCGAGGATTGCTCAGCGTTCACTCGCGTTACGGCCTGCACACTCGCGCTGCCACCAATTCGTGGCACTCTTAGCCCAGAGGCTTCAACCGCTTCGTTACCTCCACAGTTGCTCCGGGTGCTTCCGGCTGGAGCATTCGCCGGGTGGGACTCTCACCCACTGGAAAGCACCGCCTTTGCACGGCGCACGCCCATAGGAGTCATTTCGGCTTCGCGAAAGCGGACGTTTCGTAGCACTTCTTGCCTGTCCCTTCCCACTAGGTTCGACGCACCTCAATGAAACGCCAATCTCGAATGTCGCCGCGCGCAAGGAGAACACCTTCATTCACTAATGCGTATATGCGGTCAGCCAAGACCTGGTATTCGTCTGCATCTTCATCCAGATTGAGCCCCGGTGCCTTTGCAGCCCGAACAATAACCATCGCCACCTTCGTCCAGTTTTGGCCAATTGCTTCGAGAATGACCCTGTCTAGTTGATCTGAATTTGTTGTCATTTGTTTCACCCGGACGACAGCAGCGTATTGAGTTAACACGACTGGGGCGGCTCTCGGAACGGCCGCTCATGGGGACGAAACAGCCACCCGCACTATATCACCGCGCCCACTCCCCGCCAAAGCCGCAGCTCGCAGGTTGGGTGGAGCGCAGCGATACCCAACGGGGTGCGCCGATGAACGATGGGTATCGCCGCGCTCGGCTCGCCCTGCGCTTGCGTAATTCTCCAAACAGGGGGACGATAAATGGTTGAAGCCGACACTGGCGAAGACGCCAACCTGGGGCGCCGCTGTACTTCTTCCGGGCGCCATGCAGCATCCAGGGGTAAACACGACAGAAAGAGCCCGATGAAACTCAAATCTGTAGCTGCGTTGTTTTTGTTTTTGCCTGCCATCGCAATGGCGGGCTACGACGAGGCCGCTGCCGCCTATCGGCGCGGGGATTATGCCGCTGCGTTCAAGGAGCTTGAACTGCTCGCAGTGCGAGGGGACGCGAGGAGCCAGTACCTGGCTGGCATGATGTGCGCTTCGGGAAAAGGGGTGCCCCAGAGCCACGAGGCATCGGTCAGATGGTTTCGCAAGGCCGCGGACCAGGGATATGCCATGGCGCAAACCGATTTGGGCATGGACTACCTGCTGGGAAGAGGAGTGGCCAAGGACGAGGCGGAAG
>DASSUO010000229.1:0-5840 GCA_035706925.1 Moraxellaceae bacterium
GGTGGCCCAGGGTGCGGAGGGTGCCAAGGTCAAAGCGCTGGCCGCGGAGCGTCAGGGATCCCGTCACCTCGAGACACGCCGTCTTGTTGGTGTAGACCCAGCCTGTGTATCCGATTCGCGTGTTGAGCGACATGGGCTCGAAGCCCTCTTCTGGCATGGATGCGTCCACCGACAATTCGTCGCCGATGCGGATCTGCATGGATTTACGGCGCGGCGCTTCTTCATAAGTCATGCGGATGTCCGCTTCGCCAATGCGGAACCGGCTTTCACCGGACACGGGATTGTCCGCCATGGACAGGCCGATGCCGAAGGGGCTACGAAGGGAGCGCGAGAAGAGCTCACCGGACTCGAGGTCATAGACGTAGACGAAGGCAGCCCCCACATAGCGCAGATGCGCAAGCGCACAACCGCAGAGAAAGCGCCCGTTGGTGACACCGAAATACTGGAACTCCTTGAAGCCGAGCCAGTCCGAGATTCGACTGGCTTTACGCCCGAATGGCGTGTGCAGCCGGAAGCCCGGGCGATTGAGGTGGCGCAACGAGTCGTCGAAATGACCGAATCGCGGTTGTCCGTTGACGATCAGGGGTTGGGCAGCGGAAAGGCTGTGAGAGGGAATCGTCATGCGGGATCGGGAGTCCGTGGCCAGGTGGAAGGGGTGATGAATCCGCGGGTGACCTCCTGGCCATCAACCAGGCCAACCACTGCCGCTGCCCGATTATCAGCAGACGCCTGCCAGGCCTCAATCAGGGCTTCCGCCGTCCCGGGGTCACCAATACGGACACCGTTGCTGCCCTGGGTCAGATCCACCGGCGCCAGCCAGTGTTCGCGAGGGAGTAGCATCCAGTGGAAGGAGGGATCGGGAAAGCAGTGCAGAAAGTCGGCGGAATTCATCCACCATCCCTTCAAATGGCCGTTTGCGGCCGACGTCGGCGCCCAGTCGGCAGGACAGACGTTGGCCGGATAGAAGAGCCGGCCTTTCACAAGGCACACCGGGCGGGGAACAGGAACGGCGAGCGCTTCAAGCAGCGGCCGGGCCTCCGGCAAATGCCCGAGGGGAAGCTGATGGTCGACGAGACGGGTCAGCTTGAGGTCAAGACGGTCCTTGAGGCCGGGTCCGACCCAGTTCGACGGCTGCCCTCCGGGAGCGATGCCGAGGTAGAACTTGACCGCAACTTCCCAATGCTGGATTTCGCCGGTGGCGCGATCTTCGACGATGAAGTCGAACTCTCCCACAGTCTGTTTGCCGACCCTGACGGGAACGCCATGGAACAGGCGGCTGTAAAGGGGGTTTTCCGGCCAGGCCAGCCAGGCGTCAAGCAGGCTCTCGAAGTAACTGCCGAGGCGTCCGGGTCGACGCGACAGGGCTGACTCCAGAAGGTCGGGATGGCGGTCGAGCCGGGCAAGCCAGTCGTGACTGGCCTCGAAGGCGCGCTGTCCCCAGGCATTGTCCAGCCACACGGCGCCGGTTCCGGCCGGTGCCAGCAGCGGCGGGCTGGCAAGGACCCACGCAAGATCGCGGACAAGTGCGTGTCGCCATTGTCGCCATGCGGCGTCGTCAATGCCTGGCATGAGATCCCTCAGTTCTGATACGCCTGGGCACGATGCCCTCTGGCCCTCCGGCGGTCCGGCGCTCCGGCGGCCCGATGGCCTGCTGCAATCACTATTGTGCGGCGGAAAGGAGGGACGGGCTAGCTGCGGCCTTTTACAGAATACGTTGGTTGGCCGAAACGCAAACATTCCGGATGACTCGTGCACTGACGCATCAAATCATCTAACTGGCTAACTGGCTAACTGGCGAATTGCCGAATTGCCGGGGTGACGGGGTGATGGGGTGACGGATTATCGAGGGGCATCAGGGCAGGTGACAGTCCGGCATGGAAGCGCCAGAGTGCGAATCGACTCGGGCGCCAGCCATCAGGCCGTCAATGTGATTGCGCGGCTTCCAGGATTGCCACGAAATCGGCGGAGCGGGGATGTGATCGCACGATATCGAGAAGGGTCTGTCCCTGGGCATTACGGGCGTTGATCTCGCGGCCGGCAGCCTGGAAGAAGTGCACGAAGCGCTCGAAGTCATGAGGGCGCATGTGCTTGTAGGCCGTCACGAGGGCGTGGAAATCCGCGTTTTCCCCCGGCGCCGGCGCCCGGTCCAGGTAACCGCGTACGCGCTCGTCGCTCCAGTCTTCACCAAAACGGGCCGGTTGGCTGACGCCCATGACACTCTCCGCAAGTCTGCTGCCAGAAGGCGCGCACTCTAGGACCGGTGCGTCCGGGGGTCAAGCCACCGGCCGTCAACCTTCGTCCCGGGCAGTCATGCCGGTATCGCCCTGGCGGAATGGGATCAGCGCTCCCTGAGCACACGAAGCGGACTCGCGCGCCAGGCGCGGCTCACGCCAGGCAGGCCGGAAAGCATCGCCAGGACGGCGCCCGCGAGGGGGGCTTGCCACCAAAGGGTCGGGTGCAGGACCGGAGGGAGATTGAACACATAATGGTAGACCGCCGCTGCCAGGGCCTCGTTGAGCAGCGCTGCCAGCAGGCCGGCGAAAGGCCGGTGAACAGGAACTCGGCGGATAGTCGCCACATCAATGCCCGCTGGCTGATGCCGGTAACGCGGAGCAAGGCGGCCTCGAATCGTCTTGCGTCAAGTCCTGCGACCACTTGCCCGGAAATGACCAGCAGTGCAGCGGCCAGGACAAAAGACAGGACAAGCTCGATTGCCCGGGCGATCTGGTCAAGCAGTCGTTGCACCTCGCTCATGGTGGCAGCGACATCGATGAGGATGACCGTAGGGAATGCCTTGACCAGTGCGGGGAGTACATCTCGTTGCAGCGCGGAGACATGGAAGCTGGTCAGGTAGCTGGCCGGAAAGCGGTCCAGCGTTCCGGGCGGAAAAATGAAATAGAAATTCGGGCGGAAACTGTCCCAGTCGACCTTGCGCATGCTGGTGACGACCGCATCGATGTTGCCTTCGGCAAGCGAGAACCGGAGGTTGTCACCCACATGAAGATCGAGCCGGGTCGCCAGCTTCTCTTCAACCGACACGGATACGGGGACGCCTGCTGCCTGCGTCCCGGCGTTGTCCGGCCACCACTTGCCCTGCATCAGGGTGTTGCCTTCCGGCAATTGTGCGCGCGAGGTCAGGTTGAGTTCGCGCTCCAGTGATTCATCATGGCGGCTGGATGGGCGAGCTGTGTCCGCTTCCCGGATCTTTTTGCCGTTGATGGCGACCAGGCGCCCACGCACGATGGAATAGGGCGTGGATGGCACGGCAATGCCGTGCCCGGCGAGGAAAGCGCTGAATGCGGTGCGTTCGTCAGCGGCAATATTGAGCGCGAACTGATTGGGTGCATCGCGGGGAATTTTTCCCTTCCACGCCGACAGCAGTTCACCGCGAAGCGAGACGACCAGCAGCAGTGCCGTCAGCCCGAGCGCCAGCCCCAGGATTTGCAGGCTGCTCTCGCGCGGCGCGCGCACGAGCGAGGCGATGCCCGAGGCGGTCATATGGCGACGCAGAGCTTGCAGGAGGCGCGCCAATAGCCACCACAGGGCCACGGCACCCAGCCCGCCGCCGGCAATGACGATGAAGGCGAGTTGCGCCTCCCCGGTCTCGACCGTAAGGAGAACCATGATCGCGACGAGGGCGCCCGATGTGACGGCCGTACCTGACCATGTCAGTGCAGGCAATTCGCGGCGAAGGACGCGAAGGGGGGTGATGCTGCCCAGGGAAATGAAGGCGGGAAGCGCGAAACCCAGCAAGGTCAGGCTGGCGGTCAGGACTGCGGTAAGCAGGGGGCGCAGGACAGAATACAGGGGCGCCTCGACAGGCAGCAGGCCGGCAAGGACCGCGCTCAGCAGCTCGGCCGTTGCAAGGCCAAGGAGGGCGCCCAGGATGACGGCAATCAGCCACAGCCAGAAAATTTCGCTGATGAAGCGGCGCAGCGCCTCATGGCGGGACGCGCCGAGACACCGCAGCAGCGCCTGCTCATCATAGCGACGCTCTGCGAACCGGCGGCTGGCGGTCACAATTGCCAATCCGGCAAGAACCACGGCGACTATGGTCGCGAGACTGAAATAGGACTGACTGCGGAGGAGCGGTGTGCCGATTTCCGGTCGCCCTTCGCGTGCGTCGAGAAGCCGCATGCCGGTGCCCAGTCGCGGCTTCATCCGGCGCGCGTACGCATCCAGCTGCGAGGGCGATCCGCGTAGCAGTAACTGGTAGGTCAGGCGTGACCCCGGCTGTACCACGCCGGTGGCTGGTACATCGGACAGGTTGATCAGGGCCCGCGGCGCGATCCCGGAAAAGGCGCCCTGGCCTGGTTCCTGCGTGAGCTCTGCAGTGACGCGCAAGGCGAGGTCGCCCAACGTCACGGTATCCCCGATGTGGAGATCGAGCAGCGCCAGCAGGCGTCGATCGAGCCATGCTTCGCCGGGTCGGGGTTCCTGTCGTGCCGTGAACTCCTGCCCGTCGGTACGTATGCGCATCTCCCCGCGCAGCGGGTAGCCGGTGCCAACGGCTTTTACCGAGGCAAGCTGAAAGGTGTTGCCATGCAGGAGGACACTGGAAAACTCCAGTGTCTGCACGTTGTCGAGCCGGCTTTCGCGGGCGACGTTGAAAAAAGCGGTGGGGAGGGGACGTGAGCTGCGAACGACCAGGTCTGCGGCGAGCAGTCGTGCCGCTTCGTGGCGCATTCGCAGCTCAACACCATTGGTGAAAAAGCGCAGGCTGGTCATGGCAGCGACGGCAAGAATCAAGGCCAGCATCAGGAGCGTGAGCTCTCCTTCTCGGAGATCACGCAGGAAAGACCGCCATGAGTCGGCCCACGACGCGTTCATGCGACGCCCTCGACGAGACGGCCGTTTTCGAGGTGCAACTGTCGACTGCAGCGAGCCGCGAGCTGCGGGTCGTGAGTGACCAGGACCAGGGTGGTGCCCGCCGTCCCGTTCAGCGAGAAGAGCAGGTCGATGATTTGCGCACCGGTGCGGCTGTCGAGGTTGCCGGTAGGTTCGTCCGCAAACAGGATGTCGGGGCGCCCGGCAAACGCGCGTGCCAGCGCCACGCGCTGTTGTTCGCCACCGGACAATTCGCGTGGCGTGTGCCCGAGGCGATTACCGAGGCCGACGCGCTCCAGCCACTCGCGCGCAGTGGTCTCGTTGCCGCGGTGATTGACGGACAACGCAAGCATGACGTTCTCGAGTGCGGTGAAATTGGGCATCAGCAGGAAAGACTGGAACACGAAGCCGACATGTGCCTTGCGCAGGGCCGCGCGACCGTCTTCATCGAGGGATTCGAGAGCCGTGCCGCACACCTCGATATGGCCGCTGCTGGGGCTGTCGAGTCCGGCAAGGAGGCCAAGCAGGGTGGTCTTGCCGGATCCGCTTGCACCGACGATGGCGACGCTTTCACCCCGTTTGATCGTCAGCGAGACGTCATGGAGAATCGTGAGGGACGCGCCAGCGGTGGCGATCGATTTGCATACCGCCTGGGCGGTGATCAGGGTATCGGAGGACATGAATGGCGACTCGCATCCGGCGCTGCCGGTTCACCGGGGCACGTTGGTGGCTTGTGTTGCTGTTACCGTTCGCGGGAACGGCAACCGCCGCCACGATCCTTGTCTTTGGCGATAGTATCAGCGCGGCCTATGGGCTGAAACCTGAACAGGGATGGGTCGCACGCTTGCAGCAGCGCCTCGATTCCGAGGCGCCGGGCAGGCATCACGTCGTCAACGGGAGCCTGAGCGGTGAAACGACATCAGGCGGCGTGAGGCGCCTGCGGCCCCTGCTTCAGCAGCATCATCCGGATGTCGTCGTGCTGGAGCTGGGCGGGAATGACGGTCTGCGCGGAC
>DASSUO010000230.1:0-6488 GCA_035706925.1 Moraxellaceae bacterium
CACATGCGGCCGCCATCGAGGTGACGTTCCATGAGCCGCTCCACGCTTTCGCTGCTCTGGCGCCATTGGTCAGGCGTGCGCGCATCCGCCATGACGTCGCTGCCAGCCTCCTGGAGGTCATGACGGGCCTCGCTCCGGACGATGCCGACTGGACCTCCTACTTCGCTATCCTGAGCGAGGTGTTGGAGCAACAGATGAGGCGCGAAGAAAAGGACGTATGCCGGGCGGCGCGAAAGGTCCTCGACAAGGAGACTGCCGAGGCGATGGGGGAAGCGATGCTGGAGATGGGAAAGGGAAGCGAGGCCATGGCAAAGGCAGAGATTCCGCCTCTGCCTTTGTCGGGTGAGGGCTCCCGCTCACTGCATTGATGAGCGGAATGACTTAGCGGCCGCTCTTGCCGAGCAGACCGAATGTGACGATGTTGAGCCAGGACCGGGTGTCATTGTCGATCACGGCCTTGGTCAGCTCGTCTTCACCCTTGTAGTCGGGATAGCTGGCCTTCAGCAGGGCACGCTGCTGCTCTGCCAGGTCCGGCATGCTGAGCTTGCTGTAAGCCAGAACTTCCAGTGCGAGTGCATCGGGTACGGTCGGTGCTCCAGGGAAGTTCTCCACGACATCCCGGGCGCGGTTCAGGCAGGAAACCCAGGCCTTCTTGCGGGCGTAAAATCGTGCCACGTGCATCTGGGCTTCGGCGAACTGGTTGCGGATCCAGATCAGTCGCGCCCGCGCATCGGGCGCATATTCACTGTCGGGGAAGCGGGTCACCAACTCACGGAAGTTGACGAAGGAATCCTGCATGCTGTCCATGTCGCGCGCATATCCCTTGACGGGGAGATAGCGCGTAAAGAAATCGCGATCCGCTTCGAAGTCCGACAGCCCACGCATGTAGTACGCATAATCGAGCTGCGGATGATTGGGGTGCAGACGAATGAAGCGGTCGGCGGCAGCGGAAGCGCCGGCATAGTCGACATGGCGGAAGTTCGCGTAGATCAACTCCAACTGCGCCTGTTCGGTGTAGGCGCCCACCGGATAATGGGACTCGAGCGCTTCCAGGTCTTCGGCCGCCTTGGTGAAGTTGCCGGAGTGCATGCTCTTCTGGGCCGAATCGTAATACTGCTTCTCGGACATCACCTTGGGTTTGCTGGATGCGCAGGCACCCAGAATGAGCGCCAGAAGGACGAAGGGCAGTGCGCGGGCGAGCGCAATCGGCAAGCGGGACATCGGAATTCCGGGTTGGACGGCAGGAGGAAGTCGGGGACAGGCGGTTAGCCGGCCGCTACAATGCGGCGCCATTGTAACGTTATCCACCAGCGGGTCCACACGCATGTCTGTAACTGTCTCCCTGACCGCCGAGGTCCCCCTCGAGTGCGCCGGCATGCGCCTGGACCAGGCCGCCGCCCACTTGTTCGGGGAGTACTCGCGCGAGCGCCTGAAGGACTGGATCAAGGACGGTCGCCTGACGGTCGGCGGTGTGGCCGGAAAGCCCCGGGACAAGGTTTCGGGCGGGGAAAGCCTGGTGCTGATGGCGGAGCTGGCCGTCGAAACACCTGCGGTGCCTCAGGATATTCCGCTCTCGATCATCTACGAGGACGACTCCCTGCTGGTGGTGGACAAGCCCGCCGGCCTGGTTGTTCACCCCGGCGCAGGCAATCCTGACGGCACGCTGCTGAATGCCCTGCTGCACCATTGCCCCGATCTGCAGTTGCTGCCCCGTGCCGGGATCGTTCACCGGATCGACAAGGACACCTCGGGCCTGCTTGTCGTGGCCAAGACCTTGCCTGCCCATACGGATCTCACCAACCAATTGGCGGACAAGACGGTCTATCGTGAGTACGAGGCGATCGTGGCAGGAGTCATGACCGGGGGCGGCACTATCGATGCACCGATCGATCGGCATCCCACTGACCGCACGCGCATGGCAGTGGTCCGGCGTCGTCACGATGAAGACGAGCGGGGTCGCGATGCGGTGACCCATTACCGCGTGCTGGCCCGGTTCCGCGGTCACACGCACGTCAAGGTCCAGCTGGAAACCGGGCGCACGCACCAGATTCGCGTGCACATGAGCCATATTGGTCATCCGCTGGTAGGTGACCCCGTGTATGGCGGACGCATGCGGCTTCCCAAAGGCGGATCGCCGGAGATGATTCATGCGGTCCAGCACTTCCCTCGGCAGGCGCTGCATGCCCGTCGTCTCGGGTTGACCCACCCGGTGACCGGCGAAGCTATGAGCTGGGAGTCACCGCTGCCGGCGGACATGCAGGCGCTGCTCGACATTCTCGCGGCAGACGCGCGAACCTGATCCGCTGCACGACGTCCGGATTTCCGCTAGGCTGCAAGGCTTGCGGGCAGGGAGGGCGCAGAATCATGGCAGGGGAGCGGCAATTCGATCTGGTGCTTTTCGGCGCCACGGGATTCACCGGTGGACTGGTGGCGGACTATCTGGCACAGGTGTCCGTCGAGGAGCCCTTCCGCTGGGCCATTGCCGGTCGCAATCCGGAGAAGCTCGAGAGCGTGCGCGCGCGTCTCGCGGCGATCCCGGGCGCGGTGAGGCCAGCTTTGATCATGGCGGGTGCGGATGACGCCGATGCGCTATCACGGCTGGCTGCATCCACGGTGGCAGTGATCACGACGGTAGGGCCGTACGAACAACTTGGCGGGCCCCTGGCGTATGCCTGTGCTGCGGCCGGCACCCATTATGCCGACCTCGCCGGCGAACCCCGGTTTGTCCATCGTTTGCATGGCTCGTGTGATGCACTGGCGAAGCAGAACGGCGCACGCCTCGTGCCGAGTTGCGGTTTCGAAAGCATTCCGCCCGACATCATGGTGATGGAGGCAGTCAGGGAGTTGCGCCGGGCGCTGGGTGACCGTGTGTTCAATGCCGTTGATGTCGTTGCCAAGGGAGGGGCGGAGGCCCATGGGCGCGTATCCGGCGGCACATGGCAGTCTGCCATTGGCGTCATGGCGGGCATGCGGGAATGGTGGGGCCAGCACCCCGCGCATCCCGGCGAGAATGTGCATGCCGTGAAGACTCCGTTCTTTCATGAAGATCACTGGCAACGCTGGGCCCTGCTCGTGCCCACCATCGATCCCGAAGTTGTGATGCATTCTGCCCGCGTACGCCGCGACTATGGCCATACGTTTTCCTACGGGCACTATCTGGTGGCGCGGAATCCGCTGTCTCTTGCGGGTCTGGTCGCGGGGGCCGGCGGACTGTTCCTGCTGGCCCAGTTCGACCGGAGTCGCCGTTGGCTCCTCGGTCGGCTGTTGCCCGGAGAAGGGCCGGGGCAAGTACAGCGAGACAACGGATGGTTCACGTTTCATGTAACCGCCAGCGCTGGCGGTGTCACCGTAGTGGGGACGATGCGCGGCGGGGATCCTTTCTACGGAGATACGGCCCGTATGTTGGCCGAGGCCGGTCTTTGTCTCGCACTGGACCGCGCATTGCCCGCAGCCGCCGGTGTACTGACGCCAGCCTCAGCAATGGGGGAACGCCTGGTGCCGCGACTGCAGCGTGCCGGGCTGACCCTTGAGTTGAGGCTGTTGCGACATTCTGCCCTGGCGCCGTCCTGATTGATGGAGTCCCGCATGCCTTCTTCGTTTGCCGTGCCGCTCCTTCGCGCCGAGTGGCCCGCCCCGACGCATGTTCATGCAGTAGTCACTACGCGGGCCGGGGGAGTGAGCCTGCCCCCGTGGGACAGCCTCAATCTTGGCTTGCATGTGGGTGATGACCCCGCCCATGTGGCAGAAAACCGGGAGCGACTGCTGACGGCCCTCCGGGGCATTGCACCGGCAGGCACGCCGCAATGGCTCAACCAGGTTCACGGAACGGTGGTGGTCGAGGCAGAGGCGGATGCCGCCCGCCGTGCGACCTGGACGCCTGATGCCGATGCCGTGGGGACCGGTGTGAAGGAAATTCCCTGTATGGTGATGACGGCGGACTGCCTGCCGGTATTTTTTACCGATACCGGCGGCAGTCGCGTCGCTGTTGCCCATGCGGGTTGGCGGGGGTTGTGCAATGGAGTACTCGAAGCCACTGTCGCCACGTTCAACGATCCCTCAAAAGTGCTGGCCTGGCTGGGGCCTGCCATCGGCCCTGATGCCTTTGAAGTGGGCGAGGAAGTCCGGAACGCATTCCTGCAACGACATGCCACGGCGTCGGCGTGCTTTCGTCCCAGTCCGAATCCGGGGCGCTGGCTGGCATCTATCGATGGTTTGGCGCGCCTGCGTCTGGGACAGGCCGGCGTCACGCGCGTATTCGGCGGCGGGCTGTGTACGTTCTCAGGGAAGGAGCGCTTCTTTTCCTATCGAAGGGATGGACAGACCGGGCGCATGGCGGCCGCCATCTGGATGGCCTGAAGGCCCGACACCCCGAAACGGCATGGCGTGCTCTTCCAGGTCGGAAGAGCGACATCGTGCGCGCTCCAGCCGCGCCAATCGTGCCCCCGGTGAGTGGCGGATTGACCTGAATCATCACATTGCCCCCCGGCGTTTCCTTGAATTAGCGCAGACGGCCCCTATACCTAGGGCATCGACCTGATTATTGCTGAGGACGCCCATGCGATTCGATCGTCTCACCGCCAAGCTGCAGGAAGCTGTTGCCGATGCCCAGTCGATGGCCATTGGCCGCGACAACACGGCCATCGAGCCTGGGCACCTGCTGTCGGCATTGCTGGAGCAGCAGGGGGGGAGTGCGCGCCCCTTGCTGACGCAGGCGGGCGCCAACCTCGGCGCCCTCGGCCCCGAGCTGGCCCGCCATCTGGAGAACCTGCCCCGGATCAGTAACCCTACCGGCGAAGCCAATATCAGTCCCGACATGAACCGCGTGTTCAATCTGGCGGACAAGCTGGCGCAGCAACGCGGAGACCAGTTCATCGCTAGCGAGCTCGTGCTCCTGGCGTTTTTCGACGCCAATGCGGATGTGGCCAGGCTGCTGCAGAAAGTAGGTGTCAACAAGTCCACGCTGGCACGGGTGATTGACCAGGTGCGAGGAGGAGAAGCCGTGAAGGATGCCAATGCCGAAGAACATCGCCAGGCCCTGGGCAAATACTGCGTCGACCTGACAGAGCGCGCGGCCAGCGGAAAGCTGGATCCTGTCATTGGTCGCGATGATGAAATCCGCCGAACGATCCAGGTGCTGTCCCGCCGCACAAAAAACAATCCCGTACTCATCGGAGAGCCAGGCGTTGGCAAGACTGCCATTGTCGAGGGCTTGGCCCAGCGGATCGTCAACGGCGAAGTGCCCGAAGGCCTGCGCAACAAGAAGGTCCTGGCGCTGGACATGGGGGCCCTCATCGCTGGCGCCAAATTCCGGGGCGAGTTCGAGGAGCGCCTCAAGGCGGTGCTCAATGAGCTCGCCAAGCAGGAAGGCAACGTGATTCTCTTCATCGACGAGCTGCATACCATGGTCGGCGCCGGCAAGGCGGAAGGCGCGATGGATGCAGGCAACATGCTGAAGCCTGCGCTGGCGCGTGGCGAGCTGCACTGTGTGGGCGCGACCACCCTCGATGAATACCGCCAGTACATCGAGAAGGATGCCGCCCTGGAGCGGCGATTCCAGAAAGTGCTGGTGGACGAGCCTTCCGTCGAAGACACCATCGCCATCCTTCGCGGGCTCAAAGAGCGCTATGAAGTGCACCACGGTGTGGACATCACGGACCCGGCCATCATTGCGGCTGCAAAGCTGTCGCACCGTTATGTGACCGATCGCAAGCTGCCCGACAAGGCGATTGACCTCATTGACGAGGCGGCGTCGCGCATCCGTATGGAGATGGATTCCAAACCGGAGGAGATGGATCGCCTCGAGCGCCGTCTCATCCAGCTGAAAATGGAGCGGGAGGCTGTAAAGAAGGAGGAGGACGCAGCGAGCCGGCAGCGCTTTGCAAAGCTGGAAGAGGATATCGCCAAGCTCGAGCGTGAATATGCCGATCTCGAAGAAATCTGGAAGGCCGAGAAGGCAACGCTCAAGGGAGAGCAGCAAGTCAAGGAGGAGCTTGAGAAGGCCCGCATCGACTTCGACGCCGCCCGGCGTGCCAATGACCTCGAAAAGATGGCGCAACTCCAGTACGCGCTGATTCCTGAACTTGAAAAGCAACTCGCGTCTGCCCAGCAAAAGGACGGCAAGCAGACCACATTGCTGCGCAACCGCGTAACGGACGAGGAGATTGCCGAGGTCGTCTCCAAATCCACCGGCATTCCCGTGTCCAGGATGCTCGAGGGAGAGCGCGAGAAACTGTTGCGAATGGAAGAAGAGCTCCACCGGCGGGTCGTCGGCCAGGACGAAGCGGTCGTGGCCGTGTCCAATGCCGTGCGACGCTCACGTGCCGGTCTGTCCGATCCCAACCGGCCAAATGGCAGCTTCCTGTTTCTAGGCCCGACCGGAGTCGGCAAAACCGAGCTGTGCAAGGCGCTGGCCCGCTTCCTGTTTGACTCCGACGACGCGATGGTACGCATCGACATGTCCGAGTTCATGGAAAAGCACTCGGTATCCC
>DASSUO010000231.1:0-20496 GCA_035706925.1 Moraxellaceae bacterium
CGCTTTCAGACGGTAGGCCACCCAGCTGCCGCAATAGGCCTTGTCGAAGGCCTGGTCCTTTTCCAGGGCACGCGATGCACTGATGAGCCCCCAGATATCATTGGCCGGTACATCGTTGCAGAAGGAGATTTGCGCCGACGAGAACGTATCGCCCGTGATGAAGCTGTAATTCGTGTAGGCACTGAGATTCCTGTCCAGGGCAAAGTCGGCCGACAGGAAGGCGCGCTCCTGCAAGGTGTCGAATACGGTGCCGTCGGAGCGGCGCTGTGTGGCCTCCACGCCGTAACTCACGTGGATGCGGTCATTGGCGCTCTGCCGCACAAACAACTGTTCCGTATAGACCGCGCTGTCGCGCTGTCGCACGCCGTAGTCATCCACCTGGCCGGTCAGGGTGAGCTGGAAAAGCGGTGCACGGAATCCCTGGAGCGGCGCCCAGCGCAGGATGGCCTGGCCGCCCACCGTGGACCGGTCCAGTGGCGAGGTCTCCTTCCATGCTTCTCCTTCCAGAAAGGCACGAAGGTCGAGCGCCGTGGTGGCGGTTGGCTCTGTGAGCAGCACGACACCCACATTTGCCAGTGCGCTCTGGTCGGAAATGATGTCCCGCTTGCGCTCGGCACGCGTAATGTTGCTGTCGTGCGAGAGAGTGAACTCACCGTCGAAAGCAAGGGGGCCCTCATCGGCCCGCACGGGTGCCGTCGCCATCAGGGCGAGCAGCACCACGATGCCGGCAGCCCGCGTTCCCTGGGTACATCGAATCATTACATGAGCTCCTTGCGGCGAATCGACAGCAGGGCCAGCGCGCCAAGCGCCAGCAGGATGGAAGGATCAAAGGCGCCACCCTGACCCGATGTCGGCGCCGTGGCGGTCGGATCCTGGCGGGGGATCGTCGGTGCGCCCGTCATCTGCACGCTGCCATTGACCTGGCCATCTGCATCGTTGGGCCCCCCATCACTGACTGTGAGCTCCACACAGCCGTTTCCGCTGACGAGTCCGGCCACATAGCTCGCACTCTGCGGCGGTGGACAGGAGCCATCACTTCCGCGCGGCGCCGATGCGATGCGGTCGGTTGCCGTGACCACGAAATCACTCCACTGATTACCCGCATTCAACTCGCGCCATGAGACATCGGGAAGCAGTACCACGGGCAACGGGATCACCACATGAGCGACAGCACTCACCGGCGTAAGTCCCTGTACCTGGAAGTCGACAATGGCGCCAATGGCCACATGCTGCGCGTCGATCACCGGCTGGCCGCCGTTCGTGACTTGTGATTCGAACACCTGGATGCCGGCCTGGGTCGGCGACTGCACGGCCAGGGCGAAGCGGCCCAGCGCCAGGCGCAGGCCGGCGTCGGTGCTGGCCATCATGGGCAGCGTGCTGGCCTGCAGGCTCAAGGGAATCGATTCCGGCGACTCGCTGCCGGTGACATCCAGATAATCCAGCAGGCCGTTGCCGTTGCTGTCGACGACGCCTTCGAGATCGTTGGTGACGCCATCGCCGTCAGTGTCCGAGGCAGAAAGCACCGGCGCACTGCCACTCACGATCGAGACCACCACACTGCGATTCACCAGGAAACTGCCGTCGCTTGCCGTCACGGTAAGCACATAGCTTCCCGGCGTGACGCTGGAAGGGTCGACCTGGATCAGGCAAGGATCGGCACCGGGAATGATCACCAGCCCCGGCGCGCTCCATGCGGAGCAGGTCGCCGTCCCCGGACCATTCGGATCGGTCACCAGGGCCGCCACGGCGAACGCGCCATCCGCGGCATAGATCACCTGGCGGATGAACCCGCTCTGGGAGACCTGAACGCGCGCATCCGGCGGTACTGGTTGCGTGGTGATGCGCAGGGTGTAGTGGGTCTGCCCGGTTCCGGCCAGCACCGCCGCCCCGGTCACGCCGGTCAGCGTGAGCACGAGATCGCGATCCGGTGCGGCACCATGGTTCAGCGTGGTGACCGCGATGTACTTCACCGTATCCGGGCTGTCGAACTGGATGCTGTAGGACGGCACGGTGAAGTCCACGCCATCAGTGGCGCCACTTGCCGTGAAACTGGCCACCACAGGGTAGGTCGGCGCCTGGCCATTAAGGCGCACGGGAACATAGGCAATCTGGCCGGCGCCGATGATGCTGCTGCCGCCCAGCGACAGCAGCGGCTGCACGATCACCTGCTGGGTCGCCGTGGCGACTTGCGAGGTACCATCCGGTGCCGTCCACGGCGCACTCCACGTCACGGTGTGCTGACCCGGACGGAAGGGACCGGCATTATCGGCCGTCACGGTCAGCGCACCGGCAAGTCCTTTGGCGGTGGCCGTCAGGGTGACCGGGGTGAAGTAGCCGGTTGCCGGCACCGTCTGGTCGCCGTTGGTCGTGATGACAGGGCTGCTGATGGCATAGCAGGTCGGCGAACCGCCGCATGCCTGATATGCCGCGAGATTGGTGATGCCGTCGCCGTTGAGATCCAGAGTGGCATCGCTCGGGTCATAGGGGTTGAGGCCGTTGGCAATTTCCACCGAATTGGGAATGCCGTCGCCATCCGCGTCATTGTCGCAGGCGTCACCAATACCGTCGTGATCAATGTCCGACTGGGTCGGGTTGGCCACCGTCGGGCAGTTGTCGCGGTAGTCGGCAACGCCATCGCCATCGGTGTCAATGATGGTGAAACTGAAGGTGCGCTTGTCGAACGCACCATGCGGATCTGTCACTTTCACGACGACTGAGTACGTTCCCGGCGCAACAGCCGCCGCCGGCTTGGCGGGACCCGTCCAGGTGACCTGGCCGGTGCCGGAGTTGATGACGATACCGGTCGGCAGCGTGCTGCTGGCATCGAACGACCACGTCAGCACCGAGTCGTCCACGTCAGTGGCCGTGGGCGTCCAGCTGTAGGTGGCCGCGGCGGTGCTCTGCGTGCTGGCCGGCGCGCCCGTGGCAATGACGGGCGGATCGTTCACGGCAATCACCGTCACACTGAAGGTCTGGCTGGCCGGTTGCGCACCGTTTTCGCCACCATCCGCCACGGTCAGCGTGATGTTGCTGTAGGTCTTGTTGGCCTGCGGTGCCGCGGGATCCAGCGACGCCTGCGTCGGCTGGATCGTGACATGGCCATAACAGTCCACCGTCACGAAGTTCGGGGCATTGGTCAGCGACCAGGTCAATGCGCCCGTGCAATTGTTGGGATCGTCCGGGTCGGTCACGCTGGCAATGACCGTGGCCGTTGCGTCTTCATTCACGCTCTGGTTGGCAATCGGCGCCAGGGTCGGTGCAACATTGGTCCCGCTAACCGAAATGCTGAAGGTGCGCGAAACGGGAACCGTGCCGTTCTCTCCCCCGTCCTGCAATTGCACCGTGACGGATTCAGTGGCCAGCGCGGTGTTGTCGGGCGATCCGGTAATCACGCCCGTCGAACTGATGCCGGTAATCCATCCGGGCTTGCTGGTCAGCGACCACGTCAGGGACACGCCGTCATTGGGGTCGTCCACATCGCTGGCCATGGGCCCCACGTTATAAGAAAAGGGAGAGCCCTTGACGGCAGTGGTATTGGGAATGACCGCGAGCGCGGGCTGATCGTTCACCGGCGTGACCGTGAGCGACACCGGATACAGGGCGCTGCTGCTCGTGCCGTCACTCACGTAGACATGGAAGGCATAAACAGTGTTGGTGGTCGGCGAATCCGGCGTCGACGCGGCAGGCCAGCTGAGCGCACCGCTTCCCGCATTGATCGTCATGCCGCTTGGCGCGTCACTGTAGAGGTAGTAGCCGGTCGTACCGGCATTGCCGGAAACCGTCAGGCTGAAGTCCTGCTTTTCGGTCAGCGTGGTGGTGCCGCTGACACCGGTCACCGCCGGGCAGGCACTGGTCGAGAACGATCCCGCAGTGGGGGTGGTTGAACCGGCCGTGTTGGTACCGCGTACACGGAACTGGTAGGTGGTGCCACAGGAAAGGCCGGTGGCCGCATGGGCGATGCTGACGGTGGAGGTACCGCCCCCGGTCCAGCCCGATGAATTCGTGCCGCTTGTGGATGCGGTGCCGCCTGTGACCGTGTAATAAGTTTGCGAATTGCCATATGCGGCGTCGGTGGATTTCTTCCACTCGACGACATAGGTCGTGTCTGCCCCGTTGTCCGTCACGCTCGCATTCAGCGTCGCCTGGTAACGGCTGATGGAGGTGGCAGAGCCCATGGTGATGCCGGGCGCGGCCGAATCGGGAACACTGGCGGCAATCCAGCTCGACAGTAGCGAAAGGTCGACCTTGTTGGCCGAACTGCTGGTGTCGACACCATAGGGCATTGCAGGCCAGCCGCTATCCCAGTTGGCCGCATGGTAGGCCGCGTTGTAGTTGTACGCCGCGATACCGGTATAGGAGCCGGTCACATAGGAGGTGACGTTGGCGTAGCTGTCGAAACTGCGCCCCCCCGACGCCGAGGCATTGGTTCCGGTATGGCAACCGGTACAGCCGTTGTAGTCGAAGAACTGGGCGTGGACGCCTTCCGTTCCGCTGTAAGTGACAGTGGCGCTGGCATGACCCCCAGCCAGGATGAAACCGGCAGCCAGGAACACCCCGGCCAAATGACGGGAAAACATCGGGCTTCCTCCCCTGAAACGCGAAAAAGGACCGCCCTGTTCATGCAAGCGGCCCGCCAGGAGCCCTGTCCCGGCGCTCCCCTTTTTTTGATTGGGCGCAATCATAGAAAGGGCCCGAACAAAAGCACAGCCTTTCCTGTCGTCCGGGAACCGGCAAACCGGCGACCCGGGAGTCACGTCGCACCCATTTGGGGCATGCGACCCCCTGTGGTCCGCCCTGCCCGACAGTTCCCGAGCCTGCCCTCTCTGCCGGGAGGGGCAGGCATGTTATAAATTGACCCACTCTTCCGGAGGCGACATGCCCCCGGACTGCCTGCCCCGCCGCTACCCGCAAGGAGATCCCGACATGGATCGTGATGACCCGCTTGAATCCCGCCGCCATTTTCTGCGCAAGCTGCTGGCCACCAGCGGCGTCGCCGTGACCGGGAGTCTGCTGGCGCCACTGGTACATGCCTTCGGCAAGGTGCCGCACCAACTCCCCCCCGGCACGTCCATTTATGACATGCAGGGCAAGGTCATGGTGGACGGCAAAGTCGCGTCGGCAAGCACCCGCATCACCGAAAAGTCGTTCGTGCAGACATCGACCAACAGCTATGTGATTTTTGCCGTGGGCCAGGATGCACACATCCTTCGCGAAAACAGCCACCTCCAGCTCGAGGGGGCGGAAGGCCTTGCCGACGCGATGCGCCTGCTGACCGGCAAGGTGCTGTCCGTGTTCGGACAACGGACCGGCGGCAAGCGCCTGGCCATCCGTACCACCACAGCCACCATCGGGATTCGTGGCACGGGCGTGTACAGTGAGTCCATGCCGGATGCGAGCTACGTCTGCACCTGCTACGGCCACACCGAAATCAATTCGGATGTCGACCCCAGTCATTTCGAGAATGTCGTGTCGCACCACCACGACGCCCCGCGCTACATCCTCGCCAATCCGGAAGGTGGCAAGCTCATCATTCCCGCGCCGATGAAAAACCATACAGACGAAGAATTGATGCTGGTCGAGACGCTTGTCGGCCGCACGCCGCCGTTCTCCGCGGCTGGCGGCTACGACACGCCGCGCCGCGGCTATTGATTCGACGTACGACCATTCCGAGCGCCCCGAAAGAGGGCGCCGTATTCTTTACCCGCCATCCGCCGAGACCATGTCATGCAGGGAATGCTTGAGCGCCTGCGCACGCAGCCGCGCCTCCTGATCGGACTTGCCATCACACTGCTGTTCCTTGCCACCGTACCGCTTGGCGTATTCGATGCGCTGGAGCGCAAGGCCTATGACCTTCGCGTGGCTGCTACCGTACCCGGCACGCCTGACGACCGCGTCGTGATTGCCGACATCGACGAACGCAGCCTAAAGGCGCTGGGCCGCTGGCCCTGGAATCGCGATGTAGTGGCCCGCCTGGTGGATACGCTGTTCACCCATTACGGTGTGCGCGTCGTGGGATTCGACGTCGTGTTTGCCGAGCCCGAAGCCAATGCGGGCCTGACGCTGATGAAGCAGCTTGCGCAGGGCCCGCTGCAGGGCGATGCCGCATTCCAGCGAGAGTTCGCCGCGCGAGCCACCGCCCTTGATCACGATGCGCAATTTGCCAACTCGCTGAAAGACCGCAATGTGGTGCTCGGCATGGTGTTTGGCGAGGGCTCGGGCGAACAGGTCAACGTATTGCCGAATGCCTATGGCGACGTACCGGCGAGCGAGACGCCCGCCCTTCAGGCCCTGCCCCACCCCGGCAACTTTACGGCCAATCTGGATGCGCTTACGCGAAATGCGCGCACGTCCGGCTTTTTCGACAATCCCAATCTCGACGAAGACGGCATTTTCCGTCGCGTTCCGCTTTTCCAGATTTACAACAACCGTCTCTATCCGTCTCTCGCACTCGCCACCTTGCACATGGCGCTGGGCAAGCCCGCCCTGCAGCCCGTGATCAAGCACGTCAGCGGCTACGATGTGCTGGAAGGGGTGCAAGTCGGCAATGATCTCTACATTCCCACCGATGCCCACTCCAATGTGCTCGTGCCCTGGCGCGGCCGGCATGGCGATGCGTTCCGCTATGTATCCATCATCGACATCCTGGACCACAAAATATCCGTCGACACCCTGAAAGACCGCGTCGTTCTCGTCGGAACGACGGCACCCGGCCTGCAGGACATGCGTTCGACGCCCATGGAGAAGGCTTACCCCGGCGTCGAGGTCCATGCCAACATCATCTCGGGAGTCCTCGACGACATGGTGCGCCAGCAACCGGGCTGGGTGCTGGGCGCTGAACTGGTCGAGCTGATGCTGGTGGCGCTCGCCATCCTGCTCGTTGGCGCCCGCCTGGCCCCGGCCGGACAGATCCTCGTCAGCGCCGGCCTTGCCGTCACCGTCGTGGCGACAAACATGCTGGCCTGGAACCAGGGGCTGGTCCTGCCGCTGGCATCATCACTGGTGCTCATCGCCGTGCTGTTTACCTTCGTGATGTCGTGGGGTTATCTCGTGGAGGCGCGCGGAAAGCGCTCGATCACACGCTTGTTCGGGCAGTACGTGCCGCCCGACCTGGTCGACGAAATGGCGAAGCGGCCCGAGTCCATTTCGATGGCCGGCGAGGCGCGCGAACTGACCGTCCTGTTCTCCGATGTCCGTGATTTCACCTCGATCTCGGAAGGCCTGAGCGCAACCGAACTGTCCGCCCTCATGAACGCCTACCTGACATCGATGACACGATTGATCCACAAGCACCGTGGCACCATCGACAAGTACATGGGCGATGCCATCATGGCGTTCTGGGGGGCACCGGTCGCCGATGGCGAGCACGCCCGCCATGCCTTGCAGACAGCGCTCGACATGCAGACCGAACTTGCCACCCTGCAGGCGGACTTCCGCGCGCGCGGCTGGCCCGCACTCAATATCGGCATCGGCCTCAATACCGGCATCATGAATGTCGGCAACATGGGTTCCGAGTTCCGCATGGCCTACACGGTGATGGGCGATGCGGTAAACCTGGGTTCCCGCCTCGAAGGTTTGTCCAAGGCCTATGGCGTCACGGTCGTGGTGAGCGAGTCGACGCGCGCGGCCGTCCCCGAGTATTCCTACCGCTGTCTCGATCTGGTTCGCGTGAAGGGCAAGCTGGAACCGGTCCGCATTTACGAGCCGGTCGACCAGACCAGCCGGCTTAATGCCGCCACCCGCGAAAACCTCGACCTGTGGGACGCGGTCCTGACGGCCTATGCCAGTCAGCAATGGGATATCGCCGAACGCCAGCTGGCCATGCTGCGTGCACGCGACGACCGCAAGCTGTATGCCCTGTATGCCGAGCGCATCGCGGAATTCCGCCTCAATCCGCCCGCTGGCGAATGGGATGGTGTATATACGTATACAACCAAGTGATGCGTCCGGGAGCCGACATCGGCCCCGGCAAGGATCAGTGAATGAGTCGGACCACCTGGGTCTTTCTGCGCGGCATCATCCGCCAGCACCGCCACTGGGAAGATTTTCCAGCGCGATTCCAGAAGGCCTTTCCTGATACACAGTTGCTGTTGCCGGACTTCCCCGGCAATGGCGACCTCCATGACCACGAAAGCTGCAGCTCCGTTGCCGACATGGTGGACAGCCTGCGCAGCGACCTCCGCGGACGCGGGCTGCAGGGGCCGGTCCATCTGCTGGCAGTTTCACTGGGCGCCATGGTGGGCATCGAGTGGATGCGGCATCATCCTGAAGAAATCGAGCGGGCGGTCTTCATCAACACGTCCATGCCTGGCCTCAGCCGGGTCACGGAGCGGCTGCGCCGGGAAGCCTGGACCGACATCCTCAAAACCCTGATGTTCATTTCCCATGAAGAGCGTGAGCGCATCTTCCTGGAGCTCACCAGCAACCTGTATCCCGACAAGGAAAAGCTGGTGGAACGCTGGGCCGGCTATGCGCGCGCGCAGCCCACGACCCGCATGAATGCGCTGCGCCAGCTCTTTGCTGCCACCACCTGGCGTCCGCCGGAGTCGCGACCGCACGAGCACGTGCTGCTGCTGCAAAGCCTGGGTGACCACGTCTCGGACCCCGTATGCACGACGCGCATTGCCGACTGCTGGCGCTGGCCGTTGGTGACCCACCCTACCGCCGGACATGATCTCACGCTGGACGACCCGGACTGGGTGATTGCGCAAATCCGGTTGTGGCTGGACAACCGCAACGAGTGATTCTGCGCGCGGGGGGTGGACACCGGGTATCTGTCCCTCGTTCCGCCCCCATCCCGTGTGTTCTCGCGACAACACGCATGACAGCAATCGTCCCGCCGGTCAGGTCAGCGCCGGATAATCCGTATAGCCCTCGGCACCACCGCCATAGAACGTAGCCGGCACGGGCGTGTTGAGTGCGGCACCGGCCTGAAGGCGCAGCGGCAGATCCGGATTGGCCAGGAAGGTCCGTCCAAAGGCAGCCGCATCGATCAGGCCCTCCGAGATCAGTGCTTCTGCTTTTTCTTTCGTGTAATTGCCCGCACCGATGATGACGCCGGGAAACCGCTCCCGCAACGCGCGCCGGAAGGCCGGCGTATGGGCCGGGCCGCCCGCCCAGTCCGGCTCCGACAGGTGCAGGTAGGCAATACCGCGGCGCGCAAATTCACCCGCCAGATAGAGGCCCATCTCCTCCCCCGCCTGGTCGTCGAGGCCGTTGAACGTTCCGAGCGGCGAAATGCGGATGCCGACCCGGTCCGCTTGCCACGCGCCGATGCAGGCATCAAGTGCCTCCAGCGTCAGTCGTGCGCGATTCTCAAGCGATCCGCCATAGGCATCATCCCGATGATTGCTCTCGGCCGACTGGAACTGGTGCAGCAGATAGCCATGGGCCGCATGGACCTCGACCATGTCAAAGCCGGCGGAACGTGCGTTCACGGTCGCACGGCGGTAGTCGTCCACGAGACCGGAAATCTCTTCCCGCGTGAGCGCACGCGGAGTGGGGCATTCCACGCGCTGCGGCACACCATCAGGGCCCCGTACGCTGGTGCGATTGCGGTAGGGAATGGCGGAAGCTGACACCGGCAAGGCACCCTCTGGCTGCAACGACGGATGTGAGACACGCCCGACATGCCAGAGCTGGGCGCAAATGAGGCCCCCGGCCTGATGGACCGCCGAGGTAATGTGTTGCCACCCGGCCACCTGGGCCTCGTCATGGATTCCGGGCGTATCCATGTAGCCCTTTCCCTGCGGGGAGATTTGTGTGGCTTCGCTGATGATGAGGCCCGCGCTCGCGCGCTGGGCATAGTAAGTCGCCATCAATGCATTGGGCACATCGCCGGGAAATGTGGCCCGCATGCGCGTGAGCGGCGCCATGATGACGCGATTCGGCAGCGTGAGCGCGCCGACCTGAAGTGGCGTGAAAAGGGAGCCGGCCATGAAAACCTCCGTCGAAAGAACAGGGACGAGAGCCTTCCACGCCAGCTGATTGAATGAAAGGGGGCGATTGCCGCTAGACGATGCGACCCTCTCCCTCCTGCAAGACATGGAAGGCCTGCGGATCGACGCCGCGCGCAGCCAGCGCAAGGCCGAGATCAATGACGGGTTGTCCGATGGGCTCGTCGGTCAGCTGAAAGGTATTGAAGTGGATCGCCAGGGACGCAAGAGCCTCCAGGTCGCGGTGCGCCTTTACCGCATCATCCGGATTCATGTGGACCGGCCCCATGAACCAGTACGGCTCGTAGGCCCCGATAGGCAGCAGTGCCAGACGCGGACTGCCGAGACGTTGCCGGATGCTCTCGAAATGCGGACCGTATCCGGTATCCCCGGCAAAAAAACAGCCGCCCGCTGACGTGTCTACCCACAAGCCGCCCCACAAGGTCATGTCCCGGTCGCGAATGCCCCGGCCCGAGAAATGTTGCGCGGGCGTGAAGTGGACGACGAGATCCTCATGGCGGACCGATTCCCACCAGTCCAGCTCGGTAACACGCTCAATGCCGTTTGCATGCAGAAGCGCCGCGTTACCGAGGCCGGTCACGACATGTGGACGGTCGCGACGCGAAAGGAACTTCAACGTAGCCAGGTCGAGATGGTCGTAATGGTTGTGACTCAACAACACCATGTCGATGCGTGGCAGGTCCTTCAGCGCGACGCCGGCGGCGCGTACCCGTCGCGGCCCGAGATTGCGGAACGGACTCACGCGCTCGGACCAGACCGGATCGGTGATCAGGTTCCAGGGCCCCAGTTGCAGCAACACGGTAGCGTGGTTGATGAACGTGACACGCCAGTCGCGCAACTGGGAGGAGTGCTGTGCCGGTGGCGGCGGAAATGCGGGATTGTCGACCCAGCCCGGCCAACGAGCCGGCTTGCGTGTTCGCAGCCAGGTGAACACCTGTGTCAGCGCTCGCTCGGGATGACTCAGATTGAAGAACTTTTCGCCATCGCAGTGATCAGACGCGGGAAAGCGCCGCCCCGGACGCGCCAGCAGACGGTCACGCGGCGTCTCGGTACGCAGATGCGGCTCGTGATTGCGCAGTTTTTCCTTGCTCATTCTCGGATCCGGACTCAGGTGGCGACGGGATTGGCCCGGCGTCTTCCCTCGAACGATAACACGTGAACCGCAATGTCGTGTGCCGCCCTGCCCCGCCTTGCGCCCTGACAACGCCGACATCGCGGTCCAGGCGCAATGCCACTACGCCTGACGCCCTGACGGCGATCAGTGTCGCGCCTGGCTCACCCCTGATTTCATGCCGGATATCCCGTGGCAGCCATCAGGCTTTCTGTAGCAGGACCTCAACCGGAGGCACGTCATACCAATAAAAATCCGGCTGAAAAAAGCCCGGCACGAAGCCGGGCATCTGCCATGCCAACTGGCGGATCAGGACGGGTGATCGTCGTTGTCCAACTCGTGCGCGTGAAGCTTGCGCTGGCGCTCACTGCCCGGGAAGAAACGGCGCACGATGACGAAGAACACCGGCACGAGGAAGACCGCCAGCGCCGTTGCCGTGATCATGCCCCCCATGACGCCGGTACCAATGGCGCGCTGGCTGCCGGAACCGGCACCTGAAGCGAAGGCCAGCGGCATCACGCCGAGAATGAACGCCAGCGACGTCATCAGGATGGGGCGGAAACGGAGCTGCACGGCTTCCAGGATGGCGTCCCGGACTGATTTCCCCTGTGCCTGGAGGTCCTTCGCAAACTCGATGATGAGGATGGCGTTCTTGGCCGACAGGCCGACGATGGCGATGAGGCCCACCTTGAAATACACGTCGTCCGGCATGCCGCGCAATGTCACGCCCAGTACGGCACCCAGAATGCCGAGCGGCACCACGAGAATGACCGAGAACGGAATGGACCAGGACTCGTACAACGCCGCCAGCACCAGGAACACGGTCAGGATGGACAGCGCATACAACATCGGGGCCTGGGCACCCGACAGCCGCTCTTCATACGACTGCCCCGACCACTCGTAGCCGAATCCCGGAGGGAGTTTCGCAAACAGGGCCTCCATGTCCGCCATGGCCTCGCCCGTACTCTTGCCAGGCGCCGCGGCACCCGACAGTTTGACGGCCGGGAACCCGTTGTAGCGCTCGAGGCGTGGTGAACCCATGATCCATTTCGATGTGGCAAACGTCGAGAATGGCACCATCGTTCCGGCACCATTGCGCACTTCGAGCTGCAGGATGTCGTCGGGAAGCATGCGATATGGTGCGCCCGCCTGGACGACCACCCGCTCGACACGTCCTTCACGAACGAAGTCATTCACGTAACTCGACCCGAATGCGATGCCCAGCGTGCTGTTGATGTCCGCGATCGCGATGCCGAGCGCGCGTGCCTTGTCGCGGTCGACATCCACCTGCAACTGGGGCGAATCTTCCTGACCTTCGGGGCGCAGACCGGTGATGGTCTTGCTGTCCTTGGCCATGCCCATGAGCATGTTGCGCGCTTCGATGAGTTTTTCATGCCCCGCTCCGCTACGGTCCTGCAAGCGGAAATCGAATCCCGACGAGTTGCCGAGCTCGGGAATTGGCGGGGGATTCAGCGGAAAGATGATGGCGTCCTTCACGCCCATGAAGAACCCGAAGGCGCGCCCGATGATGGCACCGACCGCCGACTCGGGGGCACGGCGCTCATCCCAGGGTTTCAGCGTAGTGAAGGCGATACCGGCATTCTGGCCGCGTCCAAAGAAGCTGTACCCGGCAACCGTCACCACCTTGTCAATGTTCTTGTCGCTCGCGTAATAGCCCTCGAGCTGTTTCAGCACGTTGAGTGTCCGCTCCTGGGTAGCACCCGCCGGCAGCATGATGACGTTCAGGAAATAGCCCTGGTCTTCTTCGGGCAGGAACGATGACGGCAAGCGGGCAAACAGCAGCCCCATGGCCACCACGATGACGGCATAAATTGCCATGTACCGCCCGGCGCGACCGATGATCCGCTCCACGACACCGCGATACCCGTGCGACGTGCGCGCAAAGGCGCGGTTGAATGCACCGAAAAAACCGCCCTTCTCGTGGTGCTCGCCCGCGCGCATGGGCTTGAGCAGCGTGGCGCACAATGCCGGCGTGAGTGACAGCGCCAGCGTGGCGGAGAAGACCATCGACGCGACGAGCGACAGGGAGAACTGCCGGTAGATATTGCCCACCGACCCCGCAAAGAAGGCCATCGGTATGAACACGGCGATGAGCACGAGCGTAATGCCGATGATCGCCCCGGTGATCTGTCCCATGGCCTTGCGGGTCGCCTCGCGTGGAGGCAGCCCTTCTTCGCTCATGATGCGCTCGACGTTCTCCACCACGACGATGGCGTCATCCACCAGGATGCCGATGGCCAGCACCATGCCGAACATCGTCAGCACGTTGATCGAGAAGCCGAAGGCGAGCATGGCAGCCAGGGTGCCGAGCAGCGCCACCGGCACCCCGATCGTGGGAATGAGTGTCGCCCGCAGGTTCTGCAGGAAAAGGTACATCACCAGGAACACGAGCAGGATGGCCTCGACCAGGGTCTTGACCACCTCCTCGATCGAGATCTTGATGAACTTCGAGGTGTCGTAGGGCACTTCGTACCCCACACCACGCGGGAAGTACTTCGACAACTGCTCCATGCGATCCTTGACCGCCGTGGCTGTCGCCAGCGCATTGGCCGTCGGCGTGAGCTTTACGCCAAGTCCGGCCACCGCATGACCGTTGAGGCGCGCCTCCACGGAATAGTCGCTGGCACCCAGCTCAACGCGCGCCACATCACCCAGGCGCACCACGGACCCGTCCGGGTTCGCGCGCAGGATGATCTTGCTGAATTGTTCCGGTGTGGACAGGCGTGACCCGGGCACCACGATGGTGGCGTTCAGCTGCTGACCCTTGATGGCCGGCATGCCGCCGAGTTCGCCGCCAGTGACCTGGACGTTCTGGTCCTGGATGGCATGGGCCACATCCTGGGGTGTCAGCTTGAGACCGGTGAGACGCGCCGGATCGAGCCAGATGCGCATCGCATATTCGGCGCCGAAGAGCTGCACGTCGCCCACGCCGTCCACGCGGCGAATCGGATCCAGAATGCTGGCGGTCGCATAGGTCGCAAGGTCCGTACGGTTCAGCGAGCCGTCAGTGGACTTCAGGATGACGAACATCAGGAAATTGCGCGCAGCACGATCGACGCGCACCCCCTGCGCCCGCACTTCTGCGGGAAGGCGTGCATCCACCCGCTTCAGGCGATTCTGCACATCCACGCTGGCGAGATCGATGTTGGTGCCGGGCTTGAAGGTCAGGGTAATCGTGGCGGTGCCCGACGACTCGGAGGTGGAGTAGATGTTGAGCAGACCGTCCGCTCCGTTCATCTCCTGCTCGATCACGGCCGTGACCGAGTCCTCGAGGGTACGCGCCGATGCGCCCGGGTAGGTCGCCGTGACGGCGATGGAGGGCGGAGCGATCGTGGGGTATTGCGCGATCGGCAGGCTCTTGATGGAGAGCAGGCCGGCCAGCGCAATGATGAGTGCGACCACCCAGGCAAATACCGGGCGGTCGACAAAGAAACGGGCCATGGATGCGCCTCCTTACTTGCCGGCCGGCGCGGACATACCCGCCGGAGCGGACGCCGGTGGCGCGCCGAAGGGCACCGTTTTTACCGGCGTTCCGGGCGGGGCCTTCTGCAGGCCCTCGACGATCACCTGGTCGCCCGCCTGGAGACCCGACTCGATGATCCACTGGTCGCCCTGCGCCTCACCCGTCTGCACCGGCTGCGGCGCCACCTTGCCGTCCCTGACCACCATCACGAGGGCGCCTTGCGAGCTGCGCTGGAGCGCACGCTGCGGCACCGTGATCGCATTGTCCGCCACGGCCTGCGCGACACGCACACGCACATACATGCCAGGCAGCAGCACGTGCTGCGGATTGGGAAATTGCGCGCGGAGGCTGACGCTACCGGTGTCGGGATCCACCGCCAGGTCGGAGAAGAGCAACCGGCCCTTCTGCGGATATTCACTGCCATCCTCCAGCACCAGCGTCACGGCAGCGTCGCCGGACCGTTTCAGCGTTCCCGCAGAAAGGGCCTTGCGCAGCGTCAGCAATTCAGTGCTGGACTGGGTGAAGTTCACATACACGGTATCGAGCTGCTGGATGAGCGCGAGTGGCGTGGTTTCGCCCTGCCCCACCAGAGCGCCCTCGGTCACCAGCGCGCGGCCGATGCGCCCGGAAATGGGGGCGCGGACCGTGGCGAGATCCAGGTCGATCTTGCGTGCCTCCTGGTTGGCGCGCGCCGCTGCGACATCGGCTTCCGCCTGGTGGGCATTCGCAATGGCGAGATCGAAATCCTGCTGACTCATGAGCTTGCGGGCTTCTAGGCTGCGCGCACGCTCCGCCTGGGCACGGGTCTGGTCGCGCGAGGCTTCGGCGCGCGCCAGGGCGGCGGCAGCGCTGTCGTAGGCAGCCTGGAAGGGACGTGGATCGATCTGGAAAAGGACTTGTCCCTCCTGCACATCACTGCCTTCGGCAAAAACACGCTTCAGGATGACGCCCGGCACACGTGCACGCACCTGGGCACTGCGGACGGCCTCCAGCCGCCCCGGCAGCTCGGCCGACAGGGCCAGCTCGCCGGGCTTGATGGTGATGACGCTGACTTCAGGTGCCGGCATGCCGCCCGGCCCGCCGGGACCGCCTTTGCCCTGCGTCGAGTCGCCACCGCAGGCCGTGAGTGCAAGGGCAAGGGTGCAAATGAGAGTGGAAGGAAGACGAATCCCGTGGCAACGCATGGTGGGCTCCCGTGAGTCCTGGGTGACGGCGACCAGTAAAGACGCGACGCAAGGCCTCTCCCTTAAGAGAGAGGGCTCGCGACGTATTGGCCGGAAAGCACGGGACGCTAGCAGCAACGGTGATTTAAAAAAAGCGGACGTCCGCCTGAAAGCCCCGCGATGCCGGCACCACAGGAAGGATAGCCGCTCGTTGCCGAGGGTCAGTGCGAGGCATGGTTCCCCGGCGACATGTCGTCGTCCTCCGCAAGGGGACGAACCACCGCCTCCACGGTAACAAGACCGGCGTGACGAAAATGCAGGGTCAGCGGCACCCGGTCTCCCACCTTCAGGACGCGCTTCATGTTGACCAGCATGAGATGGCGCCCACCGGGTGCCAGCTCGAGCGTGGCACCCGGCGCCAGCGGAACGGAGGTCTCCTGCTCCATGTGCATGACGCCTTGCTCCTGTGTCATTGCATGCAGCTCGACCACCTCTGCCACAGGAGTTTCCACGCCGAGCAGGGTGTCAGCGCGCGCGCCGTTACGTACGCGAAGATAGGCGGCGTTGTGGCGGGCCGACGGGGGGGCTTCGGCGATCCAGACATTCTCGATAACCGGAACGGCCGATCGTGTGGCGCCGTGATGCATCGCCGGGGCAGGTGTCGCCAGGGCGGCGGACACGACACCCGCACAAAGGACGACGCCGACGGCAACAGCGGACAGGGAGCGAACAGGCAGTTTCACGATGCGGTCCTCGCGAGCGGATTCAATGGAAAAGGCTGCGGTCAGCCGCCAGCAACATGCGCACGTCCGACACGATCTCGTCGGTACGGGCCCGAGTGTCATAGAGCTTGCGCAGGTGACCGGCGCTGTCGATCAGGTAGATGTAATCGCTGTGGGCAAAGCCGTAGCCGGCGGCAGATCGGCTGTTTTCACGGAGATACACCACACCGTAACGGGCAGCAACGGTGGCGATTTGCGCGTCACTGCCGGTCACGCCGACGAATTGCGGATCGAAATGCTCGACGTAGGACTTGAGTCCCGCGAGGGAATCACGCGCCGGATCAAAGGAGACAAAGACCACCTGCACCCGCCCTGCGTCCGACCCCAGCGATTTCACCGCTTGCCGCAATCGCGCAAGAACCAGTGGACACACATCAGGGCAGGACGTGAAGCCGAAATTGAGCAACACCACCTTGCCGCGCAAGGTGCGGGTATCGAGCGGAGCGCCCTGCGTGGACGGCAGCGCAAAATCGCCGCCCATCTGCAGGTTCACCGGCAACTGCTGCCGGGCGGCACGCGACGCCCGCCAGTCCAGTGCCAGCCATGTCGACAGTGCGATGGTGACGATACCGAGCAGGGGCAACAGCGTGCGTCGGGAAAGGAATTCAGTCATGCCGTCATTCTCGGTTGCGATGGTCCGTCAGGGACCTTCAACAGGCTTGGGATTGCGCGGGGGAATGCTGCCAAGGCGCGCGGCCAGGGACGTGGTGGGCTGGCCAAAGCTCATGCCGTAATGAACGGCATTCGTCATGACCTTCTTCACGTAATCGCGGGTCTCTCCAAAGGGAATGCTCTCGATGTAGAGCGGCGCCTCGAGATTGAGCTGCGGATGCTGCCATTCGCGCGCACGGTTGGGGCCGGCGTTGTAGCCGGCCGTGGCCAGCACCGGATTATTCGACAGATTGTCCAGCACGTGGCGAAGATAGAACGTGCCGAGACGCACGTTCATGCCGGCGTCATTCACCATGTCGGGACGGTAGGGAATGCCTAGCCTGTTGGCCACCCAGCGCGCAGTCGATGGCATGAGCTGCATGAGTCCGCCCGCGCCGACGCCGGAGCGGGCCACGGAAACGAAACGGCTTTCCTGTCGCATGAGACCGAACACCCAGGCTTCGTCCAGCCCGGTTTTCTCCGAATAATCCTTCACGATGGCCCGATAGGGCGCGAGGTAGCGCAGCTCGTAGTTGTGCAGCTTGCGGGTGCGTTCAGCCGCATAGATGGCCCGGTCAAACCAGCCTGCATCGCGCGCGACCTCGGCGGCCGCCAGCAGGAGGCGATCGTCCGCGCCCCGCAGCGCCCAGCTCCACTCCTTCACTGCCTCCATGCGCTGCCCCATGGCGTTGAGGAGCAGGGCCCGCTGCAAACCGGCATGGGCAGACACACGCCGGAAATCCTCTTCAGTCACTTTGTATACGGACTGCGCCGGCCCCATCACCGGACCCAGCCGGTCACGCGCCAGCAGACCGTAATAATCGTCATCCACGCTGAGCGGGGCGAAGTAATGCTGTGCCTCGACCTTGTTGCCCCGCGCCTCCAGTGCGCGGCCCATCCAGTATTGCCAGGCGCGCTCCTGCTGACCCTCCGGCTCCATCAGGTGAATGGCCGCGATGACGGTTTCCCAGTCCTGCTGGCGAATGGCAAGGCGCGTTCGCCATTCCAGCGCATAGTCGGTCCAGGGCAGGGAGGCGCTTTTGCGGAACCATTCTTCCGCCCGGGGCTCCAGCCGGAATGCTGCGACGGTGGCCAGCCGGCGCCAGGCGTACGGCACGATGTCCGCCGACATCCGAGGCTGCCAGTCGGTCAGGGCCGCGGCGGCCGCATCGGTATCGGTCCGGGCCAGACGGCTGACAGCAAACACCGCCAGCTCATCGCGCAGACGCCCCTCCCCGGTCGGCGACTTGAGCCAGGACGCCGGGCTGGCACTGGCCTTTTCCAGGTCGCTGGCGGCCAGGTTCAGGTCGAGGCGGGCCGCCATTGCGCGGGCCAGCCCCTGCGCGTTGTTTTCCAGCGCCAGCCGCAGGCGGGCCCAGATGTCGTCACGGGTGACCGTCCCCGAGGAAAGGAGCTGGTCGATGACCGGATTGCAGGAGGGCGGCAGGTCACGGGCCGTGAACCAGATCAGCGCCCGGGCATTGCCCAGCGCGGTCTTGTCACCCTGGGCCAGCCGGGCCTGCAGGCTGTAGCAGAGGAGCTCGGTAGAGGGCTCGTCCAGCAGCAGGTGGTATTGCTCGCTGAAACGCGCCCATTCGGCGTTGCGGCCGAGCTGGACCAGCCATTCGGTGCGGAGCTTTTCCGCCAGCCAGCTGCCCTGGTAGTAGGAGAGGAAAGGCAGGATCTGCTCCGCCCCCAGCTGGGGCAGCTGACGCGAGAGCAGCCAGTAACGCGGATAGATGCCGAGCGGATCGTTGGAAAGCGCCTTCGCCCGCGCCGCCACGGCCGGGAGATCGCTCCGGGCCAGGGCATCGCGAGCGGCGAGAAAGTCGTCCTTGTTGTCCGCCCTGGCCATCGTGGCAAGCAGCAGCCACACGAGGGCGGTAATGAGCTGTTTCAAACTGCGGTTCTCCCCATGCAAGGGCGGGAGCATATAGCGACCCCGGCGCCGGGAAAACCTCGGATGTGCGCGAAAGGGACCGCGCGTCCGCCGCGCTGTCGCGAGCGGACGGCCGCCGCTATAATCGCCGGCCTTCCACGACCAGCCCCCGTCCCGCCATGGCCAAGAAGCTCTACATTGAAACCCAGGGTTGCCAGATGAACGAGTACGACAGCTCGCGCATGGCCGACCTGCTGGGCGAATCACATGGCCTGGAACTGACCGCCAACCCTGAGGACGCCGATGTCCTGCTCCTCAATACCTGCTCCATCCGTGAAAAGGCGCAGGAGAAGGTGTTTTCCGAACTGGGGCGCTGGCGCAAGCTGAAGGAGGCCCGGCCGGACGTGGTCATCGGCGTGGGTGGCTGTGTCGCCTCGCAGGAAGGGGAAGGCATCCGCACGCGGGCACCCTTCGTCGACGTGGTATTCGGCCCGCAGACCCTGCACCGGCTGCCGAAGATGATCGACGAGCGCAAGACCAGGAAGATTTCCGTGGTTGATGTCAGCTTCCCGGAGATCGAGAAGTTCGATCATCTCCCCGAGCCGCGCGTGGACGGCCACAAGGCCTTCGTTTCCATCATGGAAGGCTGCTCCAAGTACTGCACGTTCTGCGTCGTGCCCTACACCCGTGGCGAAGAAGTCTCGCGTCCCTTTGACGACGTGATCGCCGAAGTCGCGGTGCTGGCCTCGAAAGGCGTTCGCGAAGTGACCCTGCTGGGCCAGAACGTCAACGGCTTCCGCGGCCCTTTCCATGACGGCCGGATCTGCTCGTTCGCCGAGCTCCTGCGCCATGTGGCAGCGGTACCCGGCATTGCCCGCATCCGCTACACCACGTCGCATCCGCTGGAATTCAACGACGACCTCATCGCCGTGTACACCGACACCCCTGCGCTGGTCTCGCATGTGCACCTGCCGGTGCAGTCCGGGGCCAACCGCGTGCTGGCCGGCATGAAGCGCAACCACACCACGGCCGACTATCTCGAGCGCATCCGCAAGCTCAAGGCCGCGCGTCCGGACATCCATATTTCCTCGGATTTCATCATCGGCTTTCCGGGCGAGAGCGACGAGGATTTTGCGGAAACGATGAGCTTCATCGCGGAAGTGGATTTCGACCACTCCTACAGCTTCATCTACTCGAAGCGCCCGGGAACGCCGGCGGCCGAAATGCCGGACGACACGCCGGAAGAGGCCAAGAAGCAACGCCTGCAGATCCTCAAGGACCGCATCACCGAACACACCGCACGCAAGACCCGCGCGATGGTCGGTACCCGCCAGCGCGTCCTGGTGGACCAGGGCGTCAAGGAAATCACCCTGCTGGGCCAGAACGTGAATGGCTACCGCGGACGGATGGGCGACAAGTCACTGAGCGGCACAGGTGCCGCGGACATCGCCGATTTCGCCACGCTGGTGGAGT
>DASSUO010000232.1:0-3327 GCA_035706925.1 Moraxellaceae bacterium
CCGTGCACGCCGGATAACGAGCTGCATTATGCGAACTTCCTGGCGGACTTCGTCCAGAAGGAAAACCTGCGTCCGCTGGACCGCAGTGGGGTGATGCGCCTGGTCGAGGAGTCCGCTCGCGAGGCGGATGACCAGGAAAAGCTGTCGCTGCATGCGGCCAGCGTGGGCGACCTGTTGCGCGAGGCCAATTACTGGGCCACGCAAGACAGCGCCAAGCTGATCAAGGATGTGCATATCAAGCGCGCCCTCGACGGGCAGGAGCGTCGTCACGAGCGTCTGCGCAAGCTCTACATGGAAGAGATCCTCAAGGGTACGCAGCTGTTCACCGGGGAGGGTGAGGTAGTGGGTCAGGTCAACGGACTGACGGTGGTGCACTATGCCGACGCTGAATTCGGCATGCCCTCACGCATTTCCGTTACCGCTCATTACGGCCATGGCGACATCAACGACATCGAGCGTGATGTGGACCTGGGGGGAGCCATTCACTCCAAGGGCGTGCTGATTCTTTCCAGCTATCTCAAGTCCATCTTTGGCGCGGAGCATACGCTGCGTTTTGCGGCCAATATCGCCTTCGAGCAGTCCTATGGCGGTGTCGATGGCGACAGCGCGTCGCTCGGTGAGCTCTGCGGCCTGCTCTCGGCCATCGGCCGCATCCCGATTCGCCAGAATGTGGCCATCACGGGCTCCATGAACCAGTTCGGTGAGGTGCAGCCGATCGGGGGCGTGAACGAAAAGATCGAGGGCTTCTTCGCCGCCTGCCGGTTGAAGGGCTATGAGGGGCCGCAAGTTGTCGTGATTCCGGTGCAGAACGTGCGCAACCTGATGCTGCGCGAGGAAGTGCTGGAGGCGGTGCGCAAAAAGCAGTTCTTCATCCATGCGGTGAGCCATGTCGAGGAAGCCATTGCCCTGCTCATGGGCATGCCGGCGGGCAAACCCGACAGCAAGGGCGTCTTTGCCGAAGGCACCGTTTTCCGTAAGGTGGCGGACCGTCTGAAGCAGTGGCATGACGCGGAAAAGCGCCACGACAAGGAAAAGGAAGAGCGCGACGAAGAGGACGAGGAGACGCTCGAAGAGAAAGCGCACGAGAAAGAAAAGGACAAGCACCATCCGCCGGAGGACGTGCCCTTGCCCAAGCATACGGCGCGCACGCGGCGATCTCGCGGTACGTCTCGCTGAGGAGGCGGTGCTGCAAGTGCTTTTGCCGAGGGCGCGGTCACTTGACAGGTGATCGCGCCCTCGGCGCATTTCAGGCCTACAGCGGAGACTGGTTCATGAGCGCGTCAACCTGCTGGACAAGGTCGAGCAGGTGAGCGGTGTCGACATCAGCGAGGCGGGCGAATTCGTGCTCGGCGAGCGGGTGGATATGACAATTGCCAGGCAGTGGGCGCCCCGCCTCCATGAGCGCCAGCGTGCGCGGCACGAACACCCATTGCAGCCACTGGTGCAGCCGCAGTGTGTCGTACATGAAGGGCATGACCGAGCTCATGTCCTCGGGAGAGGGCGGCATGGCAGACCAGAGGCCGAGTGCGCGCATCTCGGCCTCGACGGCTGCAAGTAAGGTCTGCATGGCCTGATGATGTTCTGATTGTTGCATGATGAGTGTGTCCTGGATTGCGCTGCCTGTTTCCGGATGGCAGTGGCCGGCAACGGCGGCGAGTCATTCGCTCATTGCCCGAAGCCCGAAGCCTGCGGCGATCGGCCACGACGGGTCCATCGCCTCGGCCTGATGTCTGTTGTGTCTCAGAGGCCCTGGTGGTCGAGGTGGGCCATGAATCCCGCCGCGTCTTTCTCTCCGACAATGCGCGCTCCGGGCAGCTCGTTGCCGTTCTTGTCGAAGAACAGGATGCTGGGCGGCCCCATGAGCCCGAAATGTGCCAGCAGTGCGCGGTCTTCGGCATTGTTGGCGGTGACATCGGCCTGCACCAGATGCAACCGGCCAAGGCGGGTGGCGATGTCGGGTCGGCGGAATACACTGCGCTCCATGATCTTGCAGCTCACGCACCATTCCGCGTAAAAATCGAGCATCACGACTTTGCCTTCGGCGCGCGCCCGGTCGATTTCACGGCCCAGGCTGTCGAGGCCGTGAATACGCACGAACGGCGTCGGGCGACTCGCCGGCGTGCTGGTTCCGAAGGCCGCCAGCGGACGCAGCGGATCGTCGCCACCGGCGGCACCACCGGCCAGCAGCATGACGGCATAGGTCAGGGCGGCGAATCCGCCTGCGCGGGCAATCAGGCCCGGGCCATGCCACATGCCGCCGAGCCGCCACAGCCACAGGCCGGTGGCGGCGGTGCAGACACCGTAAAGGGCCAGTGCTACCGGCACCGGCACCACACGCGTCAGTAGCTCCGTTCCCACGAAGAGCAGCAACAGCCCGAAGAAAGTTTTTACCTCGCCCATCCAGGCCCCTGACTTCGGCAGCAGACGGCCTTCCGTCGCACCCAGCACCAGGAGGGGAACACCCATGCCGAAGGCCAGTAACGCCAGTGCCGTCGCACCGAACACGGCGCTGCCGGTCGCACTGACGTGCAGCAGCAGGCCGAAGAGCGGTGCCGACACACAGGGCGATACCACGAGTGAGGAGAACAGGCCCATCACATAGCTGCCGACCAGGGCACCGCCGCGCTGCCGCTGGCTGAGGCCATGGAAATGGCTGGCGAGCGAGGCGGGCAACTGGAGTTCGAAGAGGCCGAACAGGCTGAAGGCGAGTACGAAGAACAGGGTCGCGAAGGGCACGAGGACGATGGGCTTTTGCAGGCTGCTCGCCAGATTGAGCTGCTCGCCGAAATATCCGACCAGGCCGCCTAGCAGGGCATACACGGTGGCGACGCCCAACACGTAGGCGAGTGCGAGGCTGAAGCCGCGGAGCGCCGAGCTGGTGTGCTGACGTGCCACGATGCCGGCCAGGATGGGCAACATGGGCAACACGCAGGGTGTGAGGCTGAGGCCGAGGCCCATCAAGAAAAACACCAGCCATTGCGTCGCATTGGTGGGAATGCCGGGCAGCCCATAGACGGCGTGCGCAGCGGAAAGCGAGGCCGCTTCACCGGCTTTGCCCGAAGGTGGCGGGGTCGAGGCTGTCGCCGCCGATTCGATAGGGGCCGGTACCGATGACGTGATTCCCGGTCGTGAAGGTCCGTCGACTGCCGCAGTCACTCCCTTCGCATCCACAAGCAGGACCTGCTCCTGAGGTGGATAGCACAATCCGGCGTCCGCGCAGCCCTGCCACCGAACCCGCAGCCGGCCTTCGCCCTTGAGCGGCAGCGCGACGGAGAGCGATTCATGGAATACCTTGACGCGGCCGAACGACGGATCGTCTTTCCATTC
>DASSUO010000233.1:0-5101 GCA_035706925.1 Moraxellaceae bacterium
GGCAACTGCAAGTGCTCAGGCAGAATGACGCCGTGATCACACAGCGTCAGTGCGCGCTCGAGGATGTTCTGGAGCTCACGCACATTGCCGGGGAAGGCATAGTGGCGAAGGGCGGCTCGCGCCTCATCGCTGAACGTCGGCTCCGGAATTCCCCAATCGGCAGCAATCCGTTTCAGGAAGGATTGCGCCAGGTACAGGATGTCGTCTCCGCGCTCGCGCAGGGGGGGCACCTTCAACTGAATCACGTTGATGCGGTAGAACAAGTCTTGCCTGAAACGGCCAGCGGCCACTTCGACGGCAAGGTCCCGGTGCGTTGCACTCACGATGCGGACATTCACCGGAACTTCGCGCGGGCTTCCCACCGGTCGGACGGACTTCTCCTGAATGGCGCGAAGCAGCTTGACCTGCATGGAAAGCGGAAGGTCCGCTACCTCGTCGAGAAAGAGGGTGCCGTTGTCTGCGGCCTGGAACAGGCCTTGTTTGTCTTCCGTGGCGCCGGTAAAGCTGCCTTTCTTGTGGCCAAAGAACTCGCTTTCCATGAGCTCAGACGGAATGGCACCGCAGTTGACGGGAACAAATGGCGCCTCCGCCCGTGGTCCCAGTTCGTGAATCAGCCTGGCGACCAGCTCCTTGCCGGTGCCCGATTCGCCGTAGATGTAGACGGGCGCCTGGCTGCGCGCCAGCTTCTGGATCTTCTCCCGCAGCTCACGCATGGCCGTCGAGCGCCCCAGCAGCCGGCTGTCTTCCACCAGCGCCTGCTCGTCCTGTCTGAGCTTCAGGGCGGTATTGACCATCTCGCGCAGCCGCGGCAGCTCAACGGGCTTGGAGACGAAGTCGAAGGCGCCGGCCTTGAGCGACGCAACGGCGGCTTCCTGACTGCCATATGCGGTGATCACGGCAACCGGGAGTGCGGGATACTCCCGCTGGATAAGCTGTACCAGGTTGATTCCGCTACCGTCAGGCAGGTTCATGTCGGTGAGGCACAGCTGGAAAGTTTCCTTGCCCAGCCATTGCCTGGCTGCCGCCACGCAATCGGCGCTGCGGACGTCGATGTTCATGCGCGACAGGGTGATTTCCAGCAGTTCGCGGATATCAGGTTCGTCGTCGACGATCAGGGCGAGGGGCTTGGTCATCTTCTGGCTCGGAAGGCGTCGGTCGGAAATCCGCTCAGGTCAGGCGGTCTGGATGCGCAAAGGTGACGCGAAAACACGTCCCCTGATCCCGGGGAATATAATCCAGGCGAGCCTGGTTCGCTTCACAGATTTCTCGGGACAAATAGAGGCCGAGACCGGTGCCCTGCGTCTCGGTAGTGAAGAATGGCTCAAACAGGTGTGACCGTTGCTCGTCGGTCAGGCCTGCCCCGTTGTCGATGACGTCGACAAAGGGCAGGCCGATCGGGTCCGTGCGGCCCGCTTCCAGCCAGACCTTTCCTCGCCCCGTCTGCTTGCGGCTGTAGCGAAGGCCGTTGGCCACCAGATTGGTCAGCACCTGTCGCAGCTGCTCTGGATCGAAGCGCACCAGCAGTCCGGGCTCCGGCGGCTGCAGTTCAATTTCGTCATCACTGCGATGCAGTCCCAGAAAGTCGTCACGGAACTGCAGCAACCACTCTTCAAGTTCGAAGGTCTGCGGAATCGTGGGATGTCGCCGCGACACGCTGAGGACGTTCTCGATAATGGCGTTCACCCGCCGGCAGTGCTGTTCGATGATTTCCAGCAGTCGGCGATCCGGTCCGCTGATGTCGGGCGACTCGACGAGAAGCTGGGTGGCATGGCTGATGGCGCCGAGTGGATTGCGTACCTCATGGGCAATGCTGGCGGTGAGGCGGCCCAATGATCCCAGCTTGAGTTTCTGTGCCTGTTGCGCCAGCTGGCTGTTGTCTTCCAGGAAGACAAGAACGGTGCCGCGGTCCCCGTCCGAGGGGGAAAGGCGTGCGAAATTGACGGTCACTTCTGGACTTTCCGAGCTGCTCTTGAACGGCAACAGCCGGATCGTCGGGTTCTGCAGCCATGCATGCAGTGAACCGTCCAGCAGCACCGACACATCGGCCAGCTCGCTGAACATGGGAATGGGGCGATGCAGGCCCAACAGGTGGCGACTGGCGTCGTTACACATCAACACCTTGCGGTCAGCGCTGACGGCGATGATGCCCGTACGCATGCGCCGGATGATTTGCTCATTGAGCCGCTGCAAGTCGGCAATGTCGCGGGCGCGACTCTCGGCCAGCTCCTCGCCTTGCCGCATGCGGCGCACGATGAGCTGACTGAACATTGCCACGGCAAAGAAGCTGATGCCGAGGATGGAAGACTGCAGCAGCGATAGCGCGGAAAGGGAGTCATCCGTGCTGAGGGAGAAATAGAACTGTTCGTAAACGATACAGATGGCGGCAATCGCCGCGACCATGGCACCCAGGCGCCCCGCGAGAAGAATGTTGCCCGCCGCAATGGTCACCAGGAACAACATGCTGAGCTGGGTATTCAGGCCCCCGCTGGCGTGCGTCATCAACGTCAGCACCAACAGGTCGAGGATCAGCAGGATGAGACTGAAGGGCGCTACCTGTCTTCGCGGGCGACGCAGAAAGACGGAGGCGGTGATCGTGGTTACCAGATAGCCCAGGGCCGTCGCAAAGAAGAGGGGAGGATTGCTGCCCCCCAGCATGGGCAGAAGCGGCTTGAGGGCGAAGAGGGCGAGCAGCAGCAGTGACAGGAGCAGCCGGTACCACGCGTAAATGCGCAGCAGGCGCCAGTCTTCCCGTTCCTTTCCGGTCAGTTCCACGTCAGCGCGGGCCCTGTTCGCGGAAGTAGGCGTCGCGATGGGCTTCTCCGCAGAAATAGTTGCCCCGCGACCGGGTGCATTCGCCTTCCGGGATATGGACCTGGCAATACGCACATCGGCGCATCATGCCGCCCTCCGCCGATGCACCCCGTGCAGGGGCTTCGTCCCGGGGCAAGGTCGGTTTGCCCTGCAGGATTCGCAAAGCGACCCAGGCAACGACACCCAGAATGATCAGTTGAAGCAGTTTGCCCATCGGAGGCCCCGGGAGCCGTCTCCCTGTGGATGTGGAATGGTCGCGTCCTAGTCTATCCTATGCACCCCTTTGTTACGCCAGATGTCCGAGCCGCCATGACTGGATCCGTATTGCGAATTGCCCTTGCCCAGGCCGATTTTCTGGTCGGTGACATCCCGGCAAACCTGGAGAAGATACTGGCATTGGCCACTCGCGCCCGGGACCAGCAGTCGGCCGACCTGATTGTCTTTCCGGAACTGGCGCTGGTGGGCTATCCGCCCGAGGATCTCCTCCTGCGCCCGAGTCTGAATGCCCGCGTGGCCGCGGCCCTGGCCCGCCTCGTGGAAGTCCCCGGCATCCACATCCTGCTGGGATATCCGGCGCCGCGTGAAGGCCGGTTGATGAACATGGCCGGCGTATGGCGTGACGGGAAGCTGGTGTGTGAGTACGCCAAGCATGAACTCCCGAACTATCAGGTTTTCGACGAGAAGCGCTACTTTTCCCCTGGGCATTTGCCGGCTGTTTTCACGCTGGGTGGACGTCGGCTGGGCATCACGCTGTGCGAGGATATATGGCATGCCGGTCCGGCACGGGCAGCGCGCGATGCGGGCGCCGAACTCCTCCTCAATCTCAACGCCTCCCCGTTTCACCAGGGGAAGCAGGCCGAACGCATGGCCATTGTCGGAGCGAGAGTCCGGGATACCGGCCTTCCTGTCCTGTATGTGAATCTTGTCGGCGGACAGGACGAGTTGGTGTTCGATGGCGGCTCCTTTGCGATGAACACCGGGGGTGAAGTGGCGGCAGAGTTGCCGCGCTTCGGCGAGGAGCTGACGACCCTGACCTTCGGACCGGACGGCTTTGCACCGGCAGGCCGGGCGCCTGCACTGGCGCCAGAGGCCGAGGTGTATGAGGCGCTGGTCCTTGGTGTGCGCGATTATGTCGAGAAAAGCGGTTTCCGCGGTGCGGTGCTCGGGCTCTCCGGCGGCATCGATTCGGCGCTGACGCTGGCAATCGCGGTGGACGCGATCGGAGCGGACAAAGTGCAGGCGGTCATGATGCCGTATCGCTATACGTCAACCATGAGCCTGGAGGATGCAGAGGCTGAGGCTCGCACGCTGGGTGTGCACTACTCGGTACTGCCCATCGAGGCTATGGTGGAGTCATTCAGTTCCACGCTCGCCGGGGAGTTTGCCGGACTGGCGCGCGACAAGACGGAAGAAAACCTGCAGGCCCGTTCACGGGGCGTACTGCTCATGGCAATTTCCAACAAGAAAGGATTGCTGGTACTCACCACTGGCAACAAGTCTGAAATGGCCGTTGGTTATGCCACGCTGTACGGAGACATGGCCGGCGGACTGGATGTCCTCAAGGATGTTCCCAAGACACTGGTATTCCGCCTTGCTGAATACCGGAACGCCCTTTCTCCCGAGCATCCCCCCATTCCGCAGCGGGTCATCACGCGCCCGCCTTCCGCTGAGCTTGCGCCTGACCAGAAGGATGAGGATTCATTGCCCCCCTATCCTGTGCTCGATGCCATCCTCAAGCGTTACGTCGAAGAGGACGAAAGCGCGGAGACGATCATGGCGGCCGGTTTCGACGCCGAAACCGTCATGCGTGTCGTGCGCATGGTCGATGGCAATGAATACAAGCGGCGCCAGGCGGCAATTGGTCCCCGCATCACGCAGCGTGGCTTCGGCAAGGACCGCCGCTATCCCATCGTGAATGGCTGGCGAGCGGGTTCCTGAGCAGGAAGGCCGCACCTCCCCACGGTAACTGTCGAGCTGGCTGCTCGAGGATTTTCCTGAAAAGTACCGCCATCCCCCGGCGGTACTCATTCCCCCGATCGGCCAGACGCGAGCCCTGGTCCCGCGACTCCCGACTTCCGGCTGATTGCCCAAGGGACTGATCCGGAACGACTATTTGCCTTGCCGGCGTATCAGTCGCAACGATCCTTCCGACCTCGGAAGGCGGCCGCCTTCCGAGCCGGGTGTGCCCATGGACACCGGTCGGATGCGTTCACCCTGACTATGCTGATAGTGCTGCCAGGGGAGGGGGCATCGACCATGACGATCTACGACGTAATTCGCCACGAGCACT
>DASSUO010000234.1:0-34557 GCA_035706925.1 Moraxellaceae bacterium
GCTACGATGGTCACTGCATGCATCTGCAGGTCGACGAGGTCATGCGGCGCCTGGAGGCGGGTGAGTCCTCCGTGATCCGCATGAAGGTCCCGCGCGAAGGCATCTGCGAAGTGCCGGACCTGCTGCGCGGCGCCATCGAGATTCCCTGGGAACAGGTGGACATGCAGGTGCTGATGAAGGCTGACGGTCTTCCCACCTATCACCTGGCCAATGTGGTGGATGATCACCTGATGGAAATCACGCATGTGATCCGTGGTGAAGAGTGGATCAGTTCCGCCCCGAAACACATTCTGTTGTACAAATATTTTGGCTGGCAGCAGCCCGTGTTCTGCCACATGCCGCTGCTGCGCAACCCGGACAAGTCCAAGCTCAGCAAGCGCAAGAACCCGACCAGCATCACCTTTTACGAGCGCATGGGCTATCTGCCGCAGGCACTCCTCAACTATCTGGGACGCATGGGCTGGTCCATGCCGGACGAGCGGGAAAAATTCACGCTCGCGGAAATGATCGACCATTTCGACCTTAATCGCGTGTCGTTGGGCGGTCCGACGTTCGATGTCGAGAAGCTGGCCTGGCTCAATAGCGTGTGGTTGCGCGAGATGAATGTGGGCGAGCTGATGCAGGCCTTTGCCCAGTGGGCAGGAAGGGATTACCTGCAGCGGGTGGTCACGCAGATTCAGCCACGCATTCATACGCTTTCGGACGCGGCGGGCTGGGCCTCCTTCTTTTTTGCCGGCAACGTTGCCACGACGCCCGACAGCTTTGCGCACAAGAAGCTGACCCCGGATGAGGTGCGTCGCATCCTGCAGGTGGCGCTGTGGGAGCTTGATGTGCTGCGTCAGTGGAATCACGACACGATAAGTGCGCTGTTGCAGCGCATTGCCGAGGCACTGGGCTTCAAGCTGCGGGATTTCATGTTTCCTTTCTTCGTGGCAATTGCGGGTTCACCGTCAAGCACACCTGTGATGGAAGCGATGAACATTCTGGGGCCGGATATCACCCGGTATCGTCTGCGCCAGGCGCTGGCCGTGCTGGGTGGCGTGTCGAAGCAGGAGGCGAAAGAGTGGGAAAAAGCGTGGCGTGAACAGTCGTCTGGCGCTGTCGTTGACACCCCCGAGGGGGGTGCATAGAATGCGCGCCGCGGTGGATGTCCTCCATTCACCGCTTCGCAGGCTGGGGCTATAGCTCAGCTGGGAGAGCGCTACAATGGCATTGTAGAGGTCGGCGGTTCGATCCCGCCTAGCTCCACCAGTCCTGCATCTGCACCGCGTTCCGTCCCCATCGTCTAGAGGCCTAGGACATCGCCCTTTCACGGCGGTAACCGGGGTTCGAATCCCCGTGGGGACGCCAGTTCAGAAAACACAAAGGCCCGCGCATGCGGGCCTTTGTGTTTTTGGTGGCCTGCTTTGCGTGTGGGGAGATTCGCACTACTCTTGCCCGATGTTCCCCTGTGTCCCATGACGCAGATTCGGTGCCAGAGCAGGAGTCCCGCGATGATCCAGTCCATCGGCTATGCCGCCCAGACACCCCGGTCACCCCTGGCGCCGTTTCGTTTCGAGCGGCGTGATCCACAGCCCCACGATGTCGTCATCGACATTCTATTTTGTGGTGTATGCCACTCCGATGTTCACGTTGCCCGTAGTGAATGGGGGCGAAGTCGCTATCCCTGCGTTCCTGGTCACGAGATCGTCGGGCGCGTCACGCAGGTCGGCAGTGCCGTCACGAAATTCCGCGTGGGCGACATGGCGGCCGTGGGCTGCATGGTGGATTCCTGCCGCGCCTGTGCAAGCTGCCAGGAGGGAGAGGAGCAGTTCTGCGACAAAGGGCCGGTGATGACCTATGGGGGCGCAGAGCCACATACCGGGGGAATTACCTACGGGGGCTATTCAAACAACATCGTCGTCGACGAGGCCTTTACGCTCAGGGTGCCCGCGACGCTTCCACCGGCCGCGACGGCGCCGCTGCTCTGTGCCGGCATCACGACCTATTCGCCACTTCGTCACTGGAAGGTCGGTCCGGGGCAGACCGTGGGCGTATTCGGTCTGGGCGGACTTGGGCACATGGCACTCAAGTTGGCCCGCGCCATGGGAGCGCATGTGGTGCTGTTCACGACATCCCCGGACAAGGAGGCCGATGCCCGTCGTCTGGGCGCGCACGATGTGGTGATTTCCCGGGATGCAGAGGCGATGAAGCGGTGGCGCAATCGCCTCGACTTCATTATCGATACGGTGTCGGCGCCGCACGACATCAATGCCGCACTGGCCTTGCTCACGCGAGATGGCACGCTGTGCCAGGTCGGTCTGCCCGCCGCGCCGCTGCCAGTCAATGTGTTCGCCCTGACCGGGCGTCGACGCTCGCTGGCCGGTTCCTTCATCGGGGGCATTCGGGAAACGCAGGAGATGCTGGATTTCTGTGCGGAGCATGGCATCGCCAGTGACATCGAACTGATTCCGGTCCAGAAGATCAATGAGGCTTATGAGCGACTCGTGAAGGGCGATGTGAAGTACCGCTTTGTCATCGACATGGCCTCGCTCGCGCAGGACTCGGCACCCCAGGGCGAATAAGGTAGCAACTTTTCCCGCTCGGTCTGTTGTGCCGCCAGGCGATGCCGTTGACGCGGTAGCGCTTTGCCTTCTCGGAGAGCCAGGCGTCGTAGGTGAGCGCACCATTGCGGATGCGGGCGGTGCGCCTGAATCCGGGCGAGCCTGACCGGGGCGGCGCAATGTGCGGCAAACGCGGGCTTTCCGGCTGCGCGTGGCTGGAAATGACCGGCAAAGGCTGGGATGCTTGCCGCCCCTTTTTCTGACCTGTCCGGACCCTGTCGTGCCAGCAGCCTTTTCGCCAAAGGACCTTCCTTCTTGTCTGTGCCGGGACCAGGGACGGTTGCGTCGCCTCCTGCGCGAGGCGGCGACGGGGCGTACGGCCGAGGCAAGGGAAGCGGCGGGGCGGCGCCTTGCGACGCTGGCCGAAGCCTCTCGTATGGCCGTTGCCGCTCGTGCCGCGCGGGTTCCCGCTGTCACGTATCCTGATCTGCCGGTGGCCGCACGGGCCGACGACATCATTGCGGCCATCCGCGAGCACCAGGTGGTGGTGATTGCGGGTGAAACCGGCTCGGGGAAAACCACGCAGTTGCCCAAGCTGGCACTCGCGGCCGGTTGCGGTGTACGGGGTTATATCGGTCATACGCAGCCGCGTCGTATCGCGGCGCGCGCGGTCGCGACACGCATTGCCGAGGAGCTGCAGTCCCCACCAGGGGAGCTGGTCGGCTACAAGGTCCGCTTCACTGACGAGTTCTCGCCGGACGGATTCGTGAAGCTCATGACAGACGGCATCCTGCTGTCCGAACTGGCACAGGACCGTTTTCTCTCCGCATACGACACCCTGATCATCGACGAGGCACACGAGCGCTCGCTCAATATCGATTTTCTCCTCGGCGTACTCCGGCAATTGCTGCCGCGCCGACCTGACCTCAAGGTGATCATTACGTCGGCGACAATCGACGTGGATCGTTTCAGTCGTCAATTCGCGGACGCAGAAGGCCGGCCCGCACCGGTAATCGTCGTTGAAGGCCGAACCTATCCGGTGGAGGTGCTGTACCGGCCGTTGAGTGCGGAGCCGGTGGGCTCGGACGAGGATGAGGGCTTCGATGATGTCGAAGAAGCGATTCCCCGTGCCGTACTAGCCGCCGTGGAGGAATGCCTTCAGCATGAACGCGGCGCCGGCAAGCGCGGGCAGGGAGACATCCTTGTCTTTTCCAGCCATGAACGCGAAATTCGCGAGATCGCCGAGACATTGCGCAAGTACGGGCCGCCGCATACGGAGATTTTGCCGCTGTATGCGCGCCTCTCGCTGTCCGAGCAGCAGCGGGTGTTCCAGCCGGGACGCGGTCGTCGCATCGTGATTGCCACCAACGTGGCAGAAACGTCGCTGACGGTTCCCAACATTCATTACGTGATTGACCCGGGCTTTGCCCGCATCAGCCGGTATTCCTATCGCAGCAAGGTTCAACGCTTGCCCATCGAGGCCGTCTCCCAGGCGAGTGCCAACCAGCGCAAGGGGCGCTGTGGTCGCGTGGCGCCCGGCCTGTGCATCCGGCTGTATTCGGAGGCGGATTTTCTCTCCCGCGACGAGTTCACGGTGCCTGAAATCCAGCGTACCAACCTCGCGGCCGTCATTTTGCAGATGCAGGCGCTAGGGCTGGGCGACATCGAAGCGTTTCCGTTTCTTGATGCGCCAGACTCGCGCTTCGTCAGTGACGGATTCCGTCTGCTCGAGGAACTCGGGGCAGTCAGCGAGGAGCGGAAGGTCACGGCGACCGGTAAGCAGTTGGCCCGCTTCCCGGTAGACCCGCGCATTGCCCGCATGCTGCTTGCTGCCCATGACAACAAGGCGCTGCGCGAGGTATTGATCATTGCCGCGGCGCTGGGCGGGCAGGATCCGCGTGATCGTCCGCATGATCGCCAGCAAGCGGCGGACGAACGCCATGCGCAGTTCCGTCATCCGGATTCGGATTTCCTGTGGTATGTGAAATTGTGGGATACGCTGGAGGCGCAGCGCGGCGACCTGACGGAAAGCCAGCGACGCGATTTCGCGCGCCGGCATTTTTTGTCATGGCTCCGACTGCGCGAGTGGCGCGAGACGCATCGACAGCTGCTTTTGCTGGCGCGCGAGGCGGGCTGGACCGAGAACAAGGAGCCGGCCAGCTACGAGGCGGTGCATCAGTCGCTGTTGGCAGGTCTCTTGTCGCGCATCGCGCAGAAGCAGGAAGACCGCGAGTACCTGGCTGCGCGCAGCCAGAAGTGCTTCGTGTTTCCTGGCTCGGTGCTGGCGAAGAAGGGGCCGCCCTGGCTGATGGCGGCGGAGCTGGTCGAGACTCAGCGGGTTTATGCGCGCACCGTGGCAAAGATTGAGCCGGAATGGGCAGAAATGCTGGCCGGCGACTTGCTCAAGCGCAAGTATTTTGAACCGCATTGGGAAAAGCGTCAGGGCAGGGTGGTGGCCTATGAGCAGACATCGCTCTACGGCCTCGTCCTGAATCCGCGGAAAAAAGTCGGCTACGAAAGCATCGATCGCGCCGTATCCCGGGAAATTTTCATTCGTAGCGCCCTCGTCGAGGGGGATGTGGAAATGAAAGCCCCGTTCTTCCGTCACAATCAGGAAATGATTGAGGAAGTGCGCGTACTGGAGGACAAAGTACGGCGCCGTGACATTCTGGTCGACGAGGAGACGCTGTACACCTTCTATGACGAGCGCATTCCGCCGGACATCGCCAACCTGGCCAATTTCGAGGCCTGGCGCCGTGGAATGGAGCGGCAGGACCCCCGGCATCTGTTCCTGACCCGGGAAGTGCTGCTGGCGCGTGATGTCGATGAGGCACAGTCAGGAAACTTCCCTGACGAGCTGGTGATGGGGTCTGCGCACTTTCCCCTCGAATACCACTTTGAGCCCGGGCATCCGGCCGATGGCGTCACGCTGCTGGTGCCCTCGGGGCTCCTCGACGAAGTCGACGAGAGTCGCCTCGAGTGGCTGGTTCCCGGCCTGCTGCCGGGCAAGATCGAGGCGCTGCTGAAACACCTCCCCAAGCCCATGCGTCGGCAGTTGGTGCCGGTGCCGGACAGTGCTGCCGCCATTGTCGGCGAGCTGGTGGCGGGCGAGGGGGCACTGGTTGTGGCGATGCAGGCACAGCTGCGTCGCCGCGGCATCACGGCGTCGGCCGACGATCTGGATCCGGCGGGCCTCGAGCCCCACTTCCGTTTCAATATCCGTGTGCTGGGCGAGAAGCGGCAGGTGCTGGCCGAGGGCAGGGATCTCGCCGGGTTGCGGCGGATCCTGCGCCAGGACGGCGGACGCCCTCTGGCGGCCAGTACCACGGCCGGGCTGGAGCGGACCGGCCTCAATGACTGGCCGGATGACATGGAGATCCCGGAGTCGGTGGCATTGCGGATCAAGGGCATGGATAGCCGCGCTTATCCCGCGCTGGTGCCCGACAAGGAGGGGATTCTGGTCGATTTGCGTCTGTTTCCTTCCCGACGGGAGGCGGAAGCGGCCCACCGGCAGGGCCTTAATCGCCTCTTCCAGCTTCAGGCGGCGGGCGAGTTTCGCCAAATTCGCAGCAGGATCGTGAAAAATCAGGGGATAATGCTGCTTTTTTCGCCCTATGGGGGGAGGGCGGAGCTGGAATCCCGCTTCGCATTCGCTGTCGCCGATCATGTCTTTGTGGGGGGGCAACCGCTGGTTTACACTCGGCCCTTCTTTGCGGACCGTCTGGTCGCGGGGCGCCGCGGGCTGCTTCAGGAGGCTGAACGCCTGGCGGCTGTCGTGGTGCAGGTGTTCTCCCTGGTCGCGGAGGTCCGGACAAAGCTCGAGTCGGTTCGGGCGCCGATGTTCGCGGTGTCAGTCGCGGATATTCGGCAGCAAATCGAGGCATTGTCGCCTGGGAGTTTCCTGGAGACGGTGCCCTGGGAGCGCTGGCAGCACTATCCGCGATACCTGCGGGCGATCCTGGCGCGGCTGGAAAAGCTGCCCAACAACCTGCAGCGCGAGAGCGCCGCGGTAGCGGAGCTTCAGCGCCGCTGGCAGGACTACGAGCAACGTTGCGGCCGGCTTGCCGACCGGGACATTGATGCACCGGCACTCAAGGAATATCGCTGGCTCCTCGAAGAATATCGCGTCTCGCTTTTTGCGCAGACGCTGAAGACGGCGGTACCCGTTTCCGCAGCCCGGCTCGACCGGTTGTGGGCCGATATCCCGAAATAGTCACGCACCGGCAGGGGGGGCACCGTCAGGCCGCCCCGCCGTCACAGGTAAGCAGTCCATGAAACAGATCGTCATCAGCGGTACGGGTCTTTTCACTCCGCCGGAAACCATCACCAACGAGGAGCTCGTTGCCTCGTTCAACGAGTATGTGCGTCGCTTCAACGAGCAAAATGCCGAGGCGATCGAGCGTGGTGACGTGCGGGCCCTCGGGCCGTCCAATGTCGAATTCATCGAGAAGGCCTCGGGTATCAAGTCCCGCTATGTGCTCGATAAGAAGGGTGTGCTCGATCCTGACCGCATGTATCCCTCTTTTCCGCGGCGCTCCAACGAGGAGCTGTCCCTGCAGGCCGAGATCGCGGTCACAGCCATTCGGGATGCGCTGAAGCGGGCGAACAAGTCTCCCGACGATGTGGATGCCGTGATCATGTCCTGTGCGAACGCGCAGCGTCCGTATCCGGCAGTGGCCATCGAAATCCAGAATGCACTGGGCATCAAGGGATGGGCCTACGACATGAACGTCGCCTGTTCCGCTGCGACCTTCGGCCTGCAAGCGGCCATCAATGCCGTGCAGTCGGGCCAGGCCCGCTGTGTGGTGACGGTCAATCCGGAAATCACCTCTGCCCACCTCGCCTGGAAGGACCGCGACTGTCACTTCATCTTTGGTGATGTGTGTACGGCGGCAGTGGTGGAAGCGGCAGAAACCTGCACCAGCGACAACGCCTGGGACGTGCTCGGCGTGAAGCTGCAAACCCAGTTCTCGAACAACATCCGCAACAATTTCGGTTTCATGAACCGTAGTGAAGACCGCGACGCGGATGAGCGGGACCTGCTTTTCATGCAGGAAGGCCGTAAGGTGTTCAAGGAAGTCTGCCCCATGGCGGCGGAGCAGATCAGCACGCACATGGCTGAAACGGGCGTCACTCCCGAGACCGTGAACCGGCTGTGGCTGCATCAGGCCAACATCAACATGAATGACCTCGTGGCGCGCAAGGTCATGGGCCGGGACGTTTCGCTGGAAGAGGCTCCCATCATTCTCGACCGCTACGCGAACACGGCGTCGGCCGGTTCCATCATCGCCTTTCATCTGTACAACGACGATCTCAAGGCGGGCGATACGGGCGTGATCTGCTCGTTTGGTGCGGGTTACTCCATCGGCAGCCTCGTCGTTCGCAAGCGTTGAGGCATAAAGGTGTGCTGATCCTGCGCAGGGCCGCATCTCCGGATGCGGCCTTGGCGCGTCTGGAGAGGTGAAACGGGTCCGGTTTTGGCGGGCCTGTACACAGGGGATGAGGATGAACGGTGGAATACGCGCGCTGATGCGCTGGGATGAGTGCCTGCGCGGCGTCTTTGACGGTGTGGGAGTGTTCTTGCCGGGCCTTTGCCTGCGATTCCTCCTCAGTGCCGGCATTTTCGGCGGGCTTCCGCAATTTGCCGTCGGCGCGGCTGCCGGAGGCTGGGCGGTGGCGGCGACGATGACCGGTGCTGCACTGCTGTTGCTGGGACTGGCAACCCGCTATGTGGCGGCTCTTTTCCTCCTGTCCGGTCTTTCTGCCCTGTGGCCCGTGCTGGTCGCTGGAAGTCGGGCATTGGCCCTGACCGGGGGTGGCCCGATGGCTGCCCATGAGGGAGTGGTCGCCGGACTGATGGTGGCACAGGCCGCCATGCTTCTGGCACTGGTGGGTCAGGGGCCCGGGAGTCTGAGCCTGGATCATCTGGTGGCACGCCGGAATGGTCTTGTCTGATTGGCTTCAGGCAAGGCTCGCCATAGAATGGCGGCCTTTTTTACGGACTGGATGGCTATGAGACACCGGGGATTAGTGTTGGCGCTCTGCCTGCTGGCGACGCCTGTGCTGGCCGAAGAGTCCGTGCCGGCGGTGCCGGCGCCGGTTAAACCCGCCGCACCCAATCCGGACCCCTGGGAGGGCTTCAACCGGCGCGTGTTCCGCTTCAACGACACGCTGGACCGCTACGCACTGAAGCCCGTGGCCAAAGGGTATCGCGCGGTCACGCCAAGACCCCTGCGCGCCGGCATAACCAACTTCTTCCGCAATCTCAAGATGCCGGTTGTCATGCTGAATGACCTCCTGCAGGGCAAGGTTCGTGCGGCCGGACAGGACCTTTCCCGCTTCGTTGTGAATTCCACCCTGGGCTTTGTCGGTTTTGTCGACGCGTCGACAGTACTGGGCATTCCGCTCAACGATGAGGATTTCGGCCAGACGCTCGGCAAGTGGGGGGTGGCGTCCGGCCCCTATGTCGTCCTGCCGTTCTTTGGCCCGAGTACCATCCGCGATGGCGTCGGCACGGGTGTGGATTTCATGTCCGACCCCATCACCCTGCAGTTCAATGAAGGGGAGCGCGTCACCCTCTGGGCAGGACGCGTGGTGAACACGCGCGCCAACCTGATAGATGTCGAGGACATCATCCAGGGAGACCGCTATCTGTTTGTGCGCGACCTGTACCTTCAGAGTCGTGCCTTTGACATCAAGGATGGTCGTGTCGATTCCGATCCCTTTCTTGATGACGACAGCAGTGGCGCGCCGGCTGACGATGCGGCCCCTGCGACGCCGGAGGGAGCGCCAGCGCCGGCTACCGACAGCAGCACCGCGCCGGCCACCGACAATAGTGCAGCGCCGACGGCTGGCAGTGAACCTTCGTCGTCTGCCCCGGAATCCGCTACTCCCACGCCCGACGCCGGATCCGCACCGACCACTACGACCGAGTCGCCCGCTGTTCAGGACGGTCATTCGCCGGAGGCGGGCGTCCCCGCCATTGACAAATCCACCGAATCGCTACATCAGCAATGACCGGTGCAATGCACCCATTACGCGGCCGGCGTAGCCGGCTTGCGTGCTGATGGCAGGGAGGAGTAGTGTTGCCGCACCTTGCTGTACAGGCACTTCAGTCCGGTATGTCGCAACCTTCCCAAGGCCACATCCTCGTCATCGATGACGAGCCCGTCGTGCGTGAAAGCCTTGCCGTTTATCTGGGTGATAGCGGCTTCAAGGTGGATACTGCCAAGAACGGTGACGAAGGCCTTGCCGTCTTCCGCAACAAGCGTCCCGACCTTGTCATATGCGACCTGCGCATGCCCCTGTTCGACGGTCTGGATGTACTCAAGGCAATGAATGCCGAGTCGCCGGAGACGCCGGTGATCGTGGTGTCCGGCCAGGGCTCGATGAATGACGTTGTCACCGCGCTGCGCAACGGCGCCGTCGACTACCTGTTCAAGCCGCTGATTGAAATGGAAGTGCTGGAGCACTCGGTGCGGCGCGCGCTGGAGCGCGGCCAGCTGCTCAAGCAGAACCGGCAGATCCGTGAGCAGCTCGAGCTGACCAATGCCGAGCTGGAGCGCAGCCTGGACCTGCTCGAGGAGGATCAGGAGGCCGGCCGCCGGGTGCAGCGGCGCATGCTGCCGCCGACCCCGCACACGTTCAATGACGTGACGTTCAGCCACCGCATCATTCCCTCGCTATATCTGTCTGGCGACTTTGTCGACTATTTCCGGATTGGCCCCGAACGGATCGGCTTCTATCTTGCCGACGTATCCGGGCACGGGGCATCCAGTGCCTTTGTCACCGTGTTTCTGAAGACCCTGACCAACCGGATCCAGCGCCATTACGAAAAGCGCACGGCCACCAACGCCCTGTATCCGTCACGCCTGCTGTCAGCCATCAACCAGGAGTTGATCTCCATGGGAATGGGCAAACACCTGGCCATGTTTTGCGGAGTGATCGACCTGGCGGAGAACAGCCTCGTGTACTGCATCGGCGCCCACTTTCCACCGCCTATACTGATCAGTGATGGCGTGGCGCAGGCGCTGGCCGGCCGGGGTCTGCCGGTTGGCATTTTCAGCGATGCGACCTTTGAAGACGTGACGTTGCCGCTGGGTCGGAAATTCTCGCTGGTGACAATGTCGGATGGCGTGCTGGAGGTCCTGCCGGACACCAGCATGGAGGAAAAGGAAGCACACCTGCTGGCGATTGTCGGCGAGGGCGTGAAGGATGCGGACGCACTGGCCTCCGCGCTCCAACTGGACGGAGAAATGGAAGTGCCGGACGACATCGCCCTGCTTGTCATCAATCGGGACGCCTGAATCGAAGCCGAATTTATGCTGTCAGGTCGAATTCTTTACGCCGTCCACGACGGTACCTACGTGATCAAGTTCGCCGGTGACGTGCGGGTGCCGCTGTGCGCGAGCCTCGAAGGCTTTCTGGATCGCATGTTCAGCGATCCTGCGCTGCAGGCAGTGCTGATCGACCTCACTGACACCGTGGCCATCGACAGCACGGCGCTCGGCCTCATCGCCAAGATTGCCATCTTTCTGAAGCAGCGGGTGCAGAAGAAGCCTGTCATCCTGTCGACGAATCCGGATGTGAACCGAATCCTGGCGAGCATGGGCTTCGACAGGGTGTTCCTCATTCTTGAAAAGGCGCCAGCCGCCGAAGGCAGTCTTGACGAGTTGCCGGTCAGTGAGCCGTCACAGCAAGAGCTGACCCGGCATGTGATCGAGGCGCATCGTGTGCTGATGGGATTGAACGAAAAGAACAAGGCAACGTTCCGGGATCTGGTGGCAGCGCTGGAGTGCGAGGAAAAGGACCAGCACTGAGATTACCCGTGATTGACAGGGCCCGCTTCGGCGGGCCTTCGTATTTTATGTGCCGGCTTTCAGGTTCTCCGCCATTACGCTCACACGACTGTAGTTGAATTGTGTTTTCTCCGCGGGAGCGCATTTCGCTTCTGTGCGGCGCGGGTAACATGCGCCTGCGCCTTGGGGCGCGAATCGCGGCGGCAAGGATGCCCGCGCGATGTAATCTGACACGCAGTCGGTACAATCACATGAGTTCCTTCACGGAAGAAGAAGCTGTTGCAGTGGCGACGGGAGCGGTGTTGCCCGTCGATACCGGTCTGGCTTGCCTCGTCATGATGGCGCGCCTGCACCATGTTGCAGTGGAGCCTCGGCAGCTCCTTCACGAATTCGGCAGTTCCGGAGGGCGGTTTACCGCGCAGGATCTGCTGCTTGCTGCAAGGCATCTCGGGCTCAAGGCCCGCCTGCAGGTCAGGACGCCTGAACAGTTGCTCCATCTCCCGGTGCCCGTCATGGCGTCGTCGCCCGACGGCACCTGGTTTCTCATCGCGCGCATCGAGGGCGACCGCATCCTGGTCCATCTGCCCGGCGAGCCTGCGCCCCGGTTCATCGCTGCAAGCGACTTTGCCGGGTTCTGGAGCGGGCAGGTCATCCTGGTAACGTCTCGTGCGGCTCGGTCCGGCGCGCTGCAGCGATTCGGCGTCCGCTGGTTCATTCCGGTGATCATGAAGTACCGTCACCTGCTGCGTGATGTTCTTGTCGTGTCCTTTCTCCTGCAGTTGCTGGCGCTGGTGTCCCCGCTATTTTTCCAGGTGGTCGTCGACAAGGTGCTGGGGCATGACAGTCAGTCAACGCTCGTGGTGCTGTGCCTCGGACTCGGCCTGGTATCGGTGTTCGAGGTGGTGCTGGGTGCGTTGCGAACCTATGTGTTCTCACACACCACCAATCGGATCGACGTCGAACTCGGGGCGCGGCTGTTCCGGCACCTGATGTCACTGCCCTTGCCGTATTTTTCCGCCAGGCGGGTCGGGGATTCGGTGGCACGCCTGCGCGAGCTGGAGAACATTCGCGGCTTCCTGACCGGTTCCGCCCTTACCGTCGTGATCGACCTGTTCTTCGCCTTGGCTTTCGTGGCCGTCATGCTGAACTACAGCGTCATGATGACGGCGGTGGTATTGCTGTCGATTCCCTGTTACGTCCTGCTGTCCCTCTGCGTCACTCCACTGGTGCGTGCCCGGCTCGCCGAGAAATTTGCGCGCGGAGCGGAGAATCAGGCTTTTCTTGTCGAAACAGTAAGCGGAATCGATACGCTGAAGTCGCTGGCGGTCGAACCACGCATGCGCCGGCAATGGGATGACCAGCTGGCGGCCTACGCTGCTGCCTCGTATCGCACCGGGCAAATCGCCAATCTGGCAGGGCAGGGGGCGCAGCTCATCAACAAGGTGACGATGGCACTGGTCCTCTGGTTCGGCGCGCGCGCCGTAATGGCCGGTGAGCTGACCGTCGGCCAGTTCGTCGCGTTCAACATGCTGGCGCAGCGGCTGTCGGCGCCAGTACTGCGGCTGTCGCAACTCTGGCAGGACTTCCAGCAGGCCGGATTGTCCCTGCGCCGCCTTGCAGACATTCTCGATGTGCCGGCCGAGAGTCGCGCGGAAAGTCGGACCGCATTGCCGGCGATTCACGGGCGACTCACTTTCGAGGACGTTGTATTCCGCTATCGTCCGGATGCTCCCCTCTCGTTGCGCGGCGTCTCGTTTGACTTACGGCCCGGCGAGGTGGTGGGCATCGTGGGGCGGTCCGGTTCCGGCAAGAGCACCATCGCGCGGTTGATGCAGCGCCTTTATGTTCCCGAGCAGGGACGTGTGTTGGTGGATGGGGTCGATGTTGCCCAGGTGGATCCCGCATGGCTCCGCCGCCAGATGGGGGTGGTGCCCCAGGAGGGGCGCCTGTTCAGCCGGAGCATTCGCGACAATATTGCGCTGGGTGATCCAGGGCTCTCCCTGGAGCGCGTAATGGCAGCAGCGAAACTGGCAGGCGCGCACGAGTTCATCCTTGCATTGCCGGACGGCTATGACACGGCGGTAGGGGAGCAGGGCGTCACGCTCTCCGGCGGCCAGCGCCAACGCATCGCCCTTGCACGCGCGCTGGTGACCCGCCCCCGCATCCTGATTCTTGACGAGGCGACCAGCGCGCTCGATGACGAGTCGGAGCAGGTGATCTTCCGGAACATGAAGGCGATATGCGAGGGCCGCACGGTGATCATCATTGCCCATCGACTGAGCGCCATTCACCACGCCCATCGCCTCTTCGCGATCGATCGCGGCGAATTGGTGGAGCAAGGAAGTCCGGGCGAGCTGCTGGTGAAGGAGCGGGGCTATTGCCAGCAGCTTTTCGCGTCACAACTTGCCTGATCACCGGTCCGTCATTTTCTGGCGCCGCTCATGGAATCCAACCGCGACGCGTTGCCTGCTTCTGGAATTTTTCATGATGTCACTATTCGACAATGTGCGGCTACGTCTGGGAGCCGCGAAATCAGTCCGTGACCGGTCAAGAGCGCGGCGAGGACTGCCTTCGGACAGCGAGTTCCTCCCGGCGGCCCTGGCACTGGTGGAGACACCCCCGTCGATTGCTGCACGAAGGTTGATGTGGGTCTGCGCACTGTTTGTTGTACTGGTGCTGACAGGGTCGATTGTCGGGCGCATTGACATCATTGCCGTGGCCCATGGCCGCATCGTGCCCACGGGGCAGACTAAAGTGGTACAGGCCTATGAGCGGGCCATTGTCCGTCGCGTGCGGGTGAGTGATGGCATGCGCGTGCGGCAGGGCCAGGTATTGATCGATCTGGACGATGCCGAACTGGCGGCGGAGCAGGAGCGACGCCAGGCGCGATTAGCGGAAGTACGCCTTGCGGCCGCGCGGGCGAGGGCCATGCTCGACTTCGTCGAGCGGGGCGCTGTTGCGAGCGGATCGGCGGCGAGCGAAGCGGAGGTGCCGGCCGCCCTGAGAGAGTCCTCTGACCGGCTGCTGAACGCAGAACGACAGGCGTACCGGCGGGAAGCGGAGGCCAGCCAGGCGGCGGTACAGCATCTCGTGGCGCAACGAGCCACAGCCATAGAGGTGCTGGCGAAGCAGAAAAGTCTTTATCCATGGCTGGAGCAACGCACGGCGGACATGGGCCGACTCGCAGAGCAGCACCACGTGGCGCGCCACGACTATCTCGAGCAGGAAAACCGGCGCCTGGAAATGAAGCGGGACATGGAAATCCAGCGGCAGCGGCTGGAGGAAATTGACGCGATGATGGTCAAACAGCAGCGTGACCGGCAGGCGGAAATCGCGGATGTCATGAAGCGTCTACGCGAGACGCTGTTGCAGGCAGAGCAGGAGGCAGATCAATTGCGCGCGGTGGAAGCGGGTCTTGCGAGTCGACGTGACCACATGGTGTTGCGGGCGCCGGTTGATGGCACGGTACAGCAGCTGGCAATCCACACGGAAGGTGGCGTCGTCACAGAGGCGCAGCCCCTGTTGGTCGTCGTGCCTGTCGAGGCGCCGCTGGAAATCACGGCGTCTATCGGCAATAGCGATATCGGTTTTGTACGCAAGGGACAGGAAGCAGTAGTCAAGGTGGAGGCATTTCCGTTTACCCGCTTCGGTACCCTTCGGGGAGTGGTCGAGGACGTTTCTCCTGATGCGGTGACCGATGAGAGAAAAGGGCTTTTCTATCAGGCCCGCTTGCGGCTCGACAAAAGCTGGATCGGGGTTGAGGGCCAGCGGGTATCCCTGGTGCCGGGCATGGCGGTCCGCGTCGAGATCCGGACAGGGCGCCGGCGCGTCATCGATTATTTTCTGGAGCCCGTTCGGCAATTTGCCAGTGAGAGTGCCCGCGAGCGCTGACGCGGAGGCGCCTCAGATCTTGCTGGCGCTCTCGTTGAATTGCTGCATCTCGCGCATGCGCTTGCGGATTTTCGCGTAAAGGGGGTAGTTGTCCTTGACGCTGTCCGCCGCGAGGCGCAATTGCTCCACCGCGCGTTCGTCGTCGCCATTGAGGAAGTAAGCCTCGGCGCGGCTTCGATAGACGCCCAGGGAGTTCTTGCTGGCTGTATAGCCATCCACCAGCATTCGCCACACGCCGGGATCATCGGGGCGCTCACGTGCCAGTGCCTCCAGGCGACCGAGTACGACTTCGGGATGGCCATCGGAGATTTGCGCTCGTGCGTAATACATGAGAAGGGGATAGTTATCGGGGTTCAGCGCCAGTGTCGGCTGAATGAGGTGGGCGGCCTCCGTGTATTTGCGTTCCGCCAGGTCGATGTCCGCTCCGGCAATCACATAGTCGGTACGGACATTCGCGCCCTGCAGCAACGGGGCAAGCGCCTCTCGGGCGCGGTCATATTGGCGGTCGCGCAAGAGGGCAAGCGTCAGTCCGAAGCGATTGAGGCGGGCACGATCGGTCGATGGGTCGAGGCCGGTCATCTGACGCTGGAACTGCGCGGCGGCACCACTGGAGTCGGGCATGAAGCTGGTGATGAAGCGCAGGCGGGCCAGCTGATAATCCATGGAATCCTGGGCGAGTTTTTCCGGATAGCGCTGCGCACGATTGTAGGTGTCGGCGATACGCGCCGCCGTCAGCGGGTGGGTCAGCACGAACTCAGGAATGGTGCCTGACATGCGTGTTTGCCGCTCCAGTCGCTGGAAAAACTCCGGCATCGCGTGCGGATCCATGCCCGCATCCACCAGCGTCTGCATGCCAATCCGATCGGCCTCCTGTTCAAACTGGCGGCTGTAGGCGAGGTTCCGGTCGACAACCGCGGCCTGGGTGGCCGTTGCCGCGGCGGCCGCTCCCTGCGCATCCCCCGTAGAGGCAAGGGCGATGGTCGCCAGGAAACCGGCAAGCGTCATCCAGGTGTTCTGCTTGCTGTCGGCAATCCGGCGGATGAAGTGACGCTGACTCAGATGCCCCAGTTCATGGGCCAGTACCGAGGCAAGCTGGGCTTCGGTTTCGGCATTGAGCAACAGACCGACGTTGATGCCGATGACGCCCCCCGGTACGGCAAAGGCATTGATGCTGCGATCGCGCAGGATGACCAGCGTAAGGTCGGGATGCTGTAACGGGCTATGAAAGGCCAGGCGATAGCTCAGGCGCTCCAGATAATCCTGCACCACCGGATCGGTAACGGTAGCGGCCTCATGTCGCAGTTGCCGGAGGAACTGGTGCCCCAACTGGTATTCCTGCTCGGGGGTGATGCCGACTGCGGCTCCATCCCCCAGGTCGGGGAGCTCGCTCGCCTGAACGTCGGCGACAGCCGGAGCCGCTGCGGCCAGCGCCAGCATCAGGGGAAGGGCATTCAGCAGGGATTTCATGCAGCGGGCTACGCGAGGTTATGATGGCGACGGTATTCTGGCGGAACCCCTGTTCCATCGCACCCGACTCCTGTGGTGATTTTGCAAATGTCCGATAATCCTGCGCACCAGCTGGATGCACGGGGCCTCCGCTGCCCCTTGCCGTTGCTGAAGCTCAAGCAGGGCCTGCATGGCATGGCGCCTGGCGAGGCCATTGTGATCCAGACGACCGACCCGGGGTCGGTCAGGGATTTCCAGGCCTTTCTCCGCCAGAGCGGTCATGAGCTGCTGGCGCTGGAGGAGGGCGACGGGGAGTACCGTTTCCATATTCGCAAGAAGACAGGAAACTGACGGTCTGACCCCGTTTGCCGGTGTCGGTCGCGCGGGCTGACACGCGGTGCGTGACGACGGGCGGGACGGGCGCCCCGGTGCCCGTCGTCAGCGTGTCGTGCGATTCGTCAGGCGTTGAGCTGCCGGACCGCTGCCAGGACTTCCTGTCCGTGGCCTTCCACCTTCACTTTGCGCCACTCCGCCCGGAGTACGCCTTCCTTGTCGATAAGGAAGGTGCTGCGCTCGATGCCTTCGACCATTTTTCCGTACATGTTCTTCATGCGGATGACATCGAACAGGCGACACAATTCTTCGTTGGCGTCGGTGATGAGCTCGAAGGGGAAGCACTGCTTTTCCTTGAAGTTCTCGTGTGACTTGAGGCTGTCACGCGAGACGCCGAGGATCATGCATTTCTCGGCCTTGAACTCATTGAACATGTCGCGGAACACTTGCCCTTCCAGGGTGCAGCCCGGGGTGGAGTCCTTGGGATAGAAGTAGAGGACGACATGCCAGCCGCGCAGGGCGGACAGCAGGACTTCCTTGTTGCTGGTAGCCGGGAGACGGAAATCGGGAACGGAATCGCCAATCGCGAGTGCCATGAAGGGACATCCTGTGCAGGGAATCGGGCAGATGACGCTAGCGAAGATAGGGCGCGAAGCCAAGTGGCCAGCGACAGGTATTGACGGGTCTTGTACAGGAGCCGGTGGCACGGAACCATGCCGGGAAGCGGGAAGCGGGAAGCGGGAAGCGGGAAGCGGGAAGCGGGAAGCGGGAAGCGGGAAGCGGGAAGCGGGAAGCGGGAAGCGGGAAGCGGGGGCGACATCGTGGTGCCTGAGGGAGCAGATTCCACTATCACATGCGGTAATGGCCCTCCCTTCATGCAAACGGCCCCGAAGGGCCGTTGCGATGCGCGGAGAGGGTGTCACGACGGATGCCGTCAGCTCTTGTAGGGCTCGATGATGGCGTCGAGGTTGCGGTCGTCGCAGAAGAGCATGAAGTTTTCGCGCAATGTGGCCACATGCAGACGGGCAGGAATGTTGACGGTCATGCTGAGCGCGAACATGGGTGAGCCGGTGTGCGGCGCCGCGTAGGTGCTGGTTTCCATGGCCTCGATGTTGATGCCCTGGACAGCAAAGAAATTGGCAATTTCGTGCACGATGCCGGGGTTGTCGAGCGCAATGACATGCACGTTGTAGGGCATGGCCTCCGTCTGCACCGGACGGGGTTCCGTACGCTTCGACGTGATGACGAGGCCGAGGCGCTTGCCGAGGTTGGGCAGTTGGGCTTCGAGCTTGGCAATGGCATCCCAGGTACCGCATACCATCATGATCAGGGCGAATTCCTGACCCATGACGATCATGCGGGAGTCGGCGATGTTGCAGCGGGTTTCGGAGGCGGCGCGGGCCAGCTCATCAACGATGCCGGTGCGGTCGGCACCGAGGGCGGAGAGAACGAGAAAGTGCTCCATGGGCCTTCCTGGTGGAGTGAACTGGCGTCGAGTTTAGCACTGGCGCGCGGGACCCGTAACCGTGTCCCGCGCTGACATCATGCGGAAACGTAACGGGTCGGGTCGGTAACGCCGGCGGCGGCGAAGCCCTGGCGGCGCAGGCGGCAGGAGTCACAGCGACCGCAGGCGTTGCCATCAATGTCCGCCTGGTAGCAGGACACGGTCAGGCTGTAGTCCACGCCGAGGCGTAGCCCGGTCTGGATGATGTCCGCCTTGCTGAGCGCAATCAGCGGAGTATGGATGTGCATGCGGTGGCCTTCGACCCCGGCCTTGGTAGCCAGGTTGGCGACTTGCTCGAAGGCGGCAATGAATTCGGGGCGACAGTCAGGATAACCGGAGTAGTCCACGGCATTGACCCCGATGTAGATGTCGTCGCTGCCACAGACTTCGGCGAGGCCGAGGGCGAAGGCCAGGAAGACGGTATTACGCGCCGGCACATAGGTAACGGGAATCCCCGTGCTTTCTTCCGTCGGCACCGCGATCGACGCATCGGTGAGGGCCGATCCGCCAATGGCGCCAAGATCGAGTCGCAGGATGCGGTGGTCGGTCACGCCGAAGGCGGCGGCGACGCGGCGGGCGGCGGCCAGTTCGGCCTGATGGCGCTGCCCGTAGTCGAAACTGAGGGCCACCGGCTCGAAGCCCGCGTCACGGGCGAGAGCGAGACAGGTCGCCGAGTCCAGCCCGCCAGAGAGAAGGACGATGGCTTTCTTCACAGAGGTCATTCAGAGGCTTTCCGGGATGGGGGCGGGGATCAGTGCCCCGGCTCGTTGTTCCAGAGATGTTTGTGGAGCTGGACCTGAAGCCGGACATGCAGACGGTCGGCGAGGATCCATTCCGCCAGGGATCGGGGGTCAAGTTCCCCGTGGACGGGGGAGAACAGAACGTCGCCCACTCGGTCAACGAGCTGGAACTGGTCACACTTGAGCCGCGCCCAGTCATAGTCCTGCTTTGAGGCCAACACGAACTTGACCTGGTCGTGAGACGTCAGGGCAGCCATGTTTTCATAGCGGTTGCGGCCAGACTCTCCCGAGCCAGGTGCTTTCAGGTCGACCACCTTGCTGACGCGAGGGTCGACGCCGCTTACGTCCAGCGCACCGCTGGTCTCGAGAGAGACCTGATAGCCGGCTTCGCACAGACGTGTCAGAAGCTCGAGACATTCGGGCTGCGCCAGGGGCTCGCCGCCCGTGACGCAGACATGGCGAGCACCGTGACCGGCCACGGTCTCGAGAACGGCGTCGAGCGACATCAGGGAGCCACCGCTGAAAGAGTAGGGTGTATCGCACCAGCTGCAGCGCAAGGGGCAGCCGGTCAGGCGGACGAACGTCGTGGGACGACCGACCGTACGGGCCTCGCCTTGCAGGGAGTAAAAGATCTCGGTGATGCGGAGTTCGGACACGACAGGATGGCGGCGCTTAAGGGGCCGCCATTCTATCGCAGGGATGCCGATGGGTCAGTTTTTCTTCCGACTGGTGGTAGGGGCCGCCTTTTTCTGGGGCTTGGCGCCAGCCTTGCTTTCCTTTGCGTCGGTGGGTTTGGCCGGCGGCTGGCTGGCCGCGTCCTGGGCGTCGATATAGTTCTGGGCCAGCGTCGCCTCGGGGCTCTTGGGGAACTTTTGCAACAGCTCCTTCATGCGCTTGCGGGCTTCCTGCGGCTTGCCGCGAAGATCGAGGATGGCTGCTGTCTTGTACAGGGCGGCCGGAGCCTTCTGGCTGTCGGGATAGGTGGTGAGAACGATGTCGAACTGCTTTTGCGCCGCGTCCTGGTCCGGCGTGGTGGCGTTCAGGTAGAACTCGCCCAGCCAGTAATGGGCGCTGGAGGCGAAGGTCGAGTTGGGGTAGCGCTTCACGAACGCGAGCATGGGGGGAATGGCCTTGTCGGGGCCGCCCGAGCGAAAGGTGTCATAGGCCGCCAGATAGGCCTTCTTCTCGTCGTCCGAGGTGGCGGCAGCAGCCGGGCCGGTCGGTTGCGGTGTCGTGGCGGAAGGACTGGCGGACTGTTGTTGCTGGATAAGCTCCTGCTGGGCATTCAGCCGGTGGTCCAGGTCCGTATAGCGGGCCCGGAGGTCATTCTGGAGCTTCTCGATGAGAAAGCCCTGCTGCTCGACCAGGCCCTGGAGCTTTTCGACTTGCTGCTGCAGTTGATCCACTTGCGTGTACTGCTGCCAGGCGCTGTCCTGGTCTGACGGGGCAGCGGCCGGCGCCGTGACCGCTGATGGTGCATGCGAGCCTGATGGCGTACCCGACGGGGCTCCCGACGGGGATCCCGACGGGATTCCAGAAGAGGCCGGGGTGGCTGGCGCAGGCGTCGTGGGGGCAGGTGCAGTGGCCCGGGGTTCAGGAGCCGTCAGGGGGCGATCTTCCACCGGAATGTCGGCCCGCGCGACGGCGGCGGCCAGGAGGAGGGGGGTGAGGGTGGCCAGTCGGAAGCGGGTCATGGTCGGCACTCAATGGGAAACGGGATGCAGTGTCAGCTGCGAAGGCGGGCGTTGTCTATTGCGTGAAGTTAACGGGGCAATGCACTCGTCCCCGTGGCGGGTGCTCACGTTTCAATGGCAACCACCGTAATGTTGTCCTTTCCCCCCTTGGCATTGGCAAGCTCTACCAGGGTCTGGCTGATCGACTGCAGCGGCTGGCTCCGGCCAAGCAGTGCCGCGATTTCGTCGTCGCTGACCATTTCGTGGAGTCCGTCGGAGCACAGCAGGTAGCGGTCGCCGGACTGCACATCATGCGACGTAATGTCGACACGCGTGTGGTCCTCGAGTCCGAGCGCATGGGTAAGGATGTTGCGCGCCACTTTCTGCCGCGCCTCCTCCGGCGAGTAGAGTCCCTTGTCGATGAACTCCTGCAGCAGCGAGTGGTCGCGCGTGAGCGGCACCAGCGTGCCGCGGCGCAGGCGGTACAGGCGGGAGTCGCCGACATTGGCCACGGTCAGTCCTTCGCGATCCAGCAGGGCAGCGACCAGGGTCGTGCCCATTCCCTTGTAGCGGGGGGACTGGATCGCCCGCTCCCGGATACCTGCGTTGGCAGCCTGTACGGCCGTTTCCAGTCGATCGTGCGCGGCGAGGCCGACGGTCTGGCCCAGGATGGCCAGCGTGGTGGTGACCGCCAGTTCGCTGGCGATTTCCCCCGCGGCATGGCCACCCATGCCGTCCGCGACGATGGCAACGCCGAGATCGGTGGCGATGGCAAAGGCGTCTTCGTTATGGTCACGCTGGCGCCCTGTATCCGTGGCGCCCGCAAAGATCGGTGCTTTCATCGGGTATGTCCGCTTCTTGTTCGGGTCGTGCCCCACCTGAGGGTGGGGCGATGGCGGATCTGGACTGTCAGGCGTCGGCCAGCGCGTCGGAGCTGTCCTTCCGGCTGGCGTCGACACAGGCCTTGATGGCAGCGGCGAATTCGCGTCCCGACTGATAGCGCTGTGCCGGGTCCTTGGCGATGGCCTTGTCGAGTACCTCGCCGATGCAGGACAACACGGATTGCAGTTCGGGCTTGGCCTCGAAAACCGGCGCGTGCGGCTCGTTCGCGATCCGGAACATGAGGGTTGCCATGGAGTCACCGCGGAACGGAGCGACGCCGGATAGCATCTGGTAAAACATCACGCCGAGGCTGTACAGGTCGGAGCGGCCATCCACCTTCTTGCCGGCCACCTGTTCGGGCGACATGTAGGTGGGCGTACCCAGCACCGTACCGGTCTTGGTCTTGCTCGCGTCGGTGATGCGGGCGATGCCGAAGTCGGTAATCTTGATGCTGCCCTTGTCAGGGTCATACATGATGTTTGCCGGCTTGATGTCACGGTGCACGATGTTGTGCTGGTGTGCATAGTCCAGCGCGAGTGCCGCCTTGTAGACGATGTTCACCACGCGCGGAACAGGCAGGAGCGTATCGGGCTTGGTGTAGCGCGCCAGGTCATGACCATGCAGGAATTCCATGGCGATGTAGGCGAGGTCGTGTTCCTCGCCGGCGTCGTAGATGGTGACGATGTTGGGATGATTGAGGCGGCCGGCCGTTTCTGCCTCGCGGAAGAAGCGTTCCTTGATTTCGACCAGCTCGTCGCCTTCGAACTCGTCCTTGAGGGCCAGTGTCTTGATCGCCACCACGCGATTGATCTTCGGATCACGACCCAGATAGACCACGCCCATGGCGCCCTTGCCCAGTTCCTTCTCCACCTGGTAGCGACCCAGCATGGGTTTCTCGTCGCTTCCTGGCGCAAGAATCAGCGTGGCTTGGGCGGAGCCGGCGCCGCCGCCCAGGATGACGGTCTCCTCCAGTTTCTGTGCGCGTTGCAGTTTTTGCGGCAGATCCCGGAAGCCGGCATCGTAGTCGGCAATCGTCTGGTAAACGGAGATGGCCTTGTTGAACTGGCGCTTGCGTTCGTAATCGAGCGCCAGGTTGTAGAGGACGTCGGCCATGGATTCGTCCATGGGGCATTTGCGGAACTTCTCGAATGCCATGTCGAGCTGGCCGGTCTGCTGCAGGGCAAGGCCCAGCTGGCGATTGGACTCGGCCGATTGCACTTCCGACTTTTCTTTCGCCTTCTCCGTCACCAGATAGTGCTTGGTGGTGATCAGGACATAGCCGGCGATGACGATGAGCGCAGGCAACATCAGCTGCACCCAGATGCCGGCGCTTTTCATGAGTACGAAGTGAGTGGTGACGAGGATCAGCACAAAGACGAAGGTGGCCGCCGCCGCGGGTCCGGCCTTGAGGCGCGACAGTCCGAGAACCACGTAGGCGGTTGCCAGCAGGATCAGGGCCCAGTGCAGTGCAGTGCCCCATGCCGGCGTAATGAAGAAGTTCTGGTTAAGGATGCTGGCAACGTTATGCGCCAGGATGCGTGCGGGTTCCATGCCGGCAGAGACCGGTGTGACCTGTGGCGCACCGACACCGTAGGCCGTGGGGCCGATGATGACGATCTTGTCCTTGTACTTGGACAAAGGAATCTTGCCGCTGGCGACATCAAAGAAGGAGTCCTCGACAAACGGCGCATGGCCATTGCGTTCCCCATAATAATGAGTGCGCATCTGCATGAATTCGTCGGTCTTGATTGCCAGCTTGCCGAGGCGCAGGTCCTCACCGAGATTGACGGAGATGTCCGCCGGACCGAGGTTCAGGGCGCGCGCGGCCAGCATCAGCGACAGCGAAGGATAGTAGGCATTATCGTGGCGAACCAGCAGCAGTTCGTTGCGTACGACGCCGTCGGCATCGGGATTGCTCGCCACATGTCCGATGAAGGCGGCCTTTTCGCCCAGCAGGGGGATGGGGGGCGTGGCCTGCAGTGTATCGGGCGGGAGCGCGCCGGCATTGGCAGCGCCGATCCGGTCACGGATGGCGACGATCTGGTTACGAGTCACATAGGGCGGTTGATGCTGGTCGGGTCGCCCTTGCGGCTCTCCCAGCACAAACTGCATGGGCAGGACCACGTTGCCGGCCTGCGCCAGGGCATCCGCGAGATGCTGGTCGGTATTCAGCTGTGATTCGGCCGCTCCCAGCTTGCTGCCCAGTTCGGCGACGGCAGGGTTGCTGGCGGCAAGACCGGCGAGCTGTGCGCCATAAAAGCCGTTGATGTCGCGAATGGCAACCAGGCCGGGGTCAAGTTGCGGTTCGGAGAGGATGACGGGAAGGCCGATGGCACGCGCGCCGCCGGCCTTGAGGTCGGAAATCATCCTGGCGAGACGGGTGCGCGGCCAGGGCCAGCGGCCGAGATTCGCAATGCTCTGGTCATCGATGGCGATGATGGCGACCTTGTCGCCGGGGTCGCTCGAACTGCTGCGGACGCCGAGGTCATAGGCAAAGTGCTCGATGTTGTCGACGACATCGGTGGCGCTTGCCACGATCAGTACGGCCAGCACAATGACCACCCCGGCCAGCCAGTCGGCTTTCCAGAATGAAGTTCCCTTTCGCATGATTCCCCCGGGGTTGAGCGACTCTGTCGTTCGCCGTGCGGCGACGGGCAGGTTTTGCATGGCGCGGACGGCTGCCGGACGCAGGTTTCCGCAAAAAGCAGACTTCTAGCAGAAGCGTGGGGCGGGGCACAAGGCGAATGCTTCAGGGGGAGGCGGAATGCGGGTCTTTGCGCGCCCGGACGGGGAGTCGACGCTCCGGTGAGAGGATAAAAAAAGGGGGGCCACAGGCCCCCCTTTTTTTGTGGTCCGCCACCTCAGGGTTTGGGCTGGCCCGCCAGATAGCTGAGCTCCGCACGGCGGTTCTCGGCCCAGGCCGCCTCTGTCTCGGCCCGGTTCAGGGGCTTTTCCTCGCCGAAGCTGACGACTTCGATCTGGGCCGGCTTGGCGCCGTTGCTGACCAGGTAGGTGGCAACCGCCTTGGCGCGACGCTCCCCGAGAGCCATGTTGTATTCGCGGGTCCCGCGTTCGTCGGTGTGGCCGCCCACAGTCAGGCGTGCGCCCGGATTGCTGCGCAGGTATTGCGCATGTGCCTGCAGGACGGGAACGGCCTGTTGCTGGATGTCGGCCGTATCATAGTCAAAATGGACGACGCGTACCGCGAGCAGCGAGCCCGCGGCGGCGCTCGTTGCCGCACCGGCCGCGTTGCTGTCATTGGCCAGCGGCTGGCTGTCGATGGTGCTGCCGACATTGGCAGCGGACGTTCCGGCACCGATGGCGTTGCCATTGGCAGACGCGCTGTTAGCGGCGGCGGCCCCCCTGTCTTCAGTGGCCACGTCGGCACGCTTGGTCGTACAGGCGGCAAGACCAAGCGCCAGAACGGCGGCAAGGACGACCTTGCCGTTGCGGGTATTGAACATCACATGATCTCCATGCAGTCAGACAAAGTAGCGGGGTGCACCGGCGCCGACCATCCGGAAGAATGGCCGGCGTGAATCCTGCGCGAATTGAACACGAGCCTTTCGTGAACGCGTGTAGACGACAATCACTTGAGGAAGGGCGACCAGGCGGGTTCCCGCACCTCGCCCAGACGCGCCGGAAGCCGGATCTGGAAGTGGCCGTCCGTGGATGCGATGCCCAGTTCGCCGTATTTGCCACGCCGGGTCGCGTAGACCAACTGGGTGCCGTTGGGCGAAAAGCTGGGACTTTCATCCTGTGAGGACTGCGTAATGATCGTCAGCACCTGTGTTTGCAGGTCCTGCACGGCGATCTGGAAGCGTTGTCCGGCCTCGCGGTGCACCATGGCGAGGTAACGACCGTCAGGACTGATGTCGCCTCGGCCGTTGTAATTGCCCTCGAAGGTGAGTCGCTTGACGCTGTTGTCCGCGAGATTCAGGCGATAGATCTGCGCTGTACCGCCACGATCGGAGGTGAAGATCAGGCCACTTCCATCCGGCAGCCAGCGCGGCTCGGTATCGATGGCGAAGTGGTTGGTCACCCGTGTCAGTTCCCGGGTACCGATGTTCATGATGTAGATTTCCGGATTGCCGTCACGCGACAGCGTCAGCGCGAGGCGGGTGCCATCGGGTGACCAGGCCGGAGCGCCGTTGAGGCCGTGGAAGCTGGCCACCTTTTCGCGCTCCCGCGTTGCGATGTTCTGAATGTAGATGGCCGGTCGGCCGCTTTCGAACGACACATAGGCAACCTTCTTGCCATCGGGCGACCAGCTTGGCGAGAGGATGGGCTCGGACGAATCGAGGATGGCGAGCGGACGTTGGCCGTCGGCATCGGACAACTCCAGCCGGTAGTGGGTCTTGCCGTTCTGGCCGGTCTGGTTCACGTACAGCACGCGAGTGGAAAAAGTGCCGCGAACCCCGGTGATGGCCTGGAACACCTTGTCGCTGATCAGGTGCGCGGCATCCCGCCATTGGGCTGCGCTGACGACGAGGCGCTCGCCAAGAACGCGGGCCTGTCGGTCGACACTGAACAGTTCGAAGCGGATTTCAAAGCGCTGGTCTGCGGTGGGTGCTACCGAGCCCACGAGCAGGAAGGGCACGTTCAGGCCGCGCCACTCGTTGTAGAGTACCTGGCCGCCGCTGGTGGGACGAACCGGCAGCTTGTCGTAGGCAAGTGGCTTGAAGCGGCCGCTGCGTTCCAGATCGGCGCGAACAATGTCCGCGATCGGATCGGCAGCAACGGCCGTGGCGCCGCCGAAGGGCACGACGGCAATGGGCTGGGCGTCGTCGGCGCCGCGCGTGATCTCGATGACGAGATCGGCACGGACCACGCCGGAAAGGAAAAAGAGGACAAGAAAGAGAAAACGGAGCATTACAAATCTTCCGGTGTGAATTTCAGGGTGAAATTGCGGAAATTCTGACTGAAAACCGCGGGGTCGTCCGGCACCGGCAACGGGCTGGAGCGCTTGACCGCTTCAACGGCGCTGGCGTCGAAGGCCGCATCGCCGCTGCTGTCCTTGATTGTCACGTTGCCGACTTCGCCGCCCGGCAGGATGTTGATGCGCAACTGGACCGTCATGCCCTTGCGCGCCGACAGGGGGCGATTCCATTTTGAAGCCACCCGTTGGGAAATGAGGCCGCTGTAGCGGCTTATTTGCGCTGCATTGGCAGACGACTTCATGGCCCGTGCGGTGCTGTCCATTTCATGACGCAAACGGTCCATTTCTTCCTGCTTCATTTCCTTGCGCAGACTCTGCACCTCGTCGTCCGGCGCCAGTGGCATTTTCAATGCTTGTTGGGACAAGACGGATTTGGGGGGCGCGGGCTTTGTCTCCGGCGTTTTCGGCGCCGGCTTCAGCGGCGGCTTTTCACGCGGCTTCTCTGGCGGCTTTTCTTTCGGCTTTTCCTCTGGCTTCACCTTGGGCAGCGCGATCCTGGGCGGCTCCTTTACGGGTTCGGGCACCTCGATCTTTTCCGGAGCCGGGGGCGGCGGTACTTCCACGGGTTGAGGAGGAACAGGTCGTGGCTGTGGTGCAACAGAGGAGCGGACCAGCACGGCCTGAATGGCGGGCGGCTCGATGACTGTCGGCGGACGGTGCAGGTAGGGCAGCGCGAGCAGTACGCCCACGACGCCTGCATGCAGCAGTAGAGACCGGTTCAGTGCGCGCCGGGTGGCCAGCACGGGAGCGGTTCGGGTGTCAGCGCGAAGCATCCGGTTCCGCCTGGGTGAGTAGGCCGACATTCGGCACACCGGCCTTTTGCAGGCTGGCCATGAGCGTCACCACGGCGCCATAGGGCACGCGGGCATCGCCGTTGACCAGCACCGGCGCCTCCGGCGTGTCACGCAGGGCGGCAACGAGCGTGTCCTTCAGGTCATCATGGCTGACGCGGCGATCATTGCGACTGCCTTGTTTGAGCCAGTAGCTGCCATCGGCCTTTACGGAAATGATGAGCGGGTCATGATTTTTCAGCGCAAGATTGTCGGCGACGGCTTTCGGCAGTTCGACTTTGACCCCGGCCGTCAGCATGGGGGCCGTGACCATGAAAATGACCAGCAGCACGAGCATGACGTCGATGTAGGGAACGACGTTCATCTCGGCAACCGGCTTGCGTCGTGCGCGGCGGAAAGTGCTTTCCATGATGTTCGGCCCTTACTGGCGCGTATGGGTTTCGCGATGCAGGATGCTTGAGAACTCGTCCGCGAAGGTTTCGTAGCGTGTCAGCAGGGATTCGCTGGAGCTGGCAAAGCGGTTGTACGCAAGGACGGCCGGAATGGCGGCAAAAAGGCCCATGGCGGTGGCAATCAGCGCCTCGGCAATACCGGGTGCCACCACGGCCAGGGTAGCCTGCTGCACTTTGGCGAGACCGATGAACGACGTCATGATGCCCCAGACCGTGCCGAAGAGACCGACATAGGGGCTGGTCGAGCCCACGCTCGCGAGGAAGGACAGGCTGTCTTCGAGACGTTGCTGTTCCTGCGTGAGGGCGATGCGCATGGCACGGGTCACGCCCTGCATGATGGCATCGGGATCGGCACCTTTTTCGCGCAGGCGAAGGAACTCCTTGAAGCCGGCCCGGAAGATGCTCTCCTGACCTTCGAGGGCGGCCTGGCGATTGACTGACTCGTACAGCGCGTTGAGATCACCACCCGACCAGAAGGACTCGTCAAACCGGTCGGCCCGGTGCCGGGCATCGGCATAAAGGGCGCGACGCTGGAAGATGAGCGTCCAGGAGTAGACCGAAGCGGCAAGCAGCGCCAGCATCACCAGCTGGACCACCAGGCTGGCGTGGCTGACGAGATGCCAGATCGACATGTCGGGAGTGGTATTCATGGGAAATCCTTTGCAGCTGAGAGGTGGCGGTGGGGCGGCAATTACACTCCGCCGGCGTGTCCGTAACGCAATTTGAGAAGGACCTTGAACCGGTCGGGGAGTGCACGCGGCTTGAGGTCGGAACGCTTTACACAGGCAATGTCGATAGTGCCGGCGGCCAGCGTGGTGTCGCCCCGGCGAACTTCCTGGGTAAACACCAGTGACGCCCGCCCCAGCGACTGGACCTGGGCGGTCGCTGTAAGCGCATCGTCCATGCGAGCCGGCTGGAAATAGCGGATGTCCGCTCCGCGTACCACGAACATGACGTCTTCTTCCGAGTGCAGGTAGTGCTCGAACCCCAGGTGCCGCAGGAATTCGGTGCGGGCCCGTTCAAAGAACTTGAGGTAATTAACGTAATAAACGATGCCGCCGCCGTCAGTGTCTTCAATGTAAACACGGATCGGGAAAGCGAATTCGGGCAAGGGGAATTGCAGGCTCATCATCAGAAGAGGTCCGTCTGTTTGAGATGCTCCTGCAGCCGCTCTGGCGCCGTAAGGCCAAAGTGCAGGTAGGCATGCGGTGTTGCAACGCGACCGCGCGCGGTACGCATCACGAAGCCTTGCTGGATGAGAAAGGGCTCGATGACGTCTTCCAGTGTACCGGCATCCTCCGAGAGGGCGGCCGCCAGGGACTCGATACCGGTGGGGCCGCCACCGAACTTTTCCATGAGCGTCAGCAGGAAGCGACGATCCATGCCGTCGAATCCGTGCTGGTCGACATCAAGCATGTCGAGAGCAGCCGCAGCAACGGTACCGGTGACGGCACCATCTGCCTTCACTTCCGCATAGTCACGCACGCGGCGCAGCAGGCGATTGGCGATGCGGGGGGTGCCGCGCGCGCGACGCGCCACTTCGTCGGCCCCCTCCGGCTCGATGGGGACGCCCTGGAGCTGGGCTGAACGGGTAACGATCCGCGCGAGATCGGCCACGGAATAGAACTCCAGTCGCTGGACGATGCCGAAGCGGTCGCGAAGGGGCGAGGTGAGCAGGCCCGCCCGCGTGGTGGCACCAACCAGCGTAAAGGGCGGCAGGTCGAGCTTGATGGAGCGAGCGGCCGGACCCTCGCCGATCACGATGTCGAGTTGATAGTCCTCCATGGCCGGATACAGGATTTCTTCAACGACCGGCGACAGGCGATGGATCTCGTCGATGAAAAGGACATCGCCGGCTTCAAGATTGGTGAGCAGGGCGGCCAGATCGCCGGCCTTCTCGAGTACCGGACCGGACGTGGACTTGAGGTTGCCGCCCATTTCCCGCGCGATGATGTTGGCGAGGGTCGTTTTGCCAAGACCCGGCGGGCCGAAAATCAGGGTATGGTCCAGCGCTTCGCTGCGGGTGCGTGCTGCATGGATGAAGATTTCCATCTGTGCGCGAACCTGGGGCTGGCCGACGTAGTCATCCAGCCGGGTGGGGCGAATGGCGCGGTCGATGGCTTCCTCGCGCTTGCCGGGGGCGGGTGAGGCTCCCACCAGGCGCTCGTCGGTGTCGAGGAAACTCATACTTTCACCATTCCTTTCAGTGCCTGCCGGATGAGGTCTTCCGCCGTGGCATTTTCCAGTTTCAGTTTGCCCACGGCCCGCTCGGCTTCGGCAGCTTTGTAGCCGAGCGCAATAAGCGCGGTGATGGCATCACGTTCGGGCGAGACCGGCACGTCGGCGCCGCCAAAGGTAGGCAGGCCGGCCGGACCGTCGCCGACACGGTCGCGCAACTCCATGACGAGGCGTTCGGCCGTCTTTTTGCCCACACCCGGAATGCGCACCAGCGTGGCGACATCGCCTTGCCGGACGCAGGCGGCAAAGGCATCTGCCTCCATGCCCGAGAGAATGGCGAGGGCGAGCTTGGGGCCCACGCCATTGACCTTCAGCAAGGTGCGAAACAGGTCGCGCTCGTCGCGGGTGGCGAAGCCGTAAAGCAATTGCGCATCTTCGCGGACGACCTGATGGGTGAACAGGGTGACGGGGGCGCCCAGTGTGACCTTGTAGAAGGTGCTCATGGGGGCTTCCAGCTCATAGCCGACGCCGTGGACGTCCACGACGAGAACGGGTGGCTGTTTTTCGATCAGGTGTCCCTGGAGGCGGGCGATCACGGTGGTTTTTTGTCCAGACTGTCGCGGCAGACCGGGTGGCGCTGGTGTGCCGCGCAGAAGGTCTGCCGAATAAGGAAGTAGGCCGCGAATTAGTACCACAGCGGGCTGTAACTGGCTACGTGTACAGTAGTGTCGTCGCGATGTTGCCGTTGTCTACTGACGGAAATCAGCCGATTGCGCGTCCCCCTGAAAAGCGGCTGGCAGCCCCGATGCGGGCGAGGCTGCTGGCGGCCTGCGCATGGGTGATGGCGATGGCCAGGGCATCGGCGGCATCTTCCGGCGGCGCCTTGGTGAGCCCCAGCAGGTTGACCACCATGTGCTGGACCTGCTGCTTGAGGGCAGCGCCGCGTCCCACAACCGACAGCTTGACCTGTCTCGCCGAGTATTCCGCCACCGGCAGACCATGATTCATCAGCGCAACGATGGCAGCGCCCCGCGCCTGACCCAGCTTGAGGGCGGAGTCTGCATTCCGCGACAGGAAGACCTGTTCGATGGCGGCCTGCTCGGGATGATACGTCGCGATGATCTCGGTCACCCCGGCGTATATGCGGTGGAGTCGCTGGGGCAGGGTAAGCTCGGCCTCCATGCGGATGCAGCCCGAGCCGACATAGCGATGATGGCTGCCATCGGACTCGATGACGCCGAAGCCGGTGGTACGTGAACCCGGATCTATGCCGAGAATGAGGGGCATTTGTTTGAGCCTGGTCAAAGTGGCGGCTGCGCCCTGTGGGAAAATGCCGCGTAATGGGAGGGTAATCTAAAGAATTTCAGGATTGATGGACAGCTGCTCTCCCGGCATTCCGCAGGTGCGCCGCCACTGACGGCGCGATCACCGTTCTTTCCAGGAGCCATTTGACATGGACAATAACAAGTACAAGGGAGGTGGAGTCGCTACCTTCGTCAGAGTGATGCTGGCTACGCTGTTGGCCTGCTTCTCGGTCAACAGCCATGCGGTTCCCAGTTTTGCCCGGCAGACCAGCCTGGCGTGTTCCGCCTGTCATACCGTCTTTCCCGAGCTCACGTCGTTCGGGCGCAATTTCAAACTGAATGGCTACACGATGGTGGGGACGCCCCAGGTCTCGCAGGAGGCAGGCGTCGGTTCAGGGGGGGTTAGCGTGGACATGGGCACCCCGCTTTCGGCAATGGTCCAGATCGGGATGACGCACCTGGCCAAGGCGGAAGACGGGACCCAGAACAACGATGTGCAATTCCCGCAGCAAATCAGCCTTTTCTATGCCGGACGCTTCTCCGAGGAGATGGGCGCTTTCGCCCAGCTGACCTATGACCAGCCGAGCGCAACAACCGGGATCGACAACGTCGATATCCGGTATGCCCGCTCGATTACGCTGGCAGACAAGCCGGTAACTTACGGAGTCACGGTCAACAACAATCCCACCGTGCAGGATCTGTGGAATTCGCTGCCGGCATGGGGCTATCCCTTTGTTGCCTCGGGCAGCGCACCTGCACCCGCCGCGTCGCCCATCATCGGACGGCTGGGGCAGGACGTGGCCGGTATCGGGGCCTATACGCTGTGGAATAACCTCGTATATGCCGAGTTGAGCTTCTACCGGTCGAGTCATCAGGGGCAGGTCAAGCCCGATACGACCACCGACAACATCCAGGGATCGTCGCCCTATGCGCGCCTGGCCTGGCAGTATGGTGCCGACAATGGTGACAACCTGATGCTGGGCCTGACGGGCATGCGGGTGAATTACTACCGTGCTGCGACGGGTGGCGTGACCGGCCCGGTGGATACGTTCGAGGACAGGGTGGTCGATGCCCAGTATGAGCACCCGATCCACCAGAATTCGCTGGTTCTCCATGCGTCGTTCACTCATGAAGGCCAGACCCTGAACGCCAGTGACCTGTTTACCGGAGCGACAGGATTCAATCCGACGCTGAAGACGGCAAAGGTCGACGGTAGCTATCACTACGGAAACCGTGCCACGGCGACCCTGGCCTACTGGAATACCAAGGGGGACAGCGGGGACTACAGCCTGGTTTATGGCGACGGCACGGCTGGCTCCTACGTCGGCAGCCCGGACAACCGCGGCTGGATTGCGGAGCTCGCCTACCTGCCCTGGCAGAACACCAAGTTCACGCTGCAGTACACGGCCTACAACAAGTTCGATGCACTGCCGGCAGGCCGCAAGGCCGCCGACAACAACACGACCTTCCTGCAGGCCTGGCTGGTGTGGTGAGGTAACGCTGCAAATGAAAAAGGGGGCCTTTGGCCCCCTTTTTCATTTCAATCATGCTTACTTGCTGAGCGCGGCCATGACGTCCGGCGTGAAGTTGGCGTTGCTGTAGACTTCCTGGACATCGTCCAGGTCTTCCAGCATGTCGATCATTTTCATGATCTTCTCGGCCTGTTCCACATCGGTGATGTCGGCCTGGGTGGAGGCAGACATGGTCACTTCAGCGCTGTCGGCCTTGAGTCCACCGGCCGTCAGGGCATCCAGCACGGCGCCGAACGCTTCCGGCGACGTGATGACGGTAACGCCGTCTTCGTCCGACTGAACGTCGTCAGCGCCTGCTTCCAGGGCAATTTCCATTACCTTGTCTTCATTCGTGCCCGGCGCAAAGACAATTTCGCCGCGTTTGCTGAACAGGTAAGCCACCGACCCGCTGGTGCCGAGATTGCCGCCATTCTTGCTGAAGGCGTGGCGCACTTCACCGACGGTGCGATTGAGGTTGTCGGTCATGGCCTCGACCAGCACGGCGACGCCACCGACGCCATACCCTTCATAGGTGAGCTCGTCGAGCTTCTTGTCGTCTTCGCCACCAGCGCCGCGCTGGATCGCACGGTTGATGATGTCGCGGGACATGTTGGCGGTGAGGGCCTTGGCCACGATCGCACGCAGACGCGGATTGTCTTCTTCGCGTGCGCCACCCATCCGCGCGGCGACGGTGATTTCACGGATGTATTTGGTGAACACCTTGCCCTTCTTGGCGTCCTGGCGTTCCTTGCGGTGCTTGATGTTGGCCCATTTGCTGTGACCTGCCATGGGGATTTCCTCATCTTGTTATTCAGGCCTTCCCGTGCCGGGAGGGCGGGGAATGGGCAGGCGCTGACCTGCCCAAGGCGGCCTTCCGCGAGCGGAAGGCAGCGGGTACCGACATCTTATTCTGTGACCGGCTTGTCCTTCTCGCGCAGGCGGATGCCGAGTTCGCGCAACTGCTTGCCGTCGACCGGGGCCGGGGCATGCGTCATCAGGCATTCCGCCGTCTTGGTCTTGGGGAAGGCAATGACGTCACGGATGCTGGTGGCGCCGGTCATGAGCATGATCAGGCGGTCCAGGCCGAAGGCCAGCCCCCCGTGGGGCGGCGCACCGTACTTGAGCGCATCGAGCAGGAAGGCGAATTTCTCGTTGGCTTCTTCCTCGCCGATGCCGAGCGCCTCGAACACGGCCTTCTGCATTTCGAGGTTGTAGATACGCAGGGAGCCGCCGCCGATTTCCGTTCCGTTCAGCACGAAGTCATAGGCCACGGACAGCGCCGCACCCGGATTGTTCTTGAGGGTGGCGACATCGCACTTGGGCATCGTGAAGGGATGGTGCACCGAGGTCCAGTGGCCGTCATCGGTCTCTTCGAACATGGGGAAGTCCACCACCCACAGCGGAGCCCACTCGCAGGTCGCCATCTTGAGGTCGTGGCCGACGCGGACGCGCAGGGCGCCCATGGCGTCGTTGACCACCTTGGCCTTGTCGGCACCGAAGAAGATCAGGTCGCCGTTCTGCGCACCGGTGCGCTCGATCACGCCGCGCAGCGACGCTTCCGAAAGGTTTTTC
>DASSUO010000235.1:0-13910 GCA_035706925.1 Moraxellaceae bacterium
AAAGCCGAAAGCCGAAAGCCGAAAGCCGAAAGCCGAAAGCCGAAAGCCGAAAGCCGAAAGCCGAAAGCCGAAAGCCGAAAGCCGAAAGCTGAAAGCCGACGGCGGGCCGTCCGCCACGGGCGGGGCTGGTGAATGTCGGGAGCGATGGATTCGTCGCGAGTAGCGTGCGATTACCGCGGGAGGGGAACGTGCGGGAGTGGAAGGTGATGATGAGGGGTGTCCTGGCAGCGATGGCCATGCTGCTGACCCTGACACTGGGCGGCTGTGCCAACAGCCTGTTCTATTTTCCTGACCGCAAGGATTATGAAGCGCAGGTGGGGTATCGCATCCCGCACGAGGACGTCTGGATCAACACGACCGACGGGCTCCGTTTGCACGGCTGGTTCCTCAAGGCCACAGGAGAGGCAAAGGGTACGGTGGTGTTTCTCCACGGAAATGCCCAGAACCTGACCGCTCATGTGCTTTATGTGTCCTGGCTGCCGGCCGAGCACTACAACGTACTGATTGCCGACTATCGTGGCTATGGCATGTCGTTCGGCTCGGCGACGCGTCGCGGTGTGTACGACGACGCCCGCGCAATGTGGAGCTATGCGCGCACGCGCCCCGATGTCGATCCACAAAAAATGATTCTCTTCGGGCAAAGTCTTGGCGGTGCCAATGCCCTTGCGCTGGCGGGACGGGAGCAGCTGCCCGGCCTGCGCGCGGTGATCGCCGACTCGGCCTTCAGCAGTTACGGGGGCATCGGGCGGGAAAAGATCCTTCAGGTGCCCGTGCTGGGTTACTTGTTGTGGCCATTCAGTCCGCTCATCGTCAGTCCGGGACTTTCACCGGCGCCCGAGAATGTGGCACCGGTACCCTTGCTGATCATTCATGGCGATCGCGACAGTGTTGTCCCCTATTCGCACGGTCAGCGCCTGTATGCGGCCGCCCATGCACCGAAGTTTTTCTGGACTCTCGAAGGCGGGCAGCACACCGAGGCCTTTGCCCGATATGCGCCGGTCACGGTGCCGCGCCTGCTGAAGTTTCTGGATTATGCGCTAACGGGTGATATTGCGCGGCTGGACCCGGCGGATCGAAGCGGCGCGTCGGCGATCGCGTCACCGGCACGCAAGTCACCCTGATCGGCGGGGAAAGGGGCGGAAAGTTGTGGCCGCCCCCGTTACAATGCCGCTTTCGCGTTGCCGGACCCTGACATGACCGCCCTCAAGAACGATCGCTTCCTTCGCGCCCTCCTGCGTCAGCCCGTGGACGTCACGCCGGTCTGGATGATGCGCCAGGCGGGACGCTACCTGCCCGAATACCGGGCAACGCGTTCACAGGCCGGAGACTTTCTGGCGCTCTGCAAAAATCCGGAACTGGCCTGTGAAGTAACGCTTCAGCCTTTGCGGCGCTTTGCGCTGGATGCGGCGATCCTGTTTTCGGACATCCTGACCATTCCCGATGCGATGGGCCTGGGGCTCTATTTTGAAGCCGGTGAAGGTCCGCGCTTTCGCAAGACGGTGCGTACAGAGGCTGATATCGCGGCACTGCCCGTACCTGACAGTGAGCGCGATCTGGACTACGTCATGGCCGCGGTCAGGACGATTCGTGGCGCCCTGGGGGGAAGCGTTCCGCTGATCGGTTTTTCCGGAAGCCCGTGGACGCTGGCGACCTATATGGTCGAGGGCGGATCGTCGCGCGAATTCCATGCCATCAAGCGCATGGTTTATGACACGCCGGAGCTGGCGCACGCCTTGCTCGACAAGATTGCCCTGTCTGTCATCGACTACCTGAATGCGCAGATTCGTGCCGGCGCACAGGCAGTGCAGATCTTTGACACATGGGGCGGTGTGCTGCCGGGCCCGCATTATCGGGCCTTCTCGCTCGCCTACATGAAAAAGATCGTGAGTGGCCTGATTCGCGAGAATGAAGGTCGGCGCGTTCCGGTGATCCTGTTTACCAAGGGCGGTGGCCAATGGGTGGCCGATATCGCTGACACTGGCGCCGATGCTGTCGGACTGGACTGGACGACCGATATCGGCGAGGCCCGCGCGAAAGTGGGTGACCGGGTAGCGCTGCAGGGCAATATGGACCCGAGCTTCCTGTTTGCGGGGCCGGACCGCATCCGTGCCGAGGTGGCGCGTATCCTGGCAGCCTTCGGCAACGGTAGTGGCCATGTCTTCAATCTGGGCCACGGGATCGACCAGAAGGTGGATCCGGATCACGCTGCGGCGTTCATCGACGCCGTGCATGAGTTGTCGGTGCCGTATCACCGCTGACGGCGACGTGCCTTGCCCGCAACGGGGGTGATCAGCCGCCCAGCAGGTATTCGTCGGTAGCGGCGGCCATGCGCACATCGTTGGCATGAACGCCGCCAAGCCGTGTGGTCCACCAGCGCACGGTGCAGCGACCCCAGCCCAGGCAGATTTCCGGATGATGCTGCTCGGCCTCGGCCAGTCGGCCGACGCGCTCCGCCAGCGCCAGGGATTGGCGGAAATTGGCCGTGCGATACGTCTTTTCCAGTTGCCAGATGCCCTCGCGCTGCACCAGCTCCCAGCCCTGCAGGTGGCGCATTTCGGTCCGTGCCTCAGCCTCGAGGAGGGCACGGGCATCGGAGGTGAGGGGCAGGCAGATGGTCATGAAGGTGGCGACTCCGTCAATCGCATTTCTTTGCGGAGGGGTCGTCCACTTTCACCTGTCGCAACACACCGGGCACGAGCATGTCCTGACGCAGGCCGGACAGCACGGTTTTCATGTTGTCGGGCTGGTAGGTATCGCCCCGGTGTTGCAGGACATAGACCATGTCCCCGCGCGTGAAGACGAGAAAGCCGTAATAGAAGCGCGGGTTGGTCACGCCTTCCGGCAGCGAGCTTCGCTTCATCTTGAGTGAGACCACGGCGAACATGCCGCTGCCGCGCCCCGTGTCCACGAACTCCTGGATCATGGGACGGGACTCTTCGATGTTCGGCATGTCCGGAAGCACGTCGCGCAGGTAGTTGGACAGAACCTGTTCGTCGATGGTGCGCTCGGAGGCGAAGCTCGGCACGTCTGCCATGGGATGCTGGCCGATCTTCAGGTAGTCGATACGGAAGAAGCGGTTGGCCGAGTCCCAGACATTGAGGGAGCCGCCATTCTTGTCGCAAGCCTCGGTGAGGGTGACTTCGCCGCGGAAGGCGCTGCTGTCGAGCGACAGGGAGTAGGCGCGTGCCGGGGCATGGTAGAGGCCCCCGGTCTGGCTATGGGGAGCGCTGGCGCAGCCCGCGAGCAGCAGGGTGGATAGGGCGAGACCGGTAAGCTGACGACGCATGTCACTCTCCTGTGGCGGCCGTTTTCTTGTTGTAGGCTCTGGCACTCTGGTCGCCGGTTGGCAATGATACCCGCCTGTCTGCCGGACTGAAACCGGGAAACCCCGGGCGGCCGCCGTACGCGTCCCCCCTGAATGGAATGAGGAATGACAATGGATCGTGATACCCGGGCAGGCGCTGCCATATACAATCGTGCCACGCTGATGGCCTACGACCTGTGGGTGCTGGGGCTGTCGAACCAGTATGCCTGGGCGTGTCCGACGCGGGCCTTGCTGTCCCATTTCGAACACAATGTCAGTGGCCGGCATCTCGATATCGGGGTGGGGACGGGCTATCTCCTGCGGCATGCACGCTATCCCGTGGCCCGACCCGACATTACCCTGGCAGACCTCAATCCCGTCAGCCTTGCCGCCGCTGCGCGACGGATCCGGCATCTTTCCCCGACCCTGCACCATATCGACGTGATGCAGCCCTTCTCGCTACCGGGGGCTCCGTTTGCGTCCGCAAGCATGAACTATCTGCTGCATTGCCTGCCGGGGCGGCTCACTGACAAGGCGCCGGCAGTCCGGCATGCGGCGGCACAGTTACGCCCGGGCGGAACCCTTTTCGGCGCCACCATTCTCGGCAAGGGTGTGGACCACAATCTGCTGGGGCGCGCGCTCATGGGCGTCTATAACGCGCGCGGCATCTTCTCCAACCGTCACGATTCGGCAGAGGCCCTGCATGCGCTGCTGGAGCCGGTACTTGAGGATGTCGAGGTACAGGTCGTGGGCCGGGTGGCACTCTTTGCCGGGCGTCGACGGGCTTAAGGGTTTTCCAGCGCTTCCCAGCGCTCCAGGAGTGACAGCAGTTCTTCGTCGATGGCCGAGAGCCGGGCGGCGGCGGCCGTTGCGGCGTTCGCATCACGCACGAAGAAGTCGGGATCATTGAGCCGGCTCTGCAGTGCGCCCTGTTCGGCTTCAAGGGCGGCGACCAACCCGGGCAGGGCCTCAAGTTCGCGCTGTTCCTTGTAACTCAGCTTGCGGCGCAGTTTTTCTGCCGCTGCGGCAGCAAGGGGCGCAGGGCTCGCCGATTCTGCCCCAGGGGCCGAGCCTGCAGCGGACTCACCGCTCTGCCGTTCACGCGCGGGCGTCTTTGAAACGGAGCCGCGCTGACGCAGCCAGTCGTCATAGCCGCCCACATACTCCCGCACCTTGCCTTCGCCTTCAAAGGCCCATGTGCTGTCGACCACATTGTTGAGGAAAGCGCGGTCGTGGCTGATCAGCAGCAGGGTGCCGCTGTAATTCACCAGCAGCTCTTCCAGCAGTTCGAGCGTTTCGATGTCGAGGTCATTGGTGGGTTCGTCCATGACCAGAAGGTTGGCCGGCCGCGTGAACAGTCGCGCCAGCAGCAGGCGGTTGCGCTCACCCCCTGACAGGGCCTTGACGGGTGTCCGGGCCCGTTGTGGCGGGAACAGGAAATCCTGCAGATACGCCAGCGCGTGTTTGCGCGTCCCGTTGATCTCGATGAAGTCGGAGCCTTGGGCGACGTTGTCCATGACGGACCGCTCCTCGTCGAGCTGGGTCCGGAGCTGGTCGAAATAGGCGACTTCGATTTTGGTTCCGTGGCGGATCGTCCCAGACTCGACAGGAATTTCGCCAAGGAGGGCGCGGACCAGCGTCGTTTTGCCCATGCCGTTGTCGCCGATGAGGCCGATCTTGTCACCCCGCATGACCGTGGTGGAAAAGCCGTCGACCAAAAGCTGGCCGCCAGCGCGAATGCGTATGTCGGTGGCTTCCAGGACCAGTTTCCCCGAGCGCTCCGCCTCGCTGACCGCCAGGCTGACATTACCGCTGCGCTCACGCCGGTCGGCCCGCTCGGCACGCAGGGCCTTCAGGGCACGAACGCGCCCTTCATTCCGAGTGCGTCGGGCCTTGATCCCCTGGCGAATCCACACTTCTTCCTGGGCCAGCTTTTTGTCGAAGAGGGCGTTGGCCTGGGCCTCGGCATCAAGCTGTTGCTCTTTTCGGATCAGATACTCCGCGTAGGTGCAGGGAAAGTCCCTCAACTGCCCGCGATCCAGTTCAATGATGCGGGTGGCGACGGATTGCAGAAAGGAACGGTCGTGGGTAATGAAGAGCAGCGTGCCCGGATAGCTGCGGAAGAAGTCTTCCATCCAGGTGATGCTGCTGATGTCGAGATGGTTGGTGGGTTCATCCAGCAGCAGGACATCCGGCTCGGCAATAAGGGCGCGTGCCAGAAGTACGCGACGCTTGCGTCCGCCCGACAGGCTCGCAAAGTCGGCCTCGCCATCGAGTTCCAGCCGCGAAAGGATCTGCTCCACGCGATGCGTAAGCGCCCAGCCGTCACCGGCATCCAGCGCTTCCTGGGCAGCGGCCAGTGCGTCGTGCACCGAGTTGTCGCCATGGGCGAACCGTTCGCTCAGTGCATGATAGCGGGTCAGCGTGGCGGCAATGGGCCCGAGGCCCTCGGCCACCACGGCGAAAACGGTGCCGTGCGTGCCTGTGGGGACTTCCTGCGGCATGGCGGCGACGGTCAGGCCGCCCTGGCGCACGACCTCGCCGCTGTCAGCCTGCAGGCGGCCCTCGATCACCTTCAGGAGGGTGGACTTGCCTTCGCCGTTGCGACCGACGACGCAGACGCGTTCGCCGCGGTCGAGCGAGAAGTTGACCTGGTCAAGGAGCGGAGCGGCACCAAAGCCGAGGGTGACGTCACGGAGGGTGAGCAGGGGCATGGGCGAAGTCGAGGCTGTGGCAGGGCTGCGGATGGTACTAGAATTCCCCTGTTCCGGCAGAGGCCGGCCGAGCAGCGGGGAGTCGAATCAGTGGAGTCGAGACTGACCAACCTGGAGATGAAGGTCGCCTTCCAGGACGATCTCGTGGAGTCCCTCAACCGGATTGTCGCGGAGCAGCAACAGCAGATTGACCTCCTGCAGCAGCAGATAAAGCTTCTGTACGATCAGCTGCGCTCCCTTTCACCCTCCACTACCGGAGGAGCGGAGGCAGACGAGCGGCCCCCCCATTACTGAGCGGGCAGAAAGCAAAAAGGCCGGATAATGCCGGCCTTTTTCGTCGTGTAGCGGTCAGCGCTGTTTGGACACCCAGGCCCACAGCATCTCGCACCGGATGGGCTCCTCGCCTGACTCGTCGGTGACCATGACCGGGACCAGCACCTCGCCTTTGGGCGTGCCGCGAATCAGCTCGACCTGTTCCTTGGTCAGGGTGGCCACGGCCCGCATGTCGCCCTGGGTGCGCTTGAGATAGTCGACCTTGAGGCTCTTGATGAGGGGCAGCTTGTCGTCCGGAAGGTTCATGCCCACCGCGAAGCCGGTGGCGGTTTCCGCCAGCAGCGCCATGGCAGCCGCATGTACGCCCTTGATGTGGTTCTGCACCGGGCGGCGATTGCGGATGGACACAACGACGCGTTCGGGGGTCAATTCTTCATAACGAAGGTCGGACGTGCCGACGAAAGGCACGACCCGGCCGAAGATTCCGGAGACCACGGTGGCACGCAGTGCGGGTGGCAGGAACTGGAACTTGGAAACCACGCGGGTCAGGTTGTTGCTAAAGCTCATGGGGGACTCCTGCTGAGACCCGGCCATGACACCCGCAAATCCCGCGAGGGTCAATGGTTTCCCGTTCCGGCTTTTCGGCAATCGGGTCAAGAGACCGGCTGACTGGCTGCCGATTGCACTTTGGCGCCATCGCGGCCAATCTGCGCGGCGGTTGACCGGGGCACACTAGAGGCCCCTCCGGGCCGGTCTGGCAAGGCCTGCCGGGGGATGGTCAGTCGATGCAAATGTCCTGAGAGAGTCTGTCGTGCAGAAGAAGCCCCCAGTTTCCGTCGCGTCCCCCGGACGCTTCCTCACGTTCGGGGCCTATGCACGCAAATATGTCGAGCTCCTGCAGGAAGGCTGGGGTATTCCGGCGGAGCGTGTGCTGGCACGCACGGGGCTGGATGCCGCGGCGCTGGAGTCGCCCGACCTCATGGTGCCCTTTGCCGACATGGTCACGCTGTTCAACAACGGGTATCGCCTCTGCAAGGCCCCTGATCTTGGCCTGCGCTATGCCGCCCGGCTGCGTACGAGCTCCCACGGCATCCTCGGCGCGGCTGTCCTGACGAGTCCCGACCTGCAGTCCGCCATCGACCTTTTCTACGACTACCTGGGGCTCGTGGCGCCCTTCCTCCTGCTGCACCAGGAGGACCGGGGCAATAACCGCCTGCTGGTCCTCGAGATCATCAGCGACGTGCCAGGCGTGGATCCTGTCCTGCTTTATGACATTGCCCTGCTGTCGGCGTTCAACGTCATGAAGCTCATCATCGGTGACCGGACGCGTGAACTCGTCGTTCATTTTGCGAATCCCGCTCCCAGGCATGCGGATGTGTATGCCGAGTATTTCGACTGCCACGTACTCTTCAATGCCAGCTGTTACGGGCTTTCCATTCCGGCTGAACTGTTGACCTGTCGTGTTCCCTCGGCGGACCCCGACACCCACCGACTGCTGATCAGCCAGATCAGCGAGAGCATGGGGCGGGTGATGGCCAAGACCGCTTTCGTGGATTCGGTCCGGCGAATGTTGAAGGCCGGTGAGGGGGAATTGCCGCGGATGAGCGATGTGGCCGAAGCCTTCGGTATGTCGGAGCGCACGTTGCGCAACCGGCTGCGGCGCCATGACACATCGTTCCAGGAACTGCTCGATGCCGAGCGGCAGGAGCAGGCGATTCATTTTCTTCGCCATACCGACAAGTCGATCAAGGAAATTGCGCTGATTCTGGGGTTTCAGGAAAGCTCGAATTTTTCGCGGGTCTTCAAGAAGTGGACCGGCATGACGCCGCTGAATTTCCGCCATGGCGAGAGCTGAGCCGGGGCCGTGACGCCATGACTGACCTCGGAATCATTGCTGCTTATCCGCCAGCGCTGCAGCAGCAGGTCCGGCAGCTTTGCGACAGTGGCCAGCTCGGGGACTATCTGCAGCTACGCTACCCGGGAACGCACGATGTGCAGACCGACAAGGCCCTGTACCGGTATGTGGCCGAACTTCGCCAGGAGTACCTGCGCAAGGCCCCCTCCGTTGACAAGGTGTGCTACGACAGCCGTCTCGATGTCGTGAAGAATGCCCTGGGACTGCATACGACGGTATCGCGTCCACATGGCGGGCGTCTCGTGGCGAGTCGCGAGATCCGCATCGCCGGACTGTTCCGGGAAATGCCGCCGGAGTTGCTGCGCATGATCGTGGTTCATGAGCTGGCGCACCTTCGTGAGCGTGAACACAATCGTGCGTTCTATCAGCTCTGCGAGCACATGCAGCCGGGGTACGCGCAGCTGGAGTTTGATCTCCGCCTGTTCCTGATCTGGCGAGCTGTCCCCCGGCCGGCTGAGCGTTGAGTGTGCAAAGAAAAAGCCCGGCGATGCCGGGCTTTTTCTTTGATGTGTGCCGTGGAATGCTGGCCGGTAACAGCGAACAGCGAACCGCCGTCAGGCGGAGGTGTTCGTGGCTGGCGGCGTTCAGTCCTTGAAGTTGTTGAACTGGAGGGGGACGCCAAGCTTCTGCTCGCGCAGCAGGGCCATGACTCCCTGCAGCGTGTCGCGCTTTTTGTCCGTGACGCGGACCTTGTCACCCTGGATGGCCGCCTGCGCCTTGATGCCGGCATCCTTGATGATCTTCACGATCTTCTTGGCCGTATCGGATTCCAGGCCGTCCTTGAGCTTGATGATCTGGTGCACTTCCTTGCCCGATGCTTCCATTTTCTGCGGGTCCATGCACTGAGGGTCGATCTTGCGCTTGATGAAGTTGCTTTCCAGCATGGCGCGCACCTGGTCGATCTGGAAGTCGCTTTCGGCGCACAGTTTTACCAGCTTGTCCTTTTCCTTGAGTTCGACTTCGACCTTCTGGCCGCGGAAGTCGAACCGGGTGGCGATTTCCTTCACCGTGTTGGTCACGGCATTGGTCACTTCGTGGAATTCGAGTTCAGAGACGACGTCAAAAGAGGGCATGGGGGGCTACCTGTCAGTACGGCAATGCGCGGAGTGTAACGGGCGCGGGCCGCGAATCAATCCGTGACTGCATCGCCGGGCACTTCCCGGGGGATCTCGTGGTCCAGTCGGGGGAGCAGGTCCTGGCTGATCAGGGCGGGTGGAATCTTCGCCCGGATGCGTGCGTGAAGGGCCGGCAGGTGGCTCCAGTGGATGCCCGGGTACATGTGGTGCGCCGTGTGGAAGCCCAGGTTCCAGGACGTCAGGTTGTACAGCGGGTGCTCCACATTGCGGGAGGCCAGATAGTGGTGGGCCGTCGAGAGGCCCGAGTGCTGCTGGTAGGTGTTGTCCAGCAGGACAATCAGCATGAGGGCCATGGGCACCACGAACACGATCAGGGTGCTGACGGGATTGACGATGACCAGCGCGAGCAGGACGGCGTTGCTGATCCACAGCCAGCGCCGGAAGCGGGCGAAGAGGACAGGGTGCCGGCGGCCGATCGTCCAGATTTCCGGGTAGATCAGGAAGGCATTGAGGAGGTCGTACTTCAGGCGGCTCATGGTTCGGCCGTCCGTTTCCTGCCAGCGCGACGGGTCCTTTTCCTGGTCCAGATAGTCGCCGTGGTGACCGATGTTGTGGTGGAGTGTCCACGACAGCGGGCTGGTACCGGTCTGCAAATACATGACGACTTCAATGGCCCGGTTCAGGACGGGGCGGGTGAAGAGGTTGACGTGGTGATGGTTGTGGCAGACGGCGCCACAGGACACCTGCACCACCATGAGCAATGCCACCAGGGCGGCCAGGTGCATTGGGTCATGGATGGCCACAAAGGCCCACATCTGGACACAGAATACGGCAAGGACCAGCAGCGAGGCGGGAATGTCGGCGCGGTGGCGGTAGAGGCTCATGGGGGGCGGGACTTCAGTGATGAGGGAGTGGTCTACCGGGCCGACCTCCGGAGTGTGCATTGCGTCCCTGTCCTGCGGGTATAATGCCGGCGTGCCCCTGTTCCAGGGGAGGCTGCGAGTCTATCAGCGACCGTGCTGCCCCGGATGAGCTCCGGCAGGCAATTCGTCGCGGCGCTGCTGCCGCCTGAGCGGCGCGACGATTTCCCGCTCCCCTTCCTGCTGTCGACAATGCGACACCTCCTCTATCACCGGTAATCCTGAGTCATGCCGTACCGCATCATCCCTGTGACACCTTTCGAGCAGAACTGCACCTTGCTGTGGTGTGACGACACCCGTGAAGCCGCGGTGGTGGATCCGGGGGGCGATCTGGACCGTATCCGTGCCGCCATTGCGGTGGCCGGCGTGACGGTGACCCAGGTCCTGCTCACGCACGCGCACATCGATCATGCGGGAGGTGCGGCGGAATTTGCGGAGTCGGCGGGGGTCCCCATTGTGGGACCGCATCAGGGTGACCAGTTCTGGATCGATGGCCTGGCGCGCCAGGCCCGCATGTTCGGGTTTCCGGAGGCGCGGCCCTTCGTTCCCGATCGATGGCTTGCGCAGGGCGACGAGGTTCAGGTGGGGCGGCTGGCGCTTGAGGTCCGGCATTGTCCGGGGCATACGCCCGGCCATGTGGTGTTCTGGGTGCCGGCCGAGAACCTCGTGATCGTGGGCGATGTGCTGTTTGCGGGATCCATCGGTCGTACCGATTTTCCGGGCGGGGACTTCGACACGCTGGTTCGCTCCATCCGCGAGCAGTTGTTCACGCTGGGCGACGACGTTGCGTTCATCCCGGGGCACGGTCCGATGTCCACCATCGGCGAAGAGCGACGCAGCAATCCCTTTGTTGCAGACAAGCGTTACGGCTGAGGCGGCCGCGTCTGGTGAGCATGAAAAAAGGAGCCGGTTGGCTCCTTTTTTCATGCTGGCGGGTTCGTCGGTCTTTTCGTCAGGATGCAGCCGGTCCGGAATCTCCTGATGGACGCGACATCGGCAATCCGGCTGACGGCCGGCTTGTCGCTGGCGCAACCTCAGGCGACGGCCGCCTCCTGTGGCAGGACAATCTCCGCGGACGCGTGGCAGTCGTCGAGCGCGAGAAGGTAGTACTCCATGCCGCGCCGCGCGGCCCGGAAGGCCTTCTGCTGCAGCGCTTCATTGCCGTCGCAGAGTTGCTTGACCAGTTCCATGGCTTCATACGGGTGCGCGTCGTCATAGTGCGCATGGGCACGGAGCCACGCCATGGTCCGACGATCCAGCACGGCCTCGCCACGATCAGCATAGTGCCGCATGCCCTTGACCACGGAACGGGTCCAGTCGCCGGTCGCCCATTCAATGGCGAGGTTGGTGGCGGCGATTCCTTCGGCAACGCTGCCACGCTGGTTGATGTTCCAGAGGTAGTGGTTGATGGCATCCATCGCGGGAGGCGGCTCACACTGGTCTAGCTGTTCGGCGGTGACACCAAAACCCATGGCCCAGTCACGGTACCAGTAAAGGTGCCGCTGCTCGATCCGGATGTTGTTGATGAGCCAGTCCCGTGCCTCCAGGACTCCCGGATGCGTAGTGTCGTTGGTCCGGGCCAGCGTCAGTGCCATGTAGTGCGGAAAGTTGCCGACCAGGGGATAGAAGTTGAGCAGGGCGTGACGGAAGCGTGCGAGCGGAAGGTCGCCGGCGGCCATGCCCGTGAACAGGGGATGGCAGGCGATGGCGTCTTTCAGGGGGACGAGATCATCCCAGAAGCGCTGGGCCCAGGCAGGATGAGGGGTGATGGCGACTTCGCCATACTGTTCTTCTTTTTGTTTGGCGATCACGACGTGATCCTCCCGGGTGGTACTCGACGGTCTCTTGCCTAGAGTAGTGAGCTAAGTGGCAGGAATGGCAAACTTTCAGGCCGGTCGGCGACGAACGGCGCTATACGGAAATAGTACTAGGTTTGTTCTAGGCTTTCGCGTGGAGAATCCGATTCAGGGAATGGACCCCGGGGGTATTGCATGTTGGGCCCGGACAATCGAAAGGCCGATCTGGAGGCCATGGCTGCCCGTGCGCGAAGCACGGTGTGGCGACTGGACATGGGACCCCGTCTCGAGGCGGCGTACCAGCTGGACCATCGTGAGCGCTCGGTGACCTTCTTTCGTCACAGCTCCGTTTTCATCTTTCTGGTTTACCTGCTGCTGAGCTCCGGTATCTGGCACCTCATGCCGGAGGGGGAGCTGCTGCGATGGCTGTCGCTTTATGGCTGGGTGGGGGTGATCATCATCGCTGCCTCGATCCTGTCGCGAGTATCCCTGCTCGATCGCTGGTTCGAGCTCTATACCGGATTTGGCAGCTTTGCCGCTGTTGCCCTGTCCGTCGCCGTGACCGGTGTCGTGATCGATCCGGTTGCCGGTCAGCTGACGCAGGTCGCCATCATGTACGCGATCGTCATTATTTACAGCATGGTGGGGCTGCGTCTCAAACATGCGCTTTATGCGGGATGGATGGGCGGGATTGCCGGCACCGTCCTGGCCTGGCTGCTGGGGGGCGGCGTCGACTGGAGCCTGCTCCACCGTACGTTCACCGGAAGCAGCCTGCTGGGCATGTTCATTGCGTATTATGCGGAGCGGCGGGATCGCGACCTGTTTCTTCAGGCCCATCTCCTGCGCGCGGCCAACGAGCGCACGGAGGAATATGCCGTCCGTCTTGACCGGCTTTCGCGCCATGACGCTCTGACAGGACTGGCCAACCGCCGCCACTTTGACGAGGAAGTGCAGCAGGAGTGGCGGAGAGCGTCGCGCCAGCAAACGCCGATCGCGATCATCATGATCGATATCGACCACTTCAAGCACTACAACGACACGCTCGGCCATGTCAGTGGTGACGCCTGCCTGCGCAAGGCCGCGAGCATCGTGGCGACGCTGGCGCGACGGCCGGGTGAACTGGCGGTGCGATTCGGCGGAGAGGAGTTTCTGCTGATGTTTCCGGAGACCGACCGCGACGGTGCCTGTCTGCAGGCCGAGCGCCTGATTCAGGCGTTTCGCCAGGCGCGCTTGCCGCAGGCGCCGGGCCTGGCGCGGGAGTACCTCAGTGTGAGTGTCGGTGTGGCGTCCGTTGTGCCGGGTGCCTCGATGCTGACGCCGGACGAGCTTATCTGTGCGGCGGATGACGCCTTGTACGAGGCCAAACATGCCGGACGGGATACCTGGCGTTATGCGGCCGGTCTTGGCGATTGTGCAAAGGTGGCCGTGATGGAGGTGCCGAGGGCGTCAGCCTGATGCCCGTCTTCACCCGCTTGCAGGGTGGGCGCGAGGAGACTTGTCTGCCGGCCACGCAGCACGGTGAGCCGCTCAGGATAATGAAGCCGCGCCGCCGGGGACCAGCCGACGACACGGCAAAGCGTCAGCCCTGCGTTGGCACGAGCTGGTTGATCAGTGTGGCGAGCTCCGTCTCGGACGCTGGCTTGCAGACGTAGGCCCGGGCTCCCTGGCGCAGGCCCCAGGCACGATCGCTTTCCTGGGTCTTGCTCGTGATCATCACCACGGGGATATGGGCCGTATCCTTGTCCTTCGTCAGTCGCCGTGTGGCCTGGAAGCCGTTCAGGTCAGGCATGACGACGTCCATCAGGATCACGTCGGGCTGCTTTGATTTGGCCGCAGCAATTCCCGAAGTACCGTCGTCGGCAAACACGAAGTGGTGCCCGTACTTCTTGAGCATGCCGTAAATTGCGAGCGT
>DASSUO010000236.1:0-6371 GCA_035706925.1 Moraxellaceae bacterium
GAAAGTCACGACGACATCGGCCGTCGATGCCAAAATCATCCACATCCCGAGTAATGCCGTGATTTTCCGCTCGAGTGGCTTCAACGAACGGATGAGCTGGCTGACCCCGGCGGTGGCCGAGCAGGGCAATTCGGACGAGGAATCCATCAAGGGATTCATGGCCGCGATCGATGACCTGGGTCACAACATCACGGGCAAGCTGAACCAGATGGAGCAGTTTGATGCGCGCACAGCCGTGCCCCTGGATCGCCTGCTGTCGGAGGAGGGGAAGACTGGCGCCCCTGCCGGCGCCCCGAATCAGGGGTCGAAGGATGCGTGGGCCAATGTCGATTCCTACAAGCGTTCCAGCGGCGGCGCACCCGATGGCGTGAGTGCCGGCATCCTTGTGCTGCTCGCCGTGATGCGCCGACGTCGTCGAGGTCACTGAATGCCCGTCGGCATTCGCACTCAGGCAGTGCCTTCCTCGCCCACAACGCGGTCACGCCCGTCGCGCTTCGCCCGGTAAAGTCGTTCATCGGCAACGCGAAGTGAATGTTCCCCGTTCCCGTCCAGGCATTCGGCGACCCCGATGCTGACGGTGACATGGAAGGGTCCGTCTTCGCCCGGGAAAGTGTCGCGCCGGAGCATTTCGCCAATCCGCTCGGCGACCACCCGGGCAGAGGTCGCGTCGGTTTCCGGCAGCAGCACCACGAATTCCTCACCGCCAAAGCGGCCTGGTACGTCTACCGGATGCCGGGTAGCTTCTTTCAGCATGTCACCAAAGCGCTTCAGCACAAGGTCGCCGGCACCGTGGCCGTGCAGATCGTTGACCGACTTGAAGTGGTCGATGTCACACATGAGTACGGACAGCGGGCGGTGCGTACGCAATTGTTTCCGGCACTCTTCATCGAGGCGGGCCATGAAGGTCGTACGGTTGAACAGGCCCGTGAGCGTGTCCTCGCGCGTCAGCGTTTCCAGCTGCGCCTGGCGCCGGTCCATGATCCAGAACAGGAAGAACAGCATGCCCGAGAACAGCAGCACGGCGATGTTGTAGATGACGCGGACCCAGATGTCCCACCACCAGGCCAGGTTGGCGCCGGTGTGGATAGGGCGGGAGAGGAGGGGGGCATAGGCCAGGTCACCACTTCCGATCAGGTACTCCGTGACCAGTACCATCACGACAGTAAGCAGCAGCGCCGGCAGCAGCTGCCGTGTAGTGAAAAGTCCGCGAGCCAGCAGTAACAGGCCAAGCTGCACGATGGCGAGGGGCGCATCCTTGTGGCCGTACGCGAGGGTGAGGCCCGAGAAGGTGACGAAGAGCGTCGTCGTCGTGACGAACACCAGCAGCGGCCGGGATTGTTCGGAGCGATAGCGCGGCCAGTAAAAGAGCGCAATTCCTGCCAGCAGCAGGATGCTGGCGCTGAGGATACCCTGCACCGGCACCAGCCACTCGTGGCGGTAAAACTGGCCCGCCGCCGGATCCAGCAGGGCCCAGGCCTGCATGCCCCAGAACAGCAACAGGAACGGCAGCATGCAGAGCGACAGCACCACGCATCCCGGCACGCTCTTGTGGGCGCACAAGAGCGGTTCCAGCCACACCAGATGCTGCCAGAGACGGACGCGCATGCCCGGGGTATCAAGCGCCGACTGACGATACGACACGGTCGCGTCCTCCTGCCTTGGCCTGGTAGAGATTGCGGTCGGCTTCCCGCAGCAGTGCCTCGGCATCTGCCGTAAGGCCCTGTACGACCCCCATGCTGATGGTGACACGGAAGCGGTCGCCGTACTGGCCGAATTCATAGTCGCGCAGCTGCCGCGCAATGCGCTCGCACACGCCCCGGGCCTGTTCGCCCGTCGTTTCCGGCAGGAGCAGTGCAAACTCTTCGCCACCGAGGCGCGCCGCGACGTCATTGGGAATGCGGACACCGCCGCCCAGAATGCGGCCGATCTGCCGCAGCACTTCGTCACCCGTGTGATGGCCGCGCAGGTCATTGACCGCCTTGAAGTGGTCGGCATCGGCGATCACCACGCAGAACGGGCGCCGGTAGCGACGCGCGCGCAGAATCTCTGTCTCCAGCCGCTCCATGAAGTGGCGCCGGTTGGCGAGGGCCGTCAGGCCGTCAGTCCGCGACATTTCCTCGAGTCGTTGTCGCTGCAGGTCGAGCTGCTTGTACAAGCCGAGCGGAATGGACGCGAGCATCACGGTGCCGATGTAGAACAGCCAGGTTCGCCAGTAGTTCCACCAGTCCGCGGGGTGATCGCCGATGAAGGCGTGTGCCGTGAGGGCGGGTGCATAGGGATAGCGCCCGGCCATGACGAGAATGTCGGCGGCGAGCAGGACCAGAATGCAGACGACGAAGGTGAAGACCACCACCCGCCGTTCAAAGAGGTGCAGGCCGATGGCGAGGAGTCCCACGGGAATGAGGTTGGCTCCCGAGGTGAACGAGCCAAACGCGATCATCACTGCCGTGAATACGAGCGTGATGGTCAGTGCCAGAACCATCGAGGCACCAAACACCGGCGCAGGCGAATGCCGCCGTGGCCAGAGCCAGAGACCCGTGACGATTTCGACGAGGGTGCCGGCGATGAAAAGGCCGATGATCCCGCGCAATACCGCCGCATTGACGGCAGGATCACCGAGCGCATTGACGTAACTGATGCCTTGCCACAGGAAGAACGGCAATGAAGCAGCGATGCCGATGAGTCCGCGGCCGGAGGGCGTGGTGTGATTGAAGAGTTCGCGCAGCATCCGCATGGGCAGGGGGTCCGTCAGGAGGTCCGGTTGCCGTGCTCCCTGCACCGAAGAGGTCCGTTCCTCGAAGCTAGCAAGCGGGTTGTTTCATACGGCATGCCTCCCGACTACCTGCGGCTCTCCACGACCAGCGGAAAATCATGCGAGTCCTGACCCGGGCGTCGCTCGGACCGCTTGTCTCCGATCAACGGTAGTTCACCGCGCATGTAACGTGAATTGCCGCACCGTATCGCTCCCGGCGAGTGCTTGGTCGGGGCGAGGTGGTTGACGACCGCGCGACCCTGCAAGATGAAAACAGGCCGCGTTTTGCACCAGAAATGTGCGAACTGGCATTGCCCGGCGGAGCCAGCTCCCCGGGCACCGTCCTCGTCTCCGGAGTATGTTGATGGCGTCATGGACCAGAGTGTGTGCGATAGCGCTGTGTCTCCTGTCCGGCTGGGCGCTGGGCATGGTGGAACTCGATGCCGGCACGCAATCGGTTTCCGTGGCACACGACTTGCGCTATTTCCGGGATGACAGCGCCGCGCTGAACCTCGGTCAGGTCCTTGCCTTGCCGGCTTCCAGCTGGGCGACTTCGCAGGGCGATGTGTTCAGCCAGGGCTACAACCATGCGGCATGGTGGCTCCGCTTCGATCTCATGCGTCGGGAGCCCGTCCCCGATCATGACCTGCTCGAGATCGCCTATCCCGTTCTCGATGATGTCGAAGTCTGGGTGATGCAGCGCGGGGCGGTGGCCACTCACTACAAGATGGGCGACAAGCTTGCGTTTGCCAGCCGGCCGATTCCCCACCGCTACTTCCTCGTTCCCCTTTATCTGCAGGCAGGTGAGCCCTACACCGTATTCCTGCGCGTCCACACCTCCAGCGCGGTCCAGGTCCCTCTCACGGTCTGGAACAAGAATGCCTATGTTGCGCACGACCAGTACCGGCTCGTGGCCGAGGGCCTGTATTGCGGCGCCATGCTGGTCATGGTGCTGTACAACTTCTTCGTCTTTCTTGTCGTGCGCGAGCGAAACTACTTCTACTACGTGATGTATGTGCTCAGCATCCTGATGTTCATCGTCAGTTTGAACGGCATGGCGTTCCAGTTCCTGTGGCCCGAGTCCACCACCTGGAACGACCAGGCCATCATCTTCTCGCTGTCCGGTACGGTCCTGTTCGGTACGATCTTCACGCTGCGCTTCCTGAATCTGCCGCAGCATCTGCCGCGGCTGGTCCCGGTATCGCGACTGGTGGCCGGCGCGGCGCTGCTGCTGATGCTGGGGGCCTTTGTCTTCCCTTATGACGAGCTGATCCGCGTGGTGATCGGCGTGGCGGTGGCGGCCTGCCTGTCGGCACTGACCGCGGGCATCGTGCGCTGGCGCGCGGGGGATGCCTCCGCCCGCTACTACGCTCTGGCCTGGAGTTCGATGTTGATGGGCGGCATCGTGCTGGCGCTCGACAAATTCCATCTCCTGCCGCAGAACCTGATCACCGAGAACGCGGCACAAACGGGCTCCGCCCTGGAAGTGGTGCTGCTGTCCTTTGCCCTGGCCGAACGCATCAACAGTGAGAAGCGCCTTCGTTTCAATGCCCAGCAAGATGCCCTCGAAGCCGAGCGGCGAGCCCGCCATGCGCAGGCCGAGGCACTCGATGCCCAGCGTCGTGCCAACGAGCAGCTGGAGGCACGTGTGCAGGAGCGTACCGTCGCACTGGAAGAGGCCAATCGGCGACTGGCCGCCCTGAGCGCGACCGACCAGCTCACCGGGCTCAAGAACCGTCGCTTCCTGGACGATCTCCTGCACGAAGAATTCCAGCGCTGCTTCCGCTATGGCCGACCCATCGCATTGCTGCTGCTTGATATCGACCACTTCAAGCGCTTCAACGACACCTACGGGCATGTGGTGGGGGATGAATGCCTGCGCGCAGTGGCGGGTGCCCTGCGGTATGCCGTGCGTACCCAGGTGGACCAGGTAGCGCGTTACGGCGGCGAGGAATTCTGCGTCGTGTTGCCGGAAACCGATGCCGAGGGCGCGCGGGTCGTTGCCGAGCGCATCCGCGAGGCGGTTGAGGCCCTGGAGTTCCGTGTCGGTGACCGGCATGTCCCGGTCACTGTCAGCGTCGGTGTGGCGGCCATGATTCCGGGCAGTACCGAAGATGCCCAGATGCTGGTGCTCAGCACCGACAAGGCGCTCTACCAGGCCAAGGAAGCCGGCCGGAATCGCGTCCGTGTCGCCGGGCTGCTCGCAAGCGTCTGACCTGGCGTCGGCCTGACAGCCTGTCTGGCGCAGCGGCATCCAACGCCCTGGAATCGGCGTCTTGTTTGACCCTTTCCCATGAATCCCCCTTCACCACCTGCTACTGTTCGCGTCCCCGGGGCGGCCGTGGCCGCTCCTTTTCCAACGACCAGGAGCATCCATGAGCAACCTGCCTCCCTGCCCGAAATGTGGTTCCGAGTTCACCTACGCCGACGGGGACCAGTGGGTCTGCCCCGAGTGTGCCCATGAGTGGGGACCGGGACAGGCGGCCGGCGAGGCGGCGGAAGCGGCGCGCGTGGTGCGCGATGCGGTCGGAAACGTGCTGGCCGACGGCGACAGCGTGACCGTGATCAAGGACCTCAAGGTCAAGGGCTCGTCGCTCGTGATCAAGGTCGGCACCAAGGTGCGCAATATTCGCCTGGTCGAGGGCGATCACGACATCGACTGCAAGATCGATGGCGTGGGTGCCATGCAGCTCAAGTCGGAGTTCGTGAAGAAGGCCTGATGTGCAGACCTCTCGTGTCCGAATCATCCGGCACGAGAGGTCGTAACTTTGGCCGGTCGGTCTTGCGGAGCGCTGTACTTGTGCCAGGGTGCCCCGACTTGCCGACTTGCCGACTTGCCGACTTGCCGACTTGCCGACTTGCCTGCCTAACTGCCTGCCAGCTTGAGCCGGGTCGGGCTGGATGGTGGACGGGGCGCGTGGCATGAGCAGTTACCTGTTCGCGGCCGGCATCGCGCCAAAAAAAATGCCCGGTGGCATCGTGCCACCGGGCAAAAACCCATGAAGGGTTCCGGAGTTACTCGTCGAATGTGCCGCATTCCTCGTTGGCGGGATCGTGCTTGCAGCGAACGCGTTTGAGGATGTTCATCATCGTGGGTTCATACACTCCCTCGCGGGTCATGTAGAGCCGGGCCTCGCGCAGCATGCGCGCATATTTCTTCTTGTCGTCGGCCGAAAGGTCCACCCAGAGATGCTTGGGCAGATCGGCTTCTGATTTCTTCAGCACGTCAATCAGCGAGTCGATGTGCTGAAGGCCGTAGTCGCGCACCTGGCTGAGCCGGGTATCCAGGTCCGGGATCTTTGGCAGCATGAGGTCGCGCCGGATCAGCACGGTGCCCGTGGCCTGCAACAGCGGGAACCGGATGATGCCGCCCTGCTGTCCGATGCCCTTGTACAGCTCCATTGGCTGGTAGGCCATCGCAGGCGCCGCGATGATGTCGGCCTGTCCATTGTTGAACTTGCCGGCATAGCTTGTGAGGTCCGCCGGAACGGGCTGTGCTCCGATCGACGAGATCATGCGCCCCATCGAAGGGTCCCAGTCCAGCACCACCACCTTTTTGCCGGCCGCCTTTTCGATGGAATTGATGCGCCGGTCATTCACCATGACGAAGATGGACCCG
>DASSUO010000237.1:0-15643 GCA_035706925.1 Moraxellaceae bacterium
TCCGGATCAGGCGGTGAGGAAACTCAGGTCTTCTTCGGTGCGGGCGGTCAGGACCTCCACGCCAGTATCAGTGACGAGAATGGTGTGCTCCCACTGCGCCGAAAGCTTGTGGTCCTTGGTCACGGCCGTCCAGCCGTCGGGAAGGATCCGTGTCTGGTAGGCACCGGCATTGATCATGGGTTCGATCGTGAAAGTCATGCCTGCCTTCAGCTCCATCCCGGTTCCCGGTTTGCCGTAATGCAGGACCTGGGGTTCTTCATGGAAAACGGTGCCGATGCCGTGGCCGCAGAAATCGCGCACGACGGAGAACCGGTTCGCCTCGGCATGACGCTGGATGGCATGGCCGATGTCGCCAAGGTGCGCGCCGGGGCGGACCAGCGCGATGCCCCGGTACATGCACTCCTGGGTCACGCGGATCAGTCGCTCGGCGAGGATGGAGGCTTTTCCGGCCACGAACATCTTGCTGGTATCGCCGTGATAGCCGTTCTTGATGACGGTGATGTCGATGTTGACGATGTCGCCATCCTTCAGGACCTTGGTTTCGCTGGGAATGCCGTGGCAGACGACGTGATTGACCGAGGTGCAGATGGACTTGGGAAAGCCCGGCCGGCCGGGTGCGGCGCCGTAGTTCAGGGGCGCCGGAATGGCGTCCTGGACGTTGACGATGTAGTCATGGCAGAGGCGGTTGAGTTCTTCGGTCGTGACACCGGGCTTCACGAAGGGGCCGATGTAGTCCAGGACCTCGGCGGCCAGCCGGCCGGCAATCCGCATGCCTTCGATATCCTGGGGAGTCTTGATGAGCTGGGCCATGGCACCACTGCTGGATGAAGGGGGGGAGTCAACCGGACAAGGGCTGGGTCGCGGTTGAGGGCAAGAAGGGTCTATGGTATAAAGCGCGGCGCTTTTCGGCAAACCCCTGTCATGCAAGGGAAAAACCGACGAGCTGCACCCATAGATCGCACACCTAGTCGACACGTACTGCCGGGTGCCCGCTGAGAAAGGCGGGTTGGCAGGCGGGACAGGTGGACGCACAACCCAAACCGGAGTATGTCATGGCACAAGTCACCATGCGCGAGCTGCTTCAGGCTGGCGCTCATTTCGGTCACCAGACCCGTTTCTGGAACCCCAAGATGGCACCGTTCATTTTCGGTGCCCGCAACAAGATTCACATCATCAACCTCGAGCACACTGTTCCGGCCCTGAATGACGCGCTGAACTACGTCAACAAGCTGGCCTCGAACAAGAACAAGGTGCTGTTCGTGGGCACGAAGCGTGCTGCTGCCCCCATCATCCGCGAACAGGCGGCCCGTTGCGGCATGCCCTTCGTCGATCACCGCTGGCTCGGCGGCATGCTGACCAACTGGAAGACCATTCGCCAGTCCATCAAGCGCCTGAAGGACCTGGAAGCCCAGGCCCAGGACGGCACCTTCGCCAAGCTGACCAAGCGCGAAGCGCTGGAGCGCAGCCGTGAAATGGACAAGCTGGAAAAGTCCCTCGGCGGCATCAAGGACATGGGTGGCCTGCCCGATGCCATCTTCGTCGTGGACGTTGACCACGAAAAGATCGCCATCACCGAAGCCAACAAGCTTGGCATTCCCGTGATCGGCATCGTCGACACCAACTCCAACCCTGCTGGCGTTGATTACGTCATCCCGGGTAACGACGACGCCATCCGTGCCGTGCAGCTGTACGTGCGCGCCATGGCTGATGCCGTGCTGGAAGGCAAGGAATTCGCCGCCACCAGCGGCGGCCGCGACGCTGATGGCTTCGTGGAAGTCGCCGAAGGTGCCTCCGCCGAGTAATCGCGGCGCGGCAACTGTCGACAATAAAGGGGGCGAGGCCCCCTTTATTGCTCCTGACTTCCGGAAAAAAGAATTCATTTACCTGCCGAGGGGCGCAGTCCCCCGGCCTGTTAGAGAGGATGTGACCATGGCAGAAATTACCGCCAGCCTCGTGAAGGAACTCCGCGACCGTACCGGCCTCGGCATGATGGAGTGCAAGAAGGCGCTCACCGAAGCCAATGGCGACATCGAGACCGCCATCGACAACCTGCGCAAGTCCGGCCAGGCCAAGGCCGCCAAGAAGGCAGGCAACATCGCCGCCGAAGGCGCCATCATCGTGGCGCAGGACGGCAACACTGCCATCCTGCTCGAAGTGAACAGCCAGACCGACTTCGTGGCCCGCGACACCAACTTCACTGCGTTTGCCAACAAGGTGGCCCAGATTGCCCTGGCCGCCCGTGCAACTGATCCCGCGAAGATCGCCGGCCTGAACTACGACGGTCAGACCGTCGAAGAGGCCCGTATCGCCCTGGTGCAGAAGATCGGCGAGAACATCCAGGTGCGCCGTGCCGAGCTGATCGAGGGCGCCCGCCTGGCGTCCTATATCCACGGCCTGAAGATCGGTGTCGTGGTGGCCCTGGAAGGCGGCAATGACGAGCTTGCCAAGGATGTCGCCATGCATGTGGCGGCTGCCAAGCCCGAAGCCGTTGCTCCGGAAGACGTGGCTCCTGCCCTGGTTGCCAAGGAGCGCGAAATTGCCGCTGCCAAGGCCGCCGAATCCGGCAAGCCCGCCAACATCGTCGAGAAGATGGTGGAAGGTTCGGTCAAGAAGTACCTGTCCGAAGTGTCCCTGGTGGAACAGGCCTTCGTGAAGGATCCGGACACCAAGGTTGGCCAGCTGCTGGCCAAGAACGGCGCCAAGGTGACCCGTTTCGTTCGCCTGGAAGTGGGCGAAGGCATCGAGAAGAAGGAAGTCGACTTCGCCGCCGAAGTGGCCGAAGCCGCCGCCGCTGCTGCCAAGTAAGTTCTGGCACAGTCCTGAAAAAGGCCCCCTCGTGGGGCCTTTTTTATGGGAAAAATCCTGCTCCATCCTGTAAGATTCCCGCACTTTCACGACCGGACCCCGTCCGGCGACTGCATGCCCGAGGACGCCATGGCTGACCGCAACCCCGCGCACAAACGCATCCTGCTCAAACTCTCCGGCGAGGCCCTGGCGGGCGAGGCGGAGTTCGGAATCGACCCCAAGGTCCTGTCCCGCATTGCCCTCGAAATCGGGCAGCTCGTAGGGATCGGTGTGCAGGTGGGCATCGTGGTTGGTGGCGGCAACCTGTTCCGCGGCGCAGCCCTGCAAGCGGCAGGTCTCGATCGCGTGGCGGGCGACCACATGGGGATGCTGGCTACGGTCATGAACGGCATCGCCATGCGCGATGCCCTCGAGCGCAACAACATCAAGACCCGCCTCATGAGCGCGATTCCCATGAGTGGCGTGGTCGACCACTACGATCGTCGCGCCGCCGTGCGCCACCTCCAGGGTGGCGATGTACTCATTTTTGTCGCGGGCACCGGCAATCCCTTCTTCACCACCGATACCGCGGCCTGTCTGCGTGGCATCGAGATCAATGCCGATCTCGTCATCAAGGCCACCAAGGTGGATGGCGTGTATGACTCCGATCCGGTGAAGAACCCCGACGCAGTCCGGTACGACTACCTCACGTTTGACGAAGTGCTGGACAAGAAGCTCGGCGTCATGGATCTCACGGCAATCTGCCTGTGCCGCGACCATGACATGCCGCTTACGGTTTTCAACATGAACAAGGCCGGTGCGCTGCTCAACCTCATGGTGGGCGAGAGCGAAGGCACCCTGATTGGCACGAAGCCGCGCTGAGACGCGACGGTTCCACGGAGACGACCATGATCAACGATCTCAAGAAAGACGGCGAAGTCCGCATGAAGAAGAGCATTGAGTCCCTCGACGGCGCCTTTGCCAAGGTGCGTACGGGCCGTGCCCATCCGGCCATGCTCAAGGACATCATGGTGCCCTATTACGGTGCTGACACGCCGTTGATGCAGGTCGCGAACGTCGGTGTGGAAGATGCCCGTACCCTCATTGTGCAGCCCTTCGAGCGCACGCTGCTGGCCGCCATCGACAAGGCCATCCGCATGTCTGACCTCGGCCTGAATCCCATCACGGCTGACGTCATTCGCGTGCCGTTGCCGGCACTCACTGAAGAAACGCGTCGCGACATGCAGAAAATGGCCCGCCACGAGGCCGAAAATGCGCGCGTAGCGATCCGCAACATCCGTCGTGATGTGATTGCCGACATCAAGGAGCTCCTGAAGGAAAAGGAAATCTCCGAGGACGAGGAGCGCAAGGGCACGGATGACGTGCAGAAGTTGACCGACAAGTATGTTGCCGAGGTGGACAGGATGCTGGCCGCCAAAGAACAGGAACTGATGCAGGTCTGAGGCCATGAGCGCTCCTGTAGCGAGCAGTGCGCCGGATCTCGGCTCCGTCTCCGGTATCGTTCCGCGTCATGTTGCCATCATCATGGATGGCAACAACCGCTGGGCAAAAAAGCGGGGCCTTCCCGGGCCCGAGGGACATCGTGCAGGCGAGGTGGCCGTGCGTCGCATCGTCGAGCATGCGGCGCGTACCGGCGTCGAGGTGCTGACGGTCTTTGCCTTTTCGAGCGAGAACTGGCGCCGTCCCGAGCAGGAAGTGGCTGCACTCATGAGCCTCTTTCTGGAGGCTCTGACGCGCAAGGTTCATGAGCTTCATGACAACGGCATTCGTCTGCGCTTCATTGGTGACCTGTCGGCCTTCTCTCCCGAGTTGCAGGCCGGCATGCAGGAGGCGGTGGTCCTGACCCGCAACAACGTGCGCATGACCCTCGTGATCGCCGTGAACTATGGCGGTCAATGGGACATGGCGCATGCGGCACAAATGTTGGCATTGGAAGTGGCTGCCGGCCGCCTGACACCGGCCGAGATTACGCCAGAGCGCATGGGGCATTTCGTGCAGATGGCGGACTTGCCGCCGGTGGACCTGCTGATCCGCACGGGGGGCGAAATGCGCATTTCCAACTTCCTGCTCTGGCAGACCGCTTACGCGGAGTTCTATTTCACTGAGGCGCTCTGGCCAGACTTCAGCCCCGCCGAGCTGGACCGGGCGCTGGCCGATTTCGCCGGGCGTCAGCGCCGTTTCGGACGAACGTCCGAGCAGGTCGAAGCGGCCGGTCGCACCTGAGCCCATCCTTTTCAGATTTTTTCGCGCCCGGACTTCGGGCGCCAGCCCAGCAGGGAGTCCTGTCGTGAAACCCGAGTTGAAGCAGCGAATCCTGACGGCGGTGGTCCTGGTACCCGTGGTGCTGTGGTGTGTGTTCCTCGCGCCGGGTCCACTGGCCTTTCGTGCCTTTGCTGCGGCAATCGTTGGCGTGGCGGCATGGGAGTGGGCTGCCATGATGGGCTGGTCCGCGCTGCCGGTCCGCGCCGCCTATGCCGCCCTGGTGGTGGCGATTCTTGGCGCGCTCCAGTTTCTGCCGCTGGCTCCGGCCTACCAGAAGCTGATTTATATTGTTGCGGTTGCCTTCTGGCTGCTGGCGCACCGACTGGTGAAGTCCTATCCGGAGGGCACGGAGCGCTGGACAAATCCCGTCTTCCTGTTTGTCGTTGGCCTGGTGTTGCTGGTCCCGGCCTGGCTGGGGCTCGTTACGTTGCATGGCCAGAGTGCCGGCTGGCTTCTCTATCTTTTCCTTCTTGTGTGGGGCGCGGATACGGGGGCGTATTTTGCCGGTCGTGCCTTCGGAAAAACCAGGCTCGCCCCGGCAGTCAGTCCCGGCAAGACCATCGAGGGCTTCCTGGGGGGGCTTGCCCTCACCATGGCGGTGGCAGTTGCCACGGCACTGTGGCGGGGTCTCGACGGGCAGCGTTTCTGGGCCTTCATGGGATTGTCGCTGCTGACTGTTCTGGCCTCGGTACTGGGCGATCTCTTTGAGTCCATGGTCAAGCGTCGTGCAGGGATCAAGGACTCCGGGCGTATCTTTCCCGGCCACGGGGGGGCGCTCGACCGTATCGACAGCCTCACGGCTGCGGCACCGGTATTCGCGCTTGGCTGGCTGCTGGCCGGCGGCTTCTGAGACGCCACGATGTTGCAGCTCACCGTTCTCGGCGCCACCGGCTCCATCGGTTCCAGTACGCTGGATGTGGTGGCGAGGCATCCGGATCGCTACAGGATTTTTGCACTGACCTCCCACCAGCGAGTGGATGCGCTCGGAGACCTCTGTCTCCGGTTTGCCCCGCGTTACGCCGTGGTGGCGGATGCGGAGCATGCGGACCGCTTACAGTCCCGGCTGCGTGACGGCGGCTGTCAGACCGACGTTCTGTACGGGCCCGAGGCGCTGGTGGACGTAGCGCGCCACGCCGAAGTGGATGTCGTGATGGCCGCCATCGTTGGTGCGGCCGGTCTCCTCCCGACACTCGCAGCGGCTGAGGCGGGCAAGCGTGTGTTGCTGGCCAACAAGGAGGCGCTGGTGATGTCCGGCGCCCTCTTCATGCAGGCGGTCGGTCGCGGCGGGGCAACGCTCCTGCCGATCGACTCCGAGCACAACGCAATTTTCCAGTGCCTTCCCGGCGGCAGTCGTTGTGGTACGGCTCCCGTTGGCGTGGAGCGGCTGCTCCTTACCGCCTCCGGCGGACCGTTCCGGTCGTGGACCACCGAGGCCATGCGTACGGTGACGCCGGAGCAGGCGGTGCGCCACCCGAAGTGGTCGATGGGGCGAAAGATTTCGGTCGACTCCGCCACCCTCATGAACAAGGGGCTGGAACTTATCGAAGCCTGCTGGCTGTTCGGCGTGGCGCCCGGGCGGGTGCAGGTGGTGGTTCATCCGGAAAGCATCATCCACTCGCTGGTGCAGTACGTGGACGGTTCGACCCTGGCCCAGCTCGGCAATCCCGACATGCGCACCCCCATCGCGACAGGCCTTGCATGGCCGGAGCGCATTCCGGCGGGAGTGTCTCCGCTGGATCTGTTTGCCACGGCCGCCCTGCATTTCGAGGCGCCGGACGAGGCGCGCTTCCCCTGTTTGCGGCTCGCGCGCGAGGCCATGCAGGCGGGTGGCTGTGCCCCGGCCATCCTGAACGCAGCCAATGAGGTGGCTGTGGCGGCTTTCCTCGACGGACAGCTGCCATTTACCGATATTCCGTTCATCATCGAGCGGACACTTACAGAATTGCCAATGATGGCGGCCGACGGGCTCCCCACAATTCTGGAGGCGGACCGCGCGGCGCGCGAGCAGGCCACCCGGCTGCTCGGCGTCCGGCGCTGAGGTGCCCAATGAGTGTGTTCCACATGGTCCTGGCGGCTCTCATCGTTCTAGGACCGCTGATCGCCATCCATGAATTCGGCCACTTCATCGTGGCGCGTCGCATGGGGGTCAAGGTACTGACCTATTCCATCGGTTTCGGCCCGGCGCTTGTCACCTGGGGTGACCGGAAGGGGACGCGCTACCAGCTGGCCGTGATCCCGCTTGGCGGGTTCGTGCGCTTCGCGGACGAACGCGAGGGAGAGGTCGCACCGGAGGACCTTCCCCGCGCCTTCAATCGTCAGCCCGTGCTGGCGCGGATGGCCATCGTCGCGGCGGGTCCGGTCATCAATCTCGTATTCGCCGTTTTCCTTTACTGGATCCTGTTCCTGCAGGGTACTGAAACCCTGCGGCCCGTGATCGGACGCGTGTTTCCCCAGACGCCTGCTGCAGTGGCAGGCATTGTGCCGGGAGACGAGATCACCGCCGTCGACGGCAAGCCGGTGGCCGACTGGGAAGCCATCAACTATGCACTCATCGAACGCATGGGCGAATCCGGCACACTGACCCTGACATTGCGTCCGGTCTCGGGCGGAGAGACTCGCCAACTGTCGCTGGGACTCAATCATTTCATGGCCGGACGCGACGTCGATCCCTTCCGGGAAGTCGGTTTCCTGCCGTGGTCTCCGCCGCTGGATCCCGTGGTGGGGGACGTATTGCCGGAGGGTGCGGCAGCACGGCAAGGGCTCCGGACGGGCGACCGGGTGCTGGTGGCTGACGGCGTGACGATCCGGACGTGGCAGGATTTTGTCGAAATCGTCCGGGCACAGCCGGAGCAGCGTTTTGATGTGCAGGTACGTCGAGGCCAGGAGGTGGTAACCCTGCATCTGACCCCGGCTGGCGAAAAGGATGATCAGGGGATCGTGCGCGGTCGCCTTGGCGTGGGGGTGCATGAGCAGCCCATCGAGTATCCGGCGGCCTACCGTCGCACTGTCGAGCACGGTGTACTGGATGCACTGGGATTGGCGTTTGCCAAGACGGGAACGCTGATTGCCGTCACGCTGCAATCCATGGGCAAGATGGTGCAGGGTCTTATCAGCGTCAATAACTTGAGTGGCCCTATCACGATTGCTAAAGTGGCGGGCCAGACGGCGGCCATGGGCTGGGAAGCACTGATCGGCTTCATGGCCCTGCTCAGTGTCAGCCTCGGCGTGTTGAACCTGCTGCCCATTCCCGTGCTGGACGGGGGGCATCTGGTCTATTACGGCCTTGAGGGTGTCCTCGGGCGCCCCGTCTCCGAGCGCATGCAGATGCTGGGTGTCCGCATCGGCATCGTCATGCTGATGAGCCTCATGCTCCTGGCGATTTTCAATGATCTGAGCCGCCTGTGAGCGCGGAGTAACCCCTTTGATGATCCTGTTTCGGCGCTTGCCGCGCCTTTTGTGTTGCGTGGCAGTTCTTCTTTGCGCGTCCGCCTTGCATGCTGAAGACAATTCCTTTGTGGTCCGGGACATTCGTCTCGAGGGCCTAGCCCGTCTGTCGGCCTCCGGTGTCTACGCCAGTCTGCCTATTAACGCCGGCGATACCGTCAACAGCGAACGTGTTGCGGATGCCGTCCGTACCCTGTTCAAGACGGGGAATTTCGAAGACATCCAGGTGGGTCGTGACGGTGATGTGCTGGTGTTGACGCTGACCGAACGTCCCACGATCGTCAGTATCGACATCAAGGGCAACAAGTCGATCGATACCGACAACCTCAAGAAGGGACTCAAATCGGCGGGTCTTGCGGAAGGGGAGGTGTTTCAGCGCGCCACGCTGGATCATGTAAAGGGCGAACTTGAGCGGCAGTACATTTCCCAGGGACGCTATGCTGCCCGCATCGATGTCGACGCTGTTCCCAAGCCGCGCAATCGCGTTGCCCTCAACATCAAGATTCAGGAAGGTGCCGCATCGCGCATCGTCCATATCGGCTTTGTCGGCAACAAGGTTTTCAGTGACGATACCTTGCGCGATGTGTTCCAGCTCAAGCAGCACCACTTCAGCTCATTCATCAAGAGCGACGACAAGTATTCCCGCGAGCGCCTTTCGGGTGATATCGAGCGCTTGCGGTCCTGGTACATGGACCGTGGCTATGTCAATTTCGCCGTGAACTCTACGCAGGTGAAGCTCACGCCGGACAAGCAGGACGTCTACATTGACGTCAACGTGACCGAAGGCGAGCAGTACAAGGTGGGTGAGGTCAAGCTTGCCGGCGAGTTCCCGGTGTCGGAAGACATCCTGAAGCGCCTGGTCCTGATCCGCAAAGGCGACATCTTTTCGCAGGCGAACCTGACCCAGACCAGCAAGCTCATTACGCGCCGACTGGGCAATGACGGCTACATTTTTGCGGAGGTCAACGGCCTTCCGGACCTGCACAACGACACCCGGGTGGCGGACGTGACGTTCTTCGTCAACCCCGGACGCCAGGCCTATGTCCGGCACATTACCTTCAAGGGTAACCAGAAGACCGACGACAATGTGTTGCGTCGCGAGTTCCGTCAGTACGAGGGTGCCCTGGCCTCGAGCGAGAAGATCGACCTCTCCAAGGTCCGCCTCCAGCGCCTCGGATTTTTCGAGGATGTGAACATCGAGACGCCGCGTGTGCCGGGCGTGCCGGATCAGGTGGATGTCGCAACGACGGTCAAGGAACAACCGTCCGGCTCCATCAGCGCCAGCGTGGGCTACTCGCAGGGTGCGGGTTTCATTTTCAGCGCGAGCGTGAGCCAGACCAACTTTCTCGGTACGGGCGACCGCTTCTCGCTGGGTCTCAGCCGCTCTCAGGTCCAGGACGCCTACAACCTGTCCTTCATTGATCCCTACTTCACGCTCGACGAAGTCAGTCGTGGCTACAACTTCTATTATCGTGCCACGAAGCTGAGCTCGCTCAACGTCAGCACCTATACGACTGACTCGCAGGGCGCCAACATCAGCTTCGGTTATCCGATCGATGAAACCGAGCGCATGAGCTTTGCGCTGGGTCTCGACAAGACGACGATCCAGCTCGGTGCCTCCGGCCTCGTCTCGCAGTTCGTGAAGGATTTCGCGACAAGGGAGGGGACGGACTACAACACCTACACGGGCAGCCTTGCCTGGACACGAAATACGCTCAATCGCGGGGTGTTTGCCGATCGCGGTGCGTCGCAGTCGATCAGCGCGGACTTTTCCTGGCCGGGCAGCGACCTGACCTATTACCGTGTGAACTACAACAGCCAGCTCTACGTGCCCATCAGTGGATCGTGGGTGGGGCGCCTGCACGGTGCCCTCGGCTACGGGGACGGCTACGGCAACACGCCGATGCTGCCCTTTTTCAAGAACTATTTTGCCGGCGGCTTCGGATCGGTGCGTGGCTACCGCGACAACCGCATGGGCCCGCGCAGCTGTGCCGTGGTGCTGTGTCCCAACGACCCGGCGCCGGAAGTGGTCGGGGGTAACGTCCTCATCGAGGGCGGAGCGGAAATTGTCGTGCCGACGCCGTTCGCCGGGGATAATCGCCAGCTTCGCACCACCCTGTTCCTGGATGCCGGCAACGTGTTCGATACGGACCTCGCCGGGTACTACCCGGATCTGGGCCAATTGCGTTATACCACCGGTATCAGCCTGGCCTGGCTGACCGCCATCGGTCCTCTGAGCTTCAGCCTCACGCGGCCGCTGAACAAGCAGCCGGGCGATGAGGTTCGTATATTCCAGTTCTCCATCGGGCAGGGTTTCGGACCGGTTTGATGTTCAGGATGGGCCTTGGTGCCCGAATAAAAGAAACGGCCGGATGGCCATCAGTCGAGGATAGTTTCATGCGTAAATCAGTTGTGTTTGCCGGCGTTGTCGCCGCATTGCTGGCCGGTCCCGTCATGGCGGGCGGCGTTGCCATCGTCGACAGCGCCCAGGTGCTGCAGGGCAGCGATGCCGCAAAGAAGGCGGCTGAAAAGTATGATGCGTCGACGAAGGTCCAGCGTGATCGCATGGACAAGCTGAAGGAAGAGATCCAGGGTCTGCAGGCGAAGTACCAGAAGGACAACGCCATCATGTCGGCCAAGGACAAGCAGGACCTGCAGAAGCAGGCGGAAGAGAAAGCCGGCGAATTCCAGCGTCTCGGTCAGGCGGTGGGTGAAGCCAAGCAGCGCACCGAGCAGGAACTGCAGGGCACGCTGGTCCCCAAGGTCCGCGCCATCATCGAAGAACTCCGCAAGGCGAACAAGTATGACCTCGTGATCGAGAAGCAGGGCGCCGTGATGGCATTCGATCCGGCCATCGACCTGACCAAGAAGGTCATCGAGAAGCTGAACGCGCAGAGCGCAGCGGCTCCGGCGTCGGCCAAGTAAGTTCGCATGGTTGCCGTCTCCCTGACGCTGGCGGATGTCGCCCGCGAGCTCGGTGGTGAGCTCCGTGGAGATGGCACCCTGATCATTCGCGGCCTGCATACGCTGGCCGCTGCCGGGCCGGATCAACTCAGCTTCCTGTCGAATCCGCGCTACAAGGCGGCATTGCGGGAAACCCGTGCCGGTGCCGTGTTGCTGCGGCCCGACGATGCGACGGATTTCGCCGGGAATGCGGTGTTGCTGCCGAATCCCTATGCCGGCTACGCCCGGCTCGCCGCGCGATTTGATCGTACCCCGCGTCCGGCGGCGGGTATTCACCCCTCCGCCGTGGTGGCGGTCGATGCCACGATTGCCCCGTCAGCGGCCATCGGTCCGCGGGTGGTGATTGGCGAGGGGGTCGAGATCGGCCCGGGAACGACGGTGGAGGCGGGCGCGGTGGTGCAGGCCCGTACGCGAATCGGCCATGATTGCCGGATCCGTGCGAATGCCGTCATCTATCACGACTGCGTCATCGGTAATCGCGTCAACATACACTCCGGCGCGGTGATCGGGGGAGATGGCTTCGGTTTCGCCAACGAGCGCGGCCGCTGGCACAAGATTGCCCAGATCGGCCGCGTGGTCATCCATGATGATGTCGATATCGGCGCGAACACCACGGTGGATCGTGGCGCCCTTGATGACACCGTGATCCACGAGGGTGTCATCATCGATAACCTGGTGCAGATCGCCCATAACGTCGTGGTGGGGGCCCATACGGCCATTGCAGCGTGCTGTGGCATTTCCGGCAGCACCCGCATTGGCGCCCATTGCGTCCTGGCCGGGGGAGTGGGGCTGGTGGGTCACATCGAGATCGCCGACAAGGTCCAGATCACCGGCATGACGATGGTCACCAAGTCCATCACCGAACCCGGCAGCTACTCGTCCGGGACGGCCTTCGAGCCCTCTGATCGCTGGAAGAAAACCGCCGTACGCCTGCGCCAGCTGGACGACATGGCCCGGCGCCTGCGCGACCTGGAGCAGGCCCTGGAGGCGCTCCGTCAGTCTGGTCAAGCACCGGACTGATTGATTTCCCTACAAATAATGCTGCAGGCAGGGGCCTGACCCCGTACAATACGCCTTCTTTTTTCCGGTCGGCGGGATGCCGTCCGGCGCCACGTCACGAGGGCCGTTAGCCATGATGGATATCCTTGAGATACGCCAGTTCCTTCCCCACCGCTATCCGTTCCTGCTGGTGGATCGCGTGACTGACGTACAGCCCGGCAAGTCCATTTCCGGATTCAAGAACGTCACGGCCAACGAAGAGTTCTTCACCGGCCACTTCCCCGAGAAGCCCATCATGCCCGGGATGCTCATTCTGGAGTCCATGGCGCAGCTCGCCGGCATTCTCGGATTTCATACGACGGGCAAGCGCCCGGCCGACGGCTACATCTACCTGTTCGTTGGCGCCGATGGCGTACGCTTCAAGCGCCAGGTCGTACCGGGTGATCGCCTCGACCTGTACGCCGAGGCGGGCCAGTTCAAGCGCAATGTCTACAAGTTCCAGTGCCGTGCTGAAGTCAACGGGGAGCTGGCCGCCAGTGCCGAAATCCTGGTTGCCGAACAGACCGTCTGAGACAGAAGAGGACGGATACCATGATCCATCCCACCGCCATCATCGATCCCTCCGCCACGCTTGCGGCGGATGTCGAGGTCGGCCCCTACAGCATCATCGGCGCCAATGTGGAAATCGGCGCGGGCACTGTCATCGGGTCGCATGTGGTCGTCAAGGGGCCCACGCGGATCGGTGAGCGCAATCGCATTTTCCAGTTTGCGTCGGTGGGCGAGGACTGCCAGGACAAGAAGTACCAGGGTGAACCGACCCGGCTCGAAATCGGCGACGACAACCAGATTCGCGAGTACGTCAGCATTCATCGTGGAACGGTGCAGGACCAGGGCCTGACCCGCATCGGCAGCCGCAACCTGCTCATGACGTCGGTGCATATCGCCCATGACGTGGTCATGGGCAACGATTGCATCCTGGCCACGGGAACGGGCATTGCCGGTCACGTCCATATTGGCGATTCAGTCATTCTGGGCGGCATGACCGGGGTGCACCAGTTCTGCATTATCGGCTCGTTTGCCATGACTGCGGGTTGCAGCCTGGTGGTCAAGGACATTCCCGCCTATGTGATGGTCGGGGGCAATCCGGCGTCGGCTTATGCCATGAATTTCGAAGGCATGCGTCGTCGTGGCTGGTCAAACGATACGATCAATACCCTCAAGAAGGCCTATCGCATCGTCTATCGCGACAAGATGACGCTGGAAGCGGCCATCGTCGAGGCGGAAAAGCTGGTGGCCGAGTGCCCCGAAGTCGGCCTCTTCATCGATTCCCTCAAGGCCTCCACGCGCGGCATCGTGCGCTGACCTCCATGTCCGCCAGCCAGGGCAAGCCCCTCACGATCGGCATCGTCGCCGGCGAGGTCTCCGGCGACACCCTGGGGGCCGGTCTTATTCGCGAACTTCGTCGCCGCTTTCCCGGCGCGCGCTTCATCGGCATCTGCGGCTCGCAGATGGAGGCGGAAGGGGGCGAATCCCTGTTTCCCATGGAGCGGCTCTCCGTCATGGGGCTCGTCGAGGTGCTGGGTCGCCTGCGCGAGCTGTTCGGGATTCGCGATGCCCTGCTACAGCGCTTCACTGACGAAAAAATCGATCTCTACATCGGCATCGATGCGCCGGATTTCAATTTGCGGCTGTCTGCATTGCTGAAGCCGCTTGGCATTCCGACGGTGCAGTATGTGAGTCCTTCGGTCTGGGCCTGGCGTCAGGGGCGAGTGGAAGGCATCCGTGCTGCCATCGATCTCGTGCTGTGCCTGCTGCCGTTTGAAAAACGCTTTTACGATGCACATGGCGTAAGCGCCGCTTTTGTCGGCCATCCGCTCGCTGACGCACTGCCGCCGCTGAACGACACGGGCGCGGCGCGCGCCGCGCTCGGATTGCCGGCCGAGGGCGAATACATTGCCCTGTTGCCTGGCAGTCGCGGTGGCGAGGTGGCGCGCATCGGCCCGGATCTTTTCGCCGCCGCGCTGAGGATCCGTCAGCAGCGGCCGCAGGCACGTTTCCTCATTCCCGCCATCAACGACGCGCGTCGTGCCGATATCGAGCGACTGCTGGGGGAAGCCGGCCTGGAGGCCACGGTGTTTGACGCGCGACTTGGTGCCGGTGTCGGGCGCATGGTCATGGCGGCCGCCGATGTGGTCGTTCTCGCGTCGGGGACGGCCACGCTGGAAGCCATGCTGCTGCAAAAGCCCATGGTGGTGGCCTACCGCCTGCACTGGCTGACCTATCTGATTGCCCGATTCATGGTGAAAAGCCGCTTCGTCAGCTTGCCGAACCTGCTGGCGGACGAAGCACTGGTGCCTGAGCTGCTACAGCAGGCGGCCACGCCGGACGCCATTGCGCGGGAAACCCTGCGCTGGCTGGAAGAGCCGGCCTATCGTGCCGACCGTGTGGCGCACTTCGCGGCACTGCACGCGGCATTGCGACAGGATGCCGACGTGAAGGCGGCAGATGCCGTCGAGGCGTTGATCAGCCAGCAAGGGGCGGGAACATGATGCCGCGCAAGGCACAGGACGATTTCTTCGATGCATTGCCGGATCTGGGCGACCTTCTGGTAGCAGGGGTCGACGAAGTGGGCCGCGGCCCGCTTGTCGGCGCGGTGGTGACTGCTGCCGTGATTCTGGATCCGGCACGGCCCATTTCCGGCCTTGCGGATTCCAAGGTGCTGACTGATCGGCGTCGCCAGGCATTGGCGGTGGAAATCCGGGAAAAGGCATTGTGTTTTGCCTATGGCCGCGCCGAGCCAGCCGAGATTGACCAGCTCAACATCCTGCAGGCCAGTCTTCTGGCCATGCAGCGCGCGGTGGCGGCACTGACCATTGCCCCCCAGCATGTCCTTGTCGACGGTAACCGTGCCCCTCGCTTTGCCTGTGCGGCGACGGCGGTCGTCAAAGGGGATTCCCGGGTGGCGTCAATCAGTGCTGCCTCCATCCTCGCCAAGGTGCAGCGTGATGCCGAGATGGATGTGCTGCACACGCGTCATCCGCTGTACGGCTTCGATCGTCACCGCGGCTATCCGACAGCGGAGCATTTTGCGGCCTTGAAGGCGCATGGCGTACTGCCCGAGCACCGTCGGTCATTCGCGCCGGTGCGTGATGCCATTGCCTCACGCGTG
>DASSUO010000238.1:0-10869 GCA_035706925.1 Moraxellaceae bacterium
GATGATGCTGAACTGTCTCAGGTGACAGGGCAGGCACTTTTCGTCATGGACAAGCAGGTGGTAGGTAATTACACCTTCTACAAGGTCGGTCTGGATGCCACGCTGGAGTTTGATGCAAATATCGCGTCGCTAGACCTTGGCTGTACCGGCGCAGCGATAAATGGCCAACATTGTGATATCTCCGCGACCAACGTCTCTTTCGGGTGTATGGCGGACAGCAGTGGAAACTGCATTACTTCGCAGAGTGCGGGCGATACCGCTGGCAATCGCGCGCAAATGAAGTCCTTTACAATCAACCGACCGTTCATACAGCTGGTTGTGAAGAATGACAGTGATCCCTCCTCGCGTGAGATTGCCGGGGTCAGGCTTGGAGGAGCGAGCGTCGTCGGCCCTCTCAGTTTTGGACAGATGACGTCGTTCAGCGGGTTTCTCTCCGCTGTTGCCAATGTCACGTTGCAGGGGCAAACCGATATTGCCGCGACTTGCGGCACCACGACAAAGCCCTGCACAGGTACAGCGCAGACGAAAGCCGGGTGGTGCTGTGGCTGGAATGCGAATCCTACGGCGGATGGTCACAACCAGTTTACCAACGGCACCACCTATGAGGAGCCGCCGACCAACAACACCTCGTTGGGATTAAATGACGATTTCGCGTGTGTGCTGGGGGTTTGCCAGCCATACGACGCGGTAACGGTCAATTACAGTACCGTGCCCCGCACCAATCTGCCGATCAGCCTGACGGGTTCGCGACAAACGCAGGCATTCATCCAGGGTCTGAATCTGGGGGATACCGTGCATACGCTGATTTACGGAAATGGCGGAAGCATCGCGCCCCTGAGCATCAATCAATCGAAGGGCTTTGCCGGGTCAGGACTCCTCAATGCCGTCATATCCGCCATTCAGGGGCAGATGGAAAACAAGATTGACAATCAGCTGGCTACCGGGCTCGGCTTGCCGACCAGTACCACCACATCGACGGTAAGGGCAACCTTGAATGCCTATAACATGCCCTACAACCTGAGCAATCTTCACCAGGTAGACGTGAATTCTTCCAATTTCGGGCTGTCGTTCCAGAAGGAAGCGGGAATTCAATACCCTGACTATACGCAGGTAATGAATCAGGGATGGAGCTTGAACTTGCCCAATGCATTCACACTGAACGTCTCGCAGCCAACGGTGAGTTTCGTGAGCAACATCCTGCAAGGATATGCCAGGCAAGGAAATATAATCGGCTTGCCGCCTTCATACGTGAACTGCTGGGGAACGGCAACGTTTTGCTGATCAGGCCGGAGTGTTTGCGGGCATCACGTCGATTGCAGCATTGCATGTGACGGAAAGAAGCGGGCCTGGCTATCCGGGCGGATAGCCGCCTTTCTTGTCGCTGCTTTGGGGGCTGACTCCTGTGGGAGCAGCCCCCATTTTCTTTCCGGACGGGTCATCTGCGGCATCCGGCCGGCGATGTCTGGATGCGTTTGTCAGAGCAGGTCGATGCCAAAACGCTGCATGATGAGCGCGAAGGTCCAGAAGCATGCGATGGTAAGGGCAATACACGTGCCCATGGTGGGCCAGAAGCCGAGGCGCGACAGCAGCCAGGGAAAGGCGAGGAACATCGGCAGCGTGGGAATCACGTACCAGAATGTGTAATAGGCATGGTTGGCAATCTTGGTCGCCGGCTGCTTCTCGATGTAGAGCCACGTCAACACCAGCAGCGTGACCAGGGGCAGCGATGCAATGAGTGCCCCGGCCTTGTCGCTGCGCTTGGCGACTTCGGATACGACAACGACGACGCCAGCCGTCACCAGATATTTCAAGACGATCAGGCCGTTCATTGTGGCTGTTGTCTCCAGTAGAGGCGGTTTCTGTTACGCCTGCCAGGCAGGGCTGGTTGTACCCGCAATTCCCATTTTTCCGAAGGCCTTCGTCGTGAGCTCGCGAGTACCCGCGTCATGCGCTGAATCAGCTTTCGCACTGCAATTATTCGCGGCGGAGGCTGCTCCAATTGCAGCGTTGGCGATTACCCCAGGAAGAGTTTGTAGGCGGGATTGGCGGTTTCTTCCTGGAACGGATAGCCCACGGCGCGCAGGGAGTCCAGCAGATCGGCATGGGGACGACCGCCGAGTTGCAGGCCGACGAGCACGCGTCCGTAGGCGGCGCCGTGATTGCGGTAGTGGAACAGGGAGATGTTCCAGTCCGACTGCAATCGCGTCAGGAAGTTCATGAGGGCGCCCGGGCGTTCCGGGAATTCGAAGCGGAACAGGCGCTCGTCACCGATGGGCGCGTGCCCCCCCACCAGGTGCCGGATGTGCAGCTTGGCCATCTCGTCGTCGGACAGATCAAGGACGGGATAGCCCTTGCGGCCGAGCACGGCGGTCAGTTCGTTCCGCTCATCCACGCCGTGACGCAGCTGCACGCCGACAAAGACATGGGCGTCGCGCGCATCCGCATAGCGGTAATTGAATTCGGTAATGTTGCGCTTGCCGAGCGCCGCGCAGAAGGCGCGGAAGGCGCCGGGCTTTTCCGGCAGGGTGACGGCGAAGATGCCCTCGCGCCGCTCGCCGATCTCCGTGCGCTCCGAAATATGGCGCAGGCGGTCGAAGTTCATGTTGGCGCCGGAGTCGATGGCGATGAGGGTACGGCCCTCGCAGCTTTCGCGGGCAACGTACTTCTTGAGGCCGGCGAGGGCCAGTGCGCCGGCGGGCTCGGCGATGGAGCGCGTGTCGTCAAAGATGTCCTTGATGGCGGCGCAGATCTCGTCGGTGCTGGCGGTGATGACCTCATCGACATGATGCTTCAGGATCTTGAACGTCTCTTCACCGATGCGTGCGACGGCGACACCATCGGCGAAGAGACCGACCTGGTCCAGCGTCACCCGCTTCTTGGCTTTCATGGCGGCGGCCAGGCAGGCGGCATCGTCCGGTTCGACGGCGATGACCTTCACTTCCGGGCGCACATACTTCACGTAGGCGGCAATGCCGGCAGCGAGACCGCCACCGCCCACGGGGACGAAGATGGCATCGATGTCGCCGGTATGCTGGCGCAGGATCTCCATGGCTACCGTTCCCTGGCCGGCAATGACGTCGGGATCGTCATAGGGGTGCACGAACGTATAGCCCTTCTCCTCCGCCAGCACGCAGGCATGAGCATAGGCTTCGTCGTAGGAGTCGCCCGCCAGCACCACGTGGCCACCCAGGTTCTTCACGCCGTTGACCTTGATGTCGGGCGTGGTCTGCGGCATCACGATCACGCCCTTGATGCCGAGTCGGCGCGCGGCCAGTGCCACGCCCTGCGCATGATTGCCGGCGGAGGCGCAAATGACCCCGCGCGCCTTTTCCTCGGCCGTCAGCTGGATGATCTTGTTGTACGCTCCGCGCAGCTTGAAGGAAAACACCGGCTGCAGGTCCTCGCGCTTGAGGAGTACACGGTTTTTCAGGCGGCGGGAAATGCCGGCCGCTTCGTCCAGCGGGGTTTCGACGGCGACGTCATAGACCTTGGCGCGGAGGATCTTCTTTACATAGGTTTCGAGCATGTCGCGGGCGCTTGGGGGGACGGAAGCTGACGATGTTACCCCACCGGAGCGGCTTTGGGCGCGATGTCGGGGGCCTGGCTGCCGGGTTCGCCGCAGGGGCAGGCGAGGGCAGGGGGCGAGGCGCGGGACCGCAGCGGCAAAAGACGTGCTGGCAAAGGCATTATTCAAATCCGCGACCCTGTCGGCGGCTCCGTCTGTCCTCCGCGCCGACAGGACAGGATGTCGGCACAGGGCGGCCCAAGGGCCGTATAATCGCCGTTTTTCGCCGCCGGAGCCCGCCCATGGACCAGAACGCCCTCAAGAAAGCCGTTGCCGAGGCTGCCCTCGCCCATGTCGAGCCGGGCGAGATCCTGGGGGTGGGCACCGGGTCCACGGCCAACTTCTTCATTGATGCCCTCGCCTCCCTGCGTGACGACATTCCCGGCGCGGTGGCCAGCTCCGAAGCCACCGCGGCCCGGCTGCGCAAGATCGGCATCGAGGTACTGGACCTCAACTCGGTGTCCAGCATCGGCGTCTACGTGGACGGTGCCGACGAGATCAATGGCTCGCTCGAAATGATCAAGGGCGGCGGCGGCGCGCTGACGCGCGAGAAGATTGTCGCCGCTGTCGCGCGCAAGTTCGTCTGTATCTGCGACGCCAGCAAGAAGGTCGATCGCCTCGGCGTCTACCCGCTGCCGGTGGAAGTCATTCCCATGGCGCGCTCCTATGTGGCGCGTGAGCTGGTCAGGCTGGGCGGCAATCCGGTGTACCGCGACGGTGTGGTGACCGATAACGGCAATGTCATTCTCGACGTGTGGAACCTCGACATTTCCGTGGCGCGGCAGATGGAAGAGCGTATCAACAACATTGTCGGCGTGGTCACCAATGGCCTGTTCGCGCTGCGTCCGGCCGATGTGCTCCTGCTCGGTACCGATAGCGGCGTGCAGACCCTGCAGGTGCGCTGAGTCCGCGACTTTTTGCCGATTGCGGGAACTCCGCGAACGCGCGACAAAGTGAGTCTTCCCGAGGGCAGCAAGGACGCTGCCTGATCCGCCGGCGTTCCCCTGTCGTGTGTGGATGCAAAGGAGTGCCGCATATGTCTCTTCTCTCGTACGGCCTGTCACTCATTCTGATCGGATTAGCCGCCGTCGCGCAGGCCGAACCGGTGCAGCGCTGCATCGCGCCGGACGGACGCCAGACTTTCACCAATCTCGCCTGCGCCAGCGGCGAGCGACATCAGTCCCTCGACGTGACGGCTGCCGTGGTCGACAGCAGTGGCCTGCGTGAATGGGCGCACCGATCGCCGCCCATGAAGAATCGGAGTTCAAGCGAGAATGTCGCGAGCGCGCGCTACAACACACGGCAGCGGGATCCCGTGGCCTGCGAGAATGCGCAGCGCGACTACCGGTTCGAGGCAGGTAACCGCTTTGCCCGGCGCGGAATGATGGGCGTGCTGCGTGACGAAATCCGGCGCGCCTGCGGCGGCGGATAATGCCGGACTCGGTTGAAAAGGGACCTCAGTTCGCCGGACTCTGGTCGCTGTGAGGCATGGCGGCGTCACTACTCGAAGCCGAAGCCACCGGTGCAGGCGACATCAGCCAGCCCGTCAGCCGGCTTGCGGCCAACGCCCCCAGCAACTGCGCCGCCACGAAGGGCGCGACATCCTGCGGCCGGATTCCTGCAAACGTATCGCTGGTGGCGCGTGCCAGTGTGACGGCCGGGTTGGCAAAGGACGTCGATGCCGTGAACCAGTACGCCGAGGTGATGTAGGCTGCCACCGCAAACGGTGTCATGGCCGGCCGATGCCGCGAGCAACCGAGAATCACTGACACCAGCCCGAAGGTGGCGACGAACTCGCTCCACCACTGCGCACCGCCCGTGCGCACATGGGTCGCCAGCGAGAACAGCGGTGCCTGGAACATCAGGTGCGCGGCAGCAACGCCAAGCAATCCACCTATCATCTGTACGACGACATAGGCGGCCGCTTCACGCCGTGTGAGTTGCCCCGCCTGTGCCGCTACCAGCGTCACGGCCGGATTGAAATGCGCACCCGACACCGGGCCGAAGGTGAGGATCAGCGCGAGCAGTCCGGCACCTGTGGCCAGGGTGTTTGCCAGCAGCGCCAGTCCGACACTGCCGCCGGAAAGCCGGTCGCCCATGATGCCGGAGCCGATCACGACTGCCAGCAGGAAGGCGGTGCCGAGGCCCTCCGCCGCAAGACGTCGCGAGAGGCTCATTGGCGTCCGATCTCGTGCACGTGCGCGGCCAGCGCTATGCGGTCCAGGTCATCCAGCGGCAGGGCGAGCAGGAGCTGAACGCGGTTACGGATCTGATGAAAGATCTGGTGGAACGCCTCGCGCTTTGCATCGTCGGTGCCCTGTACCGCAGCCGGGTCTTCAAAGCCCCAGTGCGCGGTGGCCGGATGACCGGGCCACACGGGGCAGACTTCACCGGCCGCGTTGTCGCAAACCGTTATGATGAAATCCATGGCGGGCGCGTCGGCCGCGGCAAATTCGTCCCAGCTCTTGCTGCGCAGCGCGGACGTGTCGTAGCCGATATTCTGGAGAATCTCGATGGCGAACGGATTCACGCGTCCGGTGGGCTGGCTGCCCGCGCTCCAGGCACGGAAGTGGCCTTTGCCGAGCACATTGAGCAGGCCTTCGGCCATCACGCTGCGCGCGGAATTGCCAGTGCAGAGGAACAGGACGTTGTAGACGGATTTCATCATGGGCACCGTGAGGGTCGGTCGGGGCGGCAGGGAGTTCCCCCGCAGCAGTTTTCGGTCAGAAAGTTCACTAGCGCGTCCATGGCATCCAGCCGCGCACGATAAAAGATGAAGCGGCCCTCGTTTTGCGACTCGATCAGGCCGGCACGGTGCAGCTCCTTGAGATGGAAGGACAGCGTGGCGGCGGCAAGTCCCAGCGTCTCGCCGATCTGGCCGACGGCCATGCCGGCGGGGGCGTGCCGGACCAGCAACCGGAATATGGCCAGGCGATTCTCCTGGGCCAGGGCCGAGAGGGCAGCGAGGGCGTCGTTTGTTTCCATATTTCCAGAATAATGGAAATAAGCCCGTGCGCCAAATGAACATCTCGTGAAAGCAGGGCGAAAACGGTGTCCGGCCAGAGCCCTGTCTGCTGTCGTTGCCGGACCTGATACAGGTCAGGCGCGATTGGGCGGCGTCCGGGGAAAATGGCTACGCTAGCTTCGGATGCCTGCCGTGGGCGGGTCCGAATGCGTCCGGCGTCCGGCACGGCCTGTCGCAACCGGAATCCTGCCGACGACTCCGGAGACTTCATGAATCTCACCGTACTGAAGGATCTCTTCGCGGGGTTCGTGCGTACCCGCCATGTCACCCGTCATTACCATCGGCGGGCGCTGCCGGATTCCTTGCCGCCGGCCGCACTGGGCCGGGAAGTCCCCGCTCCCCTCAGCGCCGCGCTCGTTGCAAAGGCGAACAGTGATCTTGATGCCTTGCTGGGTGAACTGGGCAGCCATCGCAATGGTCTGACAGACGACCAGGCCGACGCCATCCGCCATCGCGTCGGCCTCAACGAAGTCGAGCACGAAAAGCCGCTTCCCTGGTGGCAGCACCTGTGGCACTGCTATCGCAATCCCTTCAACCTCCTGCTGACGCTGCTCGCCGTCATCTCCTTCCTCACTGACGATATAAAGGCCACGAGCGTGATCAGCACGATGGTGGTGCTCTCCACCGTGCTGCGCTTCTGGCAGGAAGCCAAGTCCAACAAGGCGGCCGACGCGCTCAAGGCCATGGTCAGCAACACGGCAACCGTCATGCGGCGCGAACCTCCGGAGGCGAGGGCACCAGTCGAAAGCCACGGCGGCCTGAATCTTCTGGCCAAATCAGCAAGGCCAGTCGAGTTGCCGATCCGGCTGCTCGTTCCCGGTGACGTGATCGCGCTCTCCGCCGGCGACATGATTCCGGCGGATTGCCGTGTACTCACTGCGAAGGATCTCTTCGTCGCACAAGCGGCCATGACGGGCGAATCCATGCCGGTCGAGAAATTCACCCGGCAGGTGGATGCCAAAGCAGTCAATCCGCTGGAGTTGGACAACATCGTCTTCATGGGGACCAACGTCGTTTCGGGAGCGGCGACGGCGTTGGTGCTTTCCACTGGCAAATTCACCTACTTCGGCGCATTGGCCAGTCACGTGACGGCGGCGGACCGCGCCCCCACGGCCTTTCAGGCGGGCGTGAACAAAGTGAGCTGGCTGCTGATCCAGTTCATGGTGGTGATGGTGCCGCTGGTGTTCCTCATCAACGGGTTCACCAAGCATGACTGGCTGGAAGCCCTGTTGTTCGCGCTGTCGGTGGCAGTCGGGCTGACGCCCGAAATGCTGCCCATGATCGTGACATCGACCCTGGCCAAGGGGGCCGTATTCCTGTCTCGCAAGAAAGTCATTGTCAAACGGCTGGATGCGATCCAGAACTTCGGCGCCATGGATGTTCTCTGCACTGACAAGACCGGCACGCTCACCCAGGACAAGATCTTCCTCGCGCGCCACGTTGATGTATGGGGCGACGACTCCGACGATGTGCTGGAGATGGCCTACCTCAACAGCTACTACCAGACCGGCCTCAAGAACCTGCTTGATGTCGCCGTGCTGGAGCATGCCGAAGTTCACCGCGAACTGGAGGTCGCAACTGCCTTCCGCAAGGTGGATGAAATTCCTTTTGATTTCACGCGCCGTCGCATGTCGGTAGTTGTCGCCGAGCACGACGAGCATCACCTGCTGATTACGAAAGGAGCGGTAGAAGAAATCCTCGCCGTCTGCACACGTGTCCGCCACGGGTCCGCGGACGAAGCATTGTCGCTGGAGTTGCTGGCGCGTATCCGGTCCGTGACAGCCGACCTGAATGAACAGGGGCTGCGCGTGGTTGCCGTCGCGGCCCGCGATTTGCCACCTACGCAGGAGGTCTACGGTCTGGACGACGAGCGCGATCTCGTTCTGATCGGCTACGTCGCCTTCCTGGATCCGCCGAAGGACTCGACGGCGCCGGCCCTGCTGGCGCTGGCGGAGCACGGCGTGGCCGTCAAGGTGCTGACGGGCGACAACGAACTGGTGACCTCCAAGATTTGCCGGGAAGTCGGTCTTGAGCAGCTGGGTGTTGTGCTCGGCAGCGACATCGAGCGCATGGATGAATCGTCGCTGGCCGCGGCGGTGGAGTCACACAATGTGTTTGCCCGGCTCACGCCGGCGCACAAGGAGCGCATTGTGCGGGCGCTGAAAACCAATGGTCACGTCGTCGGCTTCCTGGGCGACGGCATCAATGATGCACCCGCCCTGCGCACGGCGGATATCGGCATATCGGTGGATTCGGGCGTTGACATCGCCAAGGAAGCGGCCGACATCATCCTGCTCGAGAAGAGCCTCATGGTGCTGGAGGAGGGCGTGCTGGAAGGACGCCGCACCTTCGGCAACATGCTCAAATACATCAAGATGACGGCCAGCTCCAATTTCGGGAATGTCTTCAGCGTGCTGGCCGCCAGCGCCTTCCTTCCCTTCCTGCCTATGCTGCCCATTCACCTGCTGGTGCAGAACCTGCTCTACGACATCTCTCAGATCGCGATTCCCTTCGACAATGTCGATGAGGAGGCGCTACGCCTGCCGCAGCGCTGGCAGCCAGCGGACATCGGTCGATTCATGGTGTACTTCGGGCCCATCAGTTCCGTGTTCGACATCACCACTTTTCTGCTGATGTGGTTCGTGTTTGGTGCGCAGTCGCCCGCACAACAAACCCTGTTCCAGTCCGGCTGGTTCATTGTGGGACTGCTGACCCAGACCCTCGTCGTCCACATGATACGCACCGTGAAGATTCCGTTTGTGCAGAGTCGTGCCGCGACACCGCTTCTCGTGATGACCGGGCTGATGATGGCAGTGGGTGTTTTCCTGCCGATGGGGTCGGTGGTGCACTACTTCAAATTGCAGGCGCTGCCGCCCCTGTACTTCGTGTTCCTGCCTGTAATCGTGCTGGCCTACATGGCGTTGACGCAGGCGATGAAGGGCTATTACGCGCATCGCTTCGGATGGCAGTGAGAGAGATGAATCGCGATTGGGTGGCAGTGAAATCCATTGCGACGGTGTGAGCGCGCATTCCGGAGCCACATCGATTTCATCTGGTCAGCAGTAAGCAGTCAGTAGTCAGCAGTCGGCGGGCGCATTCGGTGCGGGATTTCCGTTCCCTGCGTCATATTGCTGACGGCTGACGGCTGCGCAAACAACCCTGTTTCAGCGCTGCTTTCGTTCGGGGTCCGGCTGAGCGAGAAATACCGATGCCGGGGCCTGGTGGATCAGCGATCGCGCCTGAGCGGGCGGGGCGGTCAGCCACGCGTCCCAGGCATCCGGCTCCAGCACCACGACCATGCGCTTGTCCTGGTCGTCGGCCGGTCGCGCGGGATCGGGCTTGTGCATGCGGTTGAACAGCGGATGCGTGTCCCCGTTCAGCGTCAGCATGGTGTAGCTCTCGTGCAGTTCACCGGTATCGCGATCCACCCAGGTATTCCAGAGCCCCGCCAGCGCGAACGCATCACCGTCGGCGCGACGGAAGCTCCACCACACATTGCGCCCGGACTCCCAGCAGGGCTCCCAGAACACGGCGACCGGAATGAGGCAGCGCTGGCTGCGGGCCCAGGGCTGCTTGTAGCTGGCCTTTGCCTCCAGTTCCTCGGCGCGGGCATTGTTGGTCGAGTAGGAGAGCTTTGCCGCCTTGGCAAACCAGGGAATCAGCCCCCACTGTCCTTGCACGAGTTCGCGGCGGTAATCGACGGCGTGAGAGTCACGCCGGATGAACCAGCCCTGCGAGCGCGGGTACACCTCCATCGCGTGATAGCGGGAGGTCATGCCCACGCCAAACTGGCGGGCGATGTCGGCAGCGGAAGCGGCTTCATAATTGTTGCACATGGCGAATTTGTAGCGCGGATCCTGGTGAATGCAATTCCCGGTAGTGGCAATTCCGGAATAGGGCGGGCTGCTCCCTCGCCCGGATGAATACCGCCTGTGGTGTATATCTTTAGCTGTATTTCGAGTGTGGTACAACATTTAACGACGATCGGAGTTGTCAAAAAAGTGCGAAAAGTCTCGTAATTTTTGACGAGAAGATGGAAGAGATGCCATCGCCATTTTTTCGTCATCTTTTTGCGAATCGGCTGTTGTGGCGGGCGAAACATGCGCCGTTTGTCTGGCTGCTGGTCAGCGGCGAAATCCGGGGCGTGAACGGCTTTGACCGGGTAGCCGCATGAAGCATTAAATCGGTTCGCGCGAATGAAAAGCTCGTGCCTGTGCTCTTGAAAAGTGCGGCGCCTTACCGGGTCGCCAACACACAATAAAACAAACCGGAGCGCACT
>DASSUO010000239.1:0-5713 GCA_035706925.1 Moraxellaceae bacterium
AGGGCGCCAGCCCGGTAGGTCGGGCTTCAGCCCGACTGGATTGGCAGTGGTCGTGAGAGTCGGGCTGAAGCCCGACCTACCGTGAAAGTCAGGCTGACTTCTTCGTCGGCCGGATCAGGTCGATCAGTCCCAGGTCTTCGAGCTCGAACTCCACAAGGGAGCGGATCACGGCGGCGTTGTCGACCTGCATGACTTGCTCCAGCAGTCCGCGCGCCTGCAAATAAGGCACATTGCAGATCACCTTGCGGATCTTGAGCAGGTTGCTTGCGCTCATGGAAAGGGAGTCGAAGCCCATGGCCATGAGCAGGATGGCGGTACCGGGATCGCCCGCCATTTCACCGCAAATGCCCACTTGCTTGCCCACGCGGTGGACTTCCTGTACGACCATCTGCAGTGCGCGCAGTACGGCGGGGTGGTAGGGCGTGTAGATGTCCGCGACGCGCGAGTTGTTGCGGTCCACCGCCAGCATGTACTGGGTGAGGTCGTTGGAGCCAACGGAAACGAAGTCCACGAGCTGCGCCATGTCGGCAATCTGCAGCACGGTGGCCGGTACTTCGACCATGACGCCGATGCGCGGCATGGCGATGGGAACACCTTCTTCTTCCTGCACTTCCATCATCGCGCGATGGATGAGGTGCAGGGCTTCTTCCACCTCGAATACTGACGAGATCATGGGCAGCATGATCTGCAGGTTGTCGAGGCCGATGGCGGCCTTCAGCATGGCGCGGATCTGCACCATGAAGATTTCGGGGTGGTCCAGCGTGATGCGGATGCCGCGCCAGCCCAGCGCCGGATTTTCTTCGTCGATGGGGAAGTAGGGCAGGTCCTTGTCGCCGCCGATGTCCAGCGTACGCATGGTCACGGGGCGTGGCGCGAACGCTTCGAGTTGCTGGTGGTAAATGTTGCGCTGCTCTTCTTCGCCGGGAAAGCGCTCGCGCAGCATGAAGGGAATTTCGGAGCGGTACAGGCCGACGCCTTCGGCGCCGCGATCCTTGGCGCGTGCCACGTCGGCCATGAGGCCGGTGTTCACATACAGCGCAAGGCGATGACCGTCGGGTGTTTCGGCCGGGCGGTCGCGGTAGGCCTCGAGGCCGGCCACGAGCTGCTGCTCTTCCTTGATGATGTCCTTGTAGCGTGAGCGCAGCTGCCGCGAGGGCTGTACATAGATGCGTCCCTGATACGCGTCGACAATCATCTCGGTATCGTCGAGCGACGTCACGGGCAGGTCGGCGACGCCGAGCACGGTCGGAATGCCAAGGGCGCGCGCGACAATCGCCATGTGCGAGTTGGCGGCACCCAATACGGTGACAATGCCGGCCACACGTTCCAGCGGTGTTTCCACCAGCATGGCGGTGGTGATTTCCTCGCCGATGAGGATGGAGTGTTCGGGCAACTCGCGAATGCCCTCGCCGGCCTCCTGTTGCTGCAGGTGGGCGAGGATGCGCAGGCCGAGGTCGCGCACGTCGGCCATGCGCTCGCGCAGATAGGGGTCTTCCATGCTGGCGAAGGCCTGCATGTGGGTCTCGATCACTTCACGCAGGGCGCCCTGCGCCCAGTTGCCGGCACGGATGCGTCCTTCGATTTCGGCGCCCAGTGCGTTGTCGTCCAGCATGCGCAGGTAGGCTTCGAAGAGCGCGCGCTCCTCTTCCAGCAGCGATCCCTGCATTTTTTTGTCGAGCGCGCGCATGTCCTCGCGCACGCCCTCGATGGCCTTGCGCAGGAGGCGGATGTCGGCGTCAGGGTCTTCTGCCACGCGGTCTGGCACCGAGTCGATATCGGCTGGCGGGTACATCACGATGGCGCGGCCCAGGGCGATTCCGGTGGCGCCCGGGATGCCCTGGAAGAGGCGTGTGACGTTGGCGCGCGGTTGTGCGGCACGCAGGGCGTCAAAGGCGCCCACCGCCTTGGCGTGGGCGACAACACCGGAAAGCTGCGCCGAGAGGGTCACGAGAAAGGCTTCTTCGGCTTCGTCGAAGCGGCGCTTGTCGCCTTGCTGCACGACAAGGACGCCCAGCACCTTGCGGCGGTGCATGATGGGAACGCCGAGGAAGGAATTGTATTGCTCTTCGCCGGTCTCGGGCAGGTAGTGGTACTTGGGGTGGGCCGAGGCGTCATCAAGGTTGATGGGCTCTTCGCGGGCGCCGCACAACCCCACCAGGCCCTCGTTCCAGGCCAGGGATACGTTGCCGACGGCGTCCGCGCTCAGGCCTTCGGATGCAACGAGAATGTAGCGATTGGTTTTGTCGTCGAGCAGGTAGACGGAGCAGACCTCGGTGCCCATGGTGGCGCGCACGCTTGTGACCATGGTTTCGAGCGCCGCTGCGAAATTCGGCGCGGAATCCACGTCCTGCACTATCTTGCGCAGCTTTTCCAGCATCGGCAGCATGGGCCTTCCTCGCGGAGTGTCCGCCTCAACGATACAAACTCTAATTGTAGGAGCGGCTTCAGCCGCGACATGGGCTTAGCGTTGGGGTAGGCGCGGGGCCAGTTCGGTCAGTGCGCGGCGATAGACCTCGCGCTTGAATGTCACGACCTGGTTGAGCGGATACCAGTAGCTCACCCAGCGCCAGCCGTCGAACTCGGGCGGGTGAGTGCAGGTAAGCGATACGCGTTCGTCCTCGGCGAGCATTTGCAGCAGGAACCATTTCTGCTTTTGCCCGATGCATACCGGGTTGTTGTCGTGCCGCACAAACCGGCGCGGCAGCCGGTAACGCAGCCAGCCCCGGGTCTGGGCGATGATGCGCACATCAGGCTCCTCAAGCCCGACCTCCTCCCAGAGTTCGCGGAACATGGCCTCTTCAGGCGACTCATTCTCGCTGATGCCGCCCTGCGGGAATTGCCATGCCTCATGACCGGTGCGGCGAGCCCACAGGACCTGCCCCTGGCCATTGGCGAGGATGATGCCCACGTTGGGGCGGAAGCCGTCGGCATCGATCACGGCGGACTCCAAGAAAGAGACGGAACTTGGTTATCCAAGTCTTTGTTTTATAAATACTCTAGACGCCGTGGGCGGAGCAAGCGCCGCGTCCGGATTTTTGTGTATGAAATCGCTATGATGCGCGTTTTTCCGTCCGCCGGAGCCTGGCCATGACCCTTGCGATCTTCGATCTCGACAACACCCTTCTGGCGGGCGACTCCGACCATGCCTGGGGCGAGTTCCTGGTGCGCCGGGGGCTGGTCGACGCGGGGCACTACCGTGCCGAGAATGACCGTTTCTATGCCGATTACTGCCGGGGTCAGCTCGACATCATTGCCTACAGCGAGTTCGTGTTTGCCGTCCTGGCCCGGGAAACCCCGGACACGCTGGCGGCGTGGCACAGGGCCTTCATGCAGGAGCAGGTGGCGTCGATGATCCTGCCCAAGGGGCGTCAGCTGCTGCAGGCGCATCGGGAAAAGGGGCATCGGCTGGTGATCATCACGGCCACCAACCGCTTCATCACCGGACCGATTGCGGCTGAGCTGGGGGTAACGGACCTCATCGCTACCGAGCCGGAGCAGGTCGATGGCCGCTATACCGGCAAGGTCAAGGGCACGCCCTGCTACCAGCACGGCAAGATTGTCCGGATGGAGCAGTGGCTGGCGGAATCGGGCGAGAGTATTGATGGAGCCTGGTTTTACTCCGATTCGCGGAACGACATTCCGCTGCTGGAGTACGTCACGCATCCCGTCGCCGTGGATCCGGATGAAACGCTGCGGGCCCACGCGGCGGGCAACGGGTGGGCGGTAATGTCACTCCGGTAGTCAGCCGAATCGACGAAGTTCATTGCCATTCATGGACGATGGTCGCAGATTCGATGCGAAATACCGGGATTGACGTCTAGTTGAGTACTGGCCCGGTCAGGCCGGACACACCCAGTCGGGCCAATAGCTCGCGTTCTCCCGGAGTCCGGACATGCTCGGCGATCGTCATGAGGCCAAGGGCCTGGGCGACGCTGGCAATGGCGCGGACGAGCGCCTGGTTACCCGGATGGGACTCCAGTCCGTCCACCAGGCTGCTGTCGATCTTGAGGTAATCCAGGCCCAGCTCGTGCAACCAGGGCAGGCTGCTCAGGTGCCGGCCGAAGTGATCAATGCCGACATGGCAGCCCAGCGGCCGCAAGGCGGACGTGAAGCGGCGCAGTGTCTGGAGCTCGCCCCGCAGCCCATGCTCGCTGATCTCAAGCCACAATTTTCCGGTCTCGTCAGGGAATGCCTTCAGCTCCTTCACCAGCTGGTCGAGAAAGTCGGCAGATTGCACGGACTCGATCGACAGGTTGAGGGCAACCGGCCGGCCCGTGGCGCGAATCCTGGCCACGGCCTGGTGTGCCGCCTCCAGGTCCAGGGCGGATGACAGGCCGTGACGGATGGCCGAGGGCATGAAGGCTCCGGCCGGTAGCGGCGCGCTGGAGTCAGGATGGCGCAGGCGCAAGGCCATTTCCTCGTGCAGGAGCGAGCCATTGCTCGCCACGACCGGGAATGCCTGCAGATAGAAACAGCGCTCTGACAGGCCGCGCGTCAGCAGCGACGGCCAGTCGGGCGGCGCGACGTCCGCATCGGGCGTTGACTCCAGGACGACAGCGTTGTCGCCGGCATCGAGTGCCGCCTGCAAGGCGTCCGTGGCCTGACGCCGAACCCGCTCTGCATCCTGGCCATGGCGATAAGTCGCGATGCCGAGATGGGCGACATTGCCGCTCAGTCCGTGCTTGCTGTCGAGGCGGGCAATCAGGCGGGCCATGAGGCCTTCGCCAAAGATCCTGGCACTGGCGCCGTCGAGACGCGGAGCCAGCAGCAGGAAGTCGCCGCCGTTGGCGCGTGCGGCCAGCCAGTCGTGATGACCGGAGAGAGGGTCGCGCCAGAGATCGGCAACCTCCTGCAGCAACTGGTCGCACCCCTCGTGACCCAGCGTGGCATTCAGTCGGTGCAGGTCATGCAACTGCAGCCACAGCACACAGCCGTCGGCCGCTGCATCTTCTTCGGCCAGGGCGGCGGCAAGGCGGGAATCGAACCAGCCCCGGTTGGCCAGTCCGGTGAGCGCGTCGCCGTTGGCCTGCAATTGCAGCGCCTGGATGCGGGCAGCTTCCTCCGCGAACATCGCACGTACCCGCTCGACCATGGAATTCAGTGCCGCGACCATCGTCCGCAGTTCCGGAATGTGCGGAAGTTCGACAGTAAGGAAGCGTCGTTCGCTGATGGCCTCGGCCTGTTCCACCACGCGATCCAGCGGCGCGCGGATGGCACGCAGCAGCAGCATGCCGAGCAGTCCGGTGACGACGCCGGCAATCGTAATCCACGCCAGCAGCTGCAAGGCTCCGCGCCACAAGGCGCCATAAGCGAAACGGGTGTCCGCTACCAGCGTGACGCGCCCCGCCTGCTGCCAGCCGTTGGAGACCAGCGCCTCGCCTGGCCGGGCGTGAAGCGGAAAGACGGAGGTGAACCATCCGGGCACGTTGTCGATACGGGCCTCGTTCTTCCGTTCCACCTCCACCTTTCCGTGAATGTCGGTGAAGCGGGCTTCGCGGAAGTGCCCGCTGTCGAACAGGGCGGTCAGCAGCAGTTCGCGCATTGCCGGGTCCGGGGCCTGCTGCGACATGGTCAGTGCCAGTGCGGCGGCATTGTCCTTGCTCTGCACGTACAGTTGCTGCTCGAGATAGTCGCGCGCCGTCAGCGTACTGACGACAAAGCTGCCTGCAAAGGCGAGCAGCGTCGTGCCTGCCACGACCAGCCAGAGTCGGCG